>CAYYCV010000017.1:0-39890 GCA_964470405.1 uncultured Caryophanales bacterium
CAAAGGCGACCACTGGCGTTTCTCCAACCCATGCCCCATCCCTGCACCGCTTTTTCACCACACTTTTAAAAGTGTGGCGCGCATGTTTCTTTTCCATCTTTCTTCATCAAATATTAGGAGGGCTACATGGAACAACAAGTTGAAATGAATCTCGGCGGCAGGCGTCTCGTTCTGGAGACCGGCCGATTGGCCAAACAAGCCAACGCCGCAGTGACCGTGCGCTATGGCGATACGGTAGTACTGTGCACTGTAACCGCCTCCGCGGAACCGAAAGACCTCGACTTTTTTCCGCTGACGGTCAACTATGAGGAAAGATTGTATGCGGTCGGCAAAATCCCCGGCGGGTTTATTAAACGGGAAGGAAGGCCGAGCCAAAAAGCCATTTTGGCCTGCCGCTTGACGGACCGCCCGATTCGCCCGCTGTTCCCCGAAGGATTCCGGAACGACGTGCAGATCGTCAATCTGGTGATGAGCGTGGATCAGGATTGCTCTCCGGAAATAGCCGCAATGATCGGAACCTCGGCCGCCCTGGGCATATCCGACGTTCCGTTTGACGGACCGGTCGGCGGCGTGGTGGTCGGACGGGTGGACGGCCAATTCGTTGTGAATCCGTCCGTGGAACAAGTGAAGGCGAGCGACATTTATTTGGTCGTTGCAGGTACGAGGGACGCGGTCATGATGGTTGAGGCCGAATCCGACGAAGTGCCGGAAGAAGTGATGCTGGAAGCGATCATGTTCGGCCATGAGGAGATCAAGCAAATCGTTGAAATTCAAACGCAATTGATCGAAAAAGCGGGCAAGCCGAAAATGGAAGTTAAGCTTCGCGCGGTGAACGAAACGGTCCGCACCGATGTTCGCAATTACGCGGAGGACAAGCTGGTTCAAGCGGTGCGCATCCCTGAAAAGCATGCCCGTCAGGATGAAATCGACCGGATCAGCGAAGAAGCGGCGGCCCATTTCAGCGAGGTCTATGCGGAAACGCCCGAATGGATGGGCGATGTGCATGAAACGCTGCACGATATTGTCAAGGATGAAGTGCGCCGGTTGATCACGCACGATAAGGTGCGGCCGGACGGAAGGGAATTGACGGAAATTCGTCCGATCGATTGCGATATTTCCCTGCTGCCGAGAACGCACGGTTCCGGATTGTTTACCCGCGGGCAAACCCAGGCGTTAAGCGTCTGTACGCTCGGCGCGTTGGGCGACGTGCAGATTTTGGACGGCATCGATCTGGAAGATTCCAAACGCTTCATGCACCATTACAATTTCCCGCCGTTCAGCGTAGGCGAAGCGAGGCCGCTGCGCGCCCCGGGCCGCAGGGAAATCGGCCACGGAGCGTTGGGCGAGAGAGCGCTGGAGAAGGTCATTCCAAACGAAGAGGATTTCCCGTATACGATTCGATTGGTATCCGAAGTGTTGGAATCCAACGGCTCGAGCTCCCAGGCGAGCATTTGCGCCAGCTCGCTGGCGTTGATGGATGCGGGCGTGCCGATCAAGGCGCCGGTGGCCGGAGTGGCGATGGGATTGATCAAGGACGGGGAGCATTACACGATTTTGACGGATATTCAAGGCATGGAAGACCATTTGGGCGATATGGACTTCAAAGTGGCCGGAACCGCGGCGGGAGTAACCGCAATCCAGATGGATATCAAGATCAAGGGCATCGGCCGGGAAATTTTGGAACAAGCTTTGTCGCAGGCCAGGGAAGGCAGAATGTTCATCCTTTCCAAAATGCTGCAAACGATCCAGGAGCCCCGGAATCAGTTGTCGCCTTATGCGCCGAAAATTGTCACGATGCAGATTAATCCGGACAAGATTCGCGATGTCATCGGACCCGGCGGCAAAATCATCAACAAGATTATCGAAGAGACCAACGTGAAGATCGATATCGAGCAGGATGGCCGGGTGTTCATTGCTTCCTCCAACTCCGAGATGAACGAAAAAGCAAGGCAGATCATCGAGAATTTGGTGCGCGAGGTTGTTGTCGGAGAAACGTATCTGGGAACGGTCAAACGGATCGAGAAATTCGGCGCGTTTGTCGAGATCCTGCCCGGCAAAGACGGCCTGGTTCATATTTCCCAAGTGTCGACCGAACGCGTGGCCAAGGTGGAAGACGTGCTTTCCCTGGGAGATACGATCACGGTTAAAGTTACGGAAATCGACCAACAAGGGCGCATCAA
The DNA here is from genome assembly GCA_964470405.1 of uncultured Caryophanales bacterium. Classification (GTDB taxonomy): domain Bacteria; phylum Bacillota; class Bacilli; order Paenibacillales; family CAYYCV01; genus CAYYCV01. The sequence continues at coordinate 2,181 of CAYYCV010000017.1, forward strand.
TCTGTCCCGAAAAGCGGTGCTGGCTCAACAGGTTTCCGCCAAGTCCTGAAACCGCGTTTGAGCCGCGGCCGAGTTCTAAACCTGTCCCCCTTTTCATATCCTGTACATGAGGATGCTTGAAGTGGGGGGAGATCCTATGCGAAGAAAAACAGTCTGGTTTGCGGCTGTTTTGTTTTTTTTATTGCTTCTTTGGATCGTTTCGCTTGATTCGGGAAATTCAGGGAACAATAATGCCGAACGGAACGTCGAATTATTGGAGCGTATCCAACGGGGAGCGAAGCCATTGGAAGTCCCGGCGGTCAACGCCAAAATCGACCGGGTTTGGAAGGCGATCCCCGGCTACAACGGCCTGGAAGTGGATGTGGATAAAACGTACCGGTTGGCCTCCCAATCGATGAAAGACGGAAGCATTCCCTGGGTTTTCCGGGAGGTTGAACCGCGGATTACGTTGGATGACCTGCCTCCTCAACCGATCTACAAAGGCAACCCGCGCAAACCGATGGTGTCGATTATGATCAATGTGGCCTGGGGAGACGAGTTTCTGGATTCGATTCTGAAAACGCTGGATGAGAATCGGGTGCACGCCACTTTTTTTCTGGACGGCACTTGGCTGAGCCGGAATCGGGCCCGGGCGGAAGAACTGCTCAAGCAGGGGCATGAGCTGTCCAACCACGCTTATTCGCATCCCGACATGAGCCGTCTGGACCGCGCGCATGCCACGCAGGAAATCGTTCGCACACAGCGTTTGCTGGAACAACTGTCCGTACATAATACGCTGTTCGCGCCCCCTTCCGGGGACTACGACGCGGAGACGGTGGACATCGCCCATCAACTGGGATTGCGGACGATTTTATGGACGATGGACACGCTCGATTGGAAGCATCCGGCGCCGCAGTCGATCGTTCAGAAGGTCGCGCAGCGAGTGGAGCCGGGTTCGCTGATTTTGATGCATCCGACCTCCTCGTCCGCCGCGGCGCTGCAGCCGATGATTGCCGCGATCAAGGGCAAAGGGCTGGCGTTGGGAACGGTCAGCGAACTGATCTCTTCGAAACGCATCCCGAATATTGAGGCGTGGTCTGATTTTTGATAGTATGAGTGGGAGGGGGTTGATACGTGAATAAGGTTCAGCTTGGCAATGGAATACGGTTGGTGATGGAGGAAATCCCCGCTTCCCGCTCCGTGGCGTTCGGAGTTTGGGTCAAGGTCGGTTCAAGAAACGAAAACGAGTCTACGAACGGGATATCCCACCTGATTGAACATATGCTGTTTAAAGGGACGGAAAAATACGGCGTCAAGGAGATCGCCGAGATTTTCGACGGCATCGGCGGCAATGTGAACGCCTTTACAACCAAGGAATATACGTGTTATTACACCAAGGTGCTGGATGAGCATCTCCCCATTGCGGTGGACGTGTTGGCCGATATGTTTTTTCATTCGAAATTCGACCCGGAAGAGCTTCAAAAAGAAAAAAGCGTCATTTTGGAAGAAATCGCAATGTATGAAGACGCACCGGACGATCTGGTGCACGATCTGGTGGCCAAAGCGGCTTACGGCGACCATCCGCTCGGATACTCCATTTTGGGAACGGAGCCCAATCTGGAGCGGTTTGAGCCGGACGATTTGCGGGAGTATATGAAGTCGCATTATTTTTTGGAAAATACGGTGATCAGCCTCGCGGGCCATATCGATTCTTCGGCGGTCGAACTGATCGAGCGCCATTTCGGCGGCTATCGGCATCACGGCCGGCCTGTCCCGGTCCAGCCGGCGGATTATTTCGCCAATCGGTTGTTTCACGGCAAAAAAACGGAGCAAAATCACCTTTGTCTTTCCCTTCCCGGCTGTTCGTTGCAGGACGAGCGGTTGTACCAGATGATTTTGTTGAATAACGCGATCGGTGGAGGCATGAGCTCCTCGCTGTTTCAGGAAATCCGTGAAAAGCGCGGCCTGGCTTATTCGATTTATTCCTACCATTCGTCCCATATCGACGGCGGGTTGTTCACCATTTACGCGGGATCCGCCCCGAAACAGACGGAGGAGGTGTTGAAGGTGACCATGGACGTGTTGGAATCCTTCGTGGTCAACGGGATGTCCGAAAGTGAGCTGGCCAAAGGGAAGCAGCAGCTCAAGGGGAGTCTGATTCTCGGGCTGGAAAGCAGCGGCAGTCTGATGAATCGCAACGGCAAAAATGAATTGATGTTGGGAAGGCACGATACGTTGGATCAGGTGGTTCGAAAAATAGAAGCGGTGTCGCCCGAAGATATCCGTACGCTGATTCAGGACATCTTCTCGCATTCTTTTGCCCTTTCGATGGTGGGCCAATCGGATCGGGCTTTAACTCATTTTAGGAGGGGTCCCTTTGTTGTTCAAAGTTCAAATTAAACGCCTGCCCGGCGCGGAGCAGGTGAAGCTGCCGCAGCGGATGTCGGAGCTGGCCAGCGGATTCGATCTGTATGCGGCCGTGGAAGAGCCGGTTACGCTAAATCCCGGGCAGCGCGCGCTGATTCCGACGGGGATCTCGATCGGCATGCCGGCGGGCATGGAGGCGCAAATTCGGCCGCGCAGCGGGCTCGCGTTGAAGCACGGCATTACGGCGTTGAATTCGCCGGGAACCATCGATGCCGACTATCGCGGAGAAGTGAAAGTATTGTTGATCAATCTGGGGCAGGAGCCGTTTGCCATCGGGCGAAACGAGCGCATTGCCCAAATGGTGTTTCAACTGGTGCCCGAAGTGGAGTTCGAAGAGGTGGACGAGCTTGCGGAAACGAAACGGGGTCAGGGCGGGTTTGGACACACCGGGTATTGATCCGGTGCATTAAGATCATATAGCGTTGGAAGTGTGGTGAAGAATAGGCAGCTTCGCGCTGGGGCATGGATTCCGCTCCTGGTTGCCTGCCTATTTTCCGATTTCACCGTCTTTTGCGAGAGAAATGGACGGACAAAGGCGAACGCTTCCGTTTCTTTAAAACCGCTTTTAACCCCGCAAAAAAACCGCTTCCAACCTTGCAAAAAGCCTGCTTCCGACGCCGCAAAAAACCGCTTCCATCCCCCGCATGGCCTTCTTCTGCATCACACTTTTTAGGCAAAGATGGAATGCGCACCGGACCGTGGAATCGATCGTGCAAAGCTTGGACCTATTCGATCTGAAAGCGGGCTGGTTTTTAACCTTCCGGGTTAAAATTCCTGCAAAAGTGCATCTATTTTCTTCACGGACGATATGCTGGAGCAAATTCCTGCAAAAGTGCAGGTATTCTGCCCTCGGCCCCCCGATTATGGCGTTCGACCCGGAAATACCTGCATTTTTGCAGGAATTTCCCCTTGGCGCCCGAAACAGGGCGTAAAAAGATGCACTTTTGCAGGTTTTGGCATCGAACGGCCCCGAAATGCCGACGGCGTATGGTCCGGAATCGCAAAAGGTACATTTTTGCAGGCTCCGACGTCTCCGGGCCCATCCCCGCATGCAATCTAGCATCACCACACGACAGCGCATCGAAAAAGGACGCCCGCTAATCAACCTCCAATTTTCTTTATTTTATATGATTTCATAAATAAAGTGAAAAATAAGTGGCAAAGGGCTTCCGCATGGATTGTCGATCGCCGTTATCCGTCGATTTCCCGAATTTGCGGTTTTTGGGGAAGAAATCCACGGACAACGGCGAGCGCCGATGTTTCTCCCATCCATGCTCAAGCCCCGCACCGCTTTTTTACCACATTTTAGAGTTTCGTGTGTGGCTTGATGGAATCGGTGGATGGTTTCGTGGCAGGAAAACCAAGTAGGCCGACTTTGTGGCATGAAAGCCAAGCGGGCCGGCTTCGTGGCGTCCAGATAACTCATGCCCTGAGCATGGGAAAACGCCGGAAACACCAACAATGCCCTTCCAACCTCCCGTTGCTTGATGGGAGAGCGCCCGCTTGCCCGCCCCGGTCCGCCTCCGCTTTTGTAACCATTCATGGGCCGCGGCATAAAATGATCAAGTAAGAAGGCGGAGAGGGTGGTCAAGGTGACAAACTTGATGCTGTCCGGAACGCATGTTGCGCTGATTGGCGGAGATGCGAGGCAAATGGAAGTGATCCGAAAATTTTCCGAGACGGATGCCGCCATCACATTGATCGGCTTCGACAACTTGAAGGAATCGTACACGGGCGTCAGGAAAGCCGAGCTTGCCCCGGAGAATTTGAGCCGGGCGGATGCGCTGATCCTGCCTCCGGTCGGAACAGACGACGCCGGCAAGGTGGAGTCTGTTTTTTCATCGATCGATCTGCGGATTACGGGCGAGCATATCGCCGTTTTGCCGAAGCACGCCAAGGTGTATACGGGAATGGGAAAGCCTTACCTGAAACGGCTGTGCGCCGAGGAGCATATCGAGCTCGTCGAATTGTTCGATCGCGACGACGTGGCCATCTACAATTCGATCCCCACGGTGGAGGGCGCGATCATGATGGCCATTCAAAATACGGTAATGACGCTTCACAGCTCGCGCTGCATGGTGTTGGGCATGGGCAGAACGGGGATAACGCTGGCCAGGGCATTGAAGGGGCTGGGCGCGGAGGTGAAAATCGGCGTGCGCCGCGACGATCATTTCGCGCGGGCCTGGGAAATGGGGCTGAATCCGTTTTATACCGGGCGGCTGCCGTCCGAGGTGTCCGATCTGGATCTGCTGTTTAATACCGTTCCCGCCATGATCGTCACGGCGGAAGTGATTGCCCGCATGCCGCAGCGGACGGTGATCATCGATCTGGCTTCCAAACCGGGCGGGACCGATTTCCGGTTTGCGGAGAGAAGGGGCATGAAAGCTTTGCTCGCCCCCGGATTGCCCGGAATTGTCGCTCCCCAAACGGCTGGGCGCATTATTGCGAATACGCTGCACCAGTTGATAGGGGAAGAAATGAGAAAGCGGAGGAATGCGCAATGAACTGGGACGGAAAGACAGTCGGATTCGCGTTGACGGGCTCGCATTGCACCTTTGCGGAGGTGATGCCGCAAATTCAACGTTTCGTAACCGCCGGAGCCCGTGTGGTTCCGATCGTTTCCTATACATTGATGACGACGGATACGCGGTTTGGCAAATCCGAAGATTGGCGAAAACAGTTGAAAGATATAACGGGGAGTGATATTATATCCTCAATTGTAGATGCTGAGCCGCTTGGCCCTTCCAAGCTTTTGGACGTATTGGCCATCGCTCCGTGCACCGGGAACACGACCAGCAAATTGGCCAACGCCTTGACGGAAAGTCCGGTGCTGATGGCGGCAAAAGGACAGATGCGCAATCAACGGCCCCTGGTGTTGGCTATTTCAACCAATGACGGGCTCGGTTTGAATGCCTCCAACATTGCCAAATTGCTGATCACGAAAAATATTTATTTCGTGCCGTTCGGGCAGGATGCGCCGGAGAACAAGGCGAATTCCCTTGTGGCCCGAATGGATCTGATCATGGAAACTTGCGAATGGGCGCTCGAAGGAAAGCAAATACAACCGTTAATTATTGAAAGATTCAGATATCGGTAGCAAGGGAAGCTGAATCAGCAATTTAAACGAATGAAGGGGAAGAACAAGATGTCAGAACAAAAGTTGGTTAACGTTGCGGTAGTGGGCGCGACGGGAGCGGTCGGCGAACAAATTGTGGGGCTGCTGCAGGAGCGAAATTTCCCCGTTCGTCAGCTTAAACTATTGGCTTCGCCGCGTTCCGCGGGCAAGCAAATTCCGTTCAAGGGGGAGCCGGTCACGGTCGAGGAAGCGACCCCGGACAGCTTCGAAGGGGTCGATATCGCCTTGTTCAGCGCGGGCGGTTCCATCAGCACGGAATTGGTGCCTTGCGCGGTGAGAAGCGGGGCGGTGTGCATAGACAATACCAACGCGTTCCGGATGGACCCCGACACGCCGCTGGTCGTGCCGGAAGTCAATCTGGAGAAGATTCGCGAGCACAAGGGGGTTATCGCCAACCCGAATTGTTCGACGATTCAAATGGTGGTGGCGTTGAAACCGCTCTATGATCGATACGGAATATCGAGAATCATCACTTCCACTTACCAAGCCGTTTCCGGAGCGGGCAGCCAGGCGATCCTCGAGCTGAACAGACAATCCGGCGATGTGCTGGCGGGAAATCGGGTTGAGCCGGATATTTTGCCGGTGTCTTCGCTGCCTGTGAAGCATCAAATCGCGTTTAATGCGATTCCCCAAATCGATAAATTTTGGGATAACGGGTTTACCAACGAAGAGATGAAAATGATCCGCGAAACCAAAAAAATTATGGGCGACGAATCGCTTCAAGTGACGGCCACTTGCGTGCGCGTTCCGGTGGTTTACGGCCATTCCGAATCGGTGTACGTCGAATTGGATCGCGAGTTTGACTTGAATGAGGTGAAGGAGCTGCTTTCCGCGTCTCCGGGCATCGTGGTGGAAGACGACACGGAGCGGCAAATCTATCCTTTGGCTACGAATGCCAGCGGCAAATTGGAAGTGTTCGTCGGAAGATTGCGAAAAGACCTGAGCCACCCGCAAGCGTTGAATTTCTGGGTCGTTTCCGACAATCTGCTGAAGGGCGCCGCCTGGAATGCCGTGCAAATCGCCGAATATATCGTCAAGGGATAAGGAGGAGGCAAGATATGGACTTCGGAAGGGTCATTACCGCCATGGTGACTCCGTTTGACGGGCAATTGCAAATTGACTGGGAGCAAACGGGGAAACTGATCGATTATTTAATTGACGAGCAGCGCAGTGACAGCCTGGTCATTTGCGGAACGACGGGGGAGTCTCCGACGCTGTCTGATGAGGAAAAGCTGGAATTGTTCGAGTTCTCCGTTCGCCGCGCGGCCGGACGCTGCAAAATCATCGCCGGAACCGGGAGCAACAACACGGCTCATTCGGTTCACCTGACGAAGAAAGCGGCGGAAACCGGAGCGGACGGCATCTTGTTGGTCGCCCCTTACTACAGCCGGCCCAACCAGGAAGGATTGTACCGTCATTTTAAAACCATCGCCGAACACACGGAGCTTCCGATCATGCTGTACAATATTCCGATAAGAACCGGAATCAACATCCAGGCGTAGACGGTGATCCGGCTTTCCGACATACCGAATATCGTGGCTTTGAAGGAAGCGCACAGCGATACCGATCAAATTACGCGGATCATCGACGGCACCCCGGAAAGCTTCAGGCTGTACAGCGGCGACGACGATTTGACCCTGCCCATGCTTTGCCTGGGCGCGCACGGCGTAGTCAGCGTTTGCAGCCACGTGATCGGCAACGAAATTCAAGAGATGATCGAAACGTTCCTGGACGGAAATGTGAAGGAAGCTTCCGAGCTTCATGCGCAGCTTCTTCCTGTTTTTAAAGGGATGTTTGTTTCCCCGAACCCGGGGCCGGTCAAATACGCCCTCAGGCTTCGCGGCATCGACACAGGCGGGCTGAGGCTGCCGCTGGTACCCCCGAGCACGGAAGAAGAGCAGGCGATCGAAAGGTTGTTCAAGTAGATGGCCGGGGCGGAGCAGGAGAGGGAGAAGCAAACGACGATAGGGATATTGGCGCATTGTTTCGGAAAATTGCCGCTGTCCGAGTTGGTTGACAAAACGGCCGGCTGCGGATTTTCCTATGTTCAATTGGCGCTGTCCAAGGCGATTGCGGATTTGGATTGCGGTCCGGGGAAATTAAGTCCGGGGTTGGCCGATCATATCGGCGAAGCGTTCAACAGGAAAGGTGTAAAGATTCCGGTTCTGGGGTGCTACGTCAATTTGATTGACCCCGATCCTGCGCAATGGCGGGCGAATGTGGAAAGGTTCAAAGAGCACCTCCGGTTTGCGAGGCATTTCGGGGCGTCGATTGTGGCGACCGAGACGGGAGTGCCCAAGCGGGAAAGCGCGCGTTCGGAAGATCGGCGCAGGTTGCATGACGCGATCGGAGAACTGGTGGAGGAAGCGGAGAAATGGGGCATATTTATCGGCCTGGAGCCGGCCAACCGCCATTTGATCGATTCTTCCGCGAAAATGGCGGAGGTGATCGAACGGTTTCCGTCCAGGCATCTTGGCGTGGTATTGGACCCTTGCAACATTTTAACCGGAGAAAACTTCGCCGGGCAGGATGAGGTCATCCGGGAAGCCTTCGCCTTGCTGGGGGATCGCATTGTAAGCTTGCATGCAAAAGATATCGAGCCGTCGCCGGAAGGGGGCCTGGAGATCGTGGCTGCAGGAACAGGACGCCTGAACTATCCGTTGTTTTTGCAACTGGCGCGGCAATACAAGCCGAAGGCCTACATGACGCTGGAAAGAATAAGCGAGGATCAGATGAGCCGGGCGGTGCAGTTGATTCGCAAACTCGCGATTTAATTCTTTACATCCGCTTTTAAAGGGGATATAATACAAAAGAAGATAAGTTTATATCGTTGCAAGAAGGTGGAGTCTGCCAAAGCAGGCTTTTTTTGCGTTTTTTTTCCTATACAAAACGTAAAAAAAGCGGGTGATACATTGTTTTTATTTGGGAAACAATGTTTATATTCGCAACGATTCGATGCACACATTTTACTTTCGGGGGGTTGTTTACACATGATTGCGGGTTTGTTGTTTATTTTGGCATTGGTTTTGTTTCTTCCTTTCCTGGTGAAAAAAGTGGAGCACAATTTGGAGGTTTTCCTATTTGTGATGGGGCTTGCGGCTGTTTTTACCAGCGGGGTGTTCGGCCGGTCGCTCGTCATTCACGGTCTGAAAGATCCGATCATGATTTCGCTTGCGGTGTTGGCGGCCGGGCTGCTGTTCAAATGGTTGGCGCGCCCGTTGGAGAAAGGGGTTTCCGCTTTGAGCCGGATCCTCCCTTACCGCCTGTTTCTCGCGCTGATTGTCATCGTCCTGGGGCTGATTTCCAGCATCATTACCGCCATTATCGCGGCGCTTGTGCTGGTCGCCATTGTCAGCACGTTGAAGCTGGATCGCAAGAGCGAGCTGCTGGTCGTGGTGATGGCTTGTTTTTCCATCGGGCTGGGCGCGGTGCTGACCCCTGTCGGCGAGCCGCTGTCGACGATCGCCACGAGCAAGCTGAACGAACATTTTTTCTTTTTGTTTGAACTGCTGGGATGGTATATCATAGTCGGGGTTGTGCTTCTTGGCGTATTCACGGCGCTGATGGTCAAGCCAAAGGAAAACGGTGCCGGTTTGACGGACGGGAAAGTGAACGAAACGTATGGGGAGATCGTTGTCCGGACGTTGAAGGTGTATCTGTTTGTGATGGCGCTTACTTTTCTGGGAGCCGGCTTCGAGCCGTTGATCCGCATGTACTTGCTCGATTTAAGCCCGTATGTGCTGTATTGGATCAATATGATTTCCGCCGTATTGGACAACGCGACGCTAACCGCCGCCGAGATCAGCCCGGCGATGAGCACGACGGCCGTCAGGGATATTTTATTGGGCTTGCTCATCAGCGGAGGCATGTTGATCCCAGGCAACATCCCGAATATCATTTCCGCCGGAAAGTTGAAAATTTCGAGCAGGGAATGGGCGCGCATCGGGCTGCCGGTCGGCCTTGCGACGATGGTGGCTTACTTCATAGTGATCGTCGTCCTGGCGTGAGGGAAACCGCGTGATTCCGGGGGATTTTGAATGCGGGCGGGCTGCCGCTTGTGTTTTATGTTTTCGATCATGTATAATGACGTTAAGTGACTTGTGCGGTTTCTTATTGGTTTGAGTAGTAATAAATCGTCGTCAAAAAATTAGGAGGTTTATTTGAATTGCCAAAAAAAAATAATAATCAGGAAAAAGTGATCATTTTTGCCCTTGGCGGCGTGGGCGAAATTGGAAAGAATATGTATGTGGTTCAATATGCAAATGATATTGTGGTCATTGACGCAGGGCTGAAATTTCCGGAAGAAGAAATGCTGGGCGTGGATATCGTCATCCCGGACATCACTTATTTGGTTGAAAACCGGGACAAGGTAAGGGGGATTCTTCTTACCCACGGGCACGAGGATCATATCGGCGGACTGCCTTACGTGTTGAAAACCTTGAACGTGCCGATTTACGGCACGCGGTTGACGCTCGGTCTGGTGGAAAACAAATTGAGGGAGGCCAATCTGCTCGGTGAAACGAAGCGGATTTTGATCAACGGCGATTCCGAGGTGAAGCTGGGATCGATGACGGCGACGTTTTTCAGAACCAACCACAGCATTCCCGACTCTGTCGGCATCTGCCTGGAGACGCCGGAAGGCAACATCGTTCACACCGGTGACTTCAAGTTCGATCAGACGCCTGTCAACAACCAGCATGCGGATTTCCACCGCATGGCCGAAATTGGCAGGAAAGGCGTCATGGTTTTGCTCTCCGACAGCACAAACGCAGAGCGGCCAGGCTATACGCCTTCGGAAAGAAACGTTGGCGTCGAATTGATTCACGCGTTTCGGGCGGCGGAGCAACGCGTGGTGATTGCCACCTTCGCGTCGAATATCCACCGAATTCAGCAGGTCATCAACGCGGCGGCGCATACCAACCGCAAGTTGACGGTGATCGGCCGCAGCATGGTCAATGTGGTGACCATCGCTTCCGAGCTGGGCTACCTTGATATCCCGGACGGAATGCTGATCGAACCGGAGGAAGTCAACAAATTGGCGGCCGACAGGGTGGCGATTTTGTCGACGGGCAGTCAGGGCGAGCCGATGTCGGCATTGACCCGGATGGCTCGTTCCACGCACCGCAAAGTGGACATCCTGCCGGGGGACACGGTGATTATCGCCGCCACCCCGATTCCCGGAAACGAGAAGTATGTCAGCCGTACGGTGGATGAACTGTTCCGTTTGGGCGCCAAAGTGATCTATGGCCCGGGATCGGTATCCGGCGTGCACGTTTCGGGGCATGGAAGCCAGGAAGAATTGAAGCTGATGCTCAACTTCATGAAGCCCAAGTTCTTCTTTCCCATTCACGGCGAATATCGGATGCTCCGCTTGCACGCCACGCTGGCCGAGGCGACGGGCGTGGACAAGGAAAATATTTTCCTGAACGATATCGGCGATACGGTGGAGGTTCAGGGCGGCCATGCTCACAAAGGCCCCAAAGTACAAGCGGGTAGCGTGCTTATCGACGGCTTGGGCGTGGGGGATGTCGGCAATATTGTTTTGCGCGACCGCAAACTGCTGTCGCAAGACGGCATTTTGGTTGTTGTGGTTACGCTGAACAAGCAGGAAGGCAGGGTGATATCCGGACCGGATATCATCTCCAGAGGCTTTGTTTACGTTCGCGAATCGGAACCGCTGCTTGAGGAAGCGAACCGGATTGTGTTGAACACGATGAACAAGCTGATGAGTGAAAATGTAAAAGAATGGGCGATGCTTAAAAATCAAGTGAAAGATGCCCTTGGACGATTTTTATACGAACAAACCAAAAGAAGACCCATGATACTGCCAATTATTATGGAAGTCTAACATGCACTTCAAGTCACTTTAAAAAATTGAATCGCACTGGGAAATCCGCGGCAAGCTGCGTTTTCCCGTTCCATGAAAAAGGCTGCTCCGCCGTTTGGCGGACCGGCCTTTTTTGATCGTCGGACCAAGCGTCGGGTCAAGCACACTTTTTTAACGTTGGGCCAAGCGTTTTTTTGCGGTTCGTTACATGTTTTGACGAATAACGTCCAACAAGCTTTCGGGGGTAATTTTGGGGCTGCCCGCGTTGATTCTCGGAATCGCCATCGGCAGGGAATTCCGGTCGGCCAATCCCTGTCTCACCGTAAAGGCGTATTGAATGCCGGATTGGCGGAGCAAATCGATCAAATGGTCATTGTGCGCGCCGTAGGGATAAGCGTAAAAAATTTGCTGCCCGTCGTACAGCTCGCTTAGCTTTCCGGTGCAGGCGGCGGTATCCTCCAGCACTTGGCGGTCATAGTCGGCCATCGATTGCTTCACTCCGTTGATGATTCGCGGGCCGGTTAAGAAGCTGTGGCTCGGTTTTTCGGCGGTCTGTCGATGCAGGTTGTCCGTATGGCATTGAAAATCAAACGGGATCGGATCGAGCACCATTTCCCTGATTTCCTCTTTGGTTAAATGCGTAATGTAACCCGGTTTGTTCATTTCGAGGTCGCGGGTGATGACAAAATTAACGGCGGGGATGTTGAATTCCTTCAGCGTCGGGTAGGCGTCCGTATAAAAGCTCTCATATCCATCGTCAAAGGTAACCAGCACCGCTTTATCCGGCACCGGGGCGCCGGAAAGATAAGAGCGAAACTGCTCCAGACTGATAAAACGGTAACCTTTTCGCTGCAGCAGCGTCAGTTGATCGCGAAACAACCGGCTTGGAATCGTGTTGGAGCTTTTGGCTTGATCGCTGATATGATGGTACATCAACACCGCGACCCGATCCTGATAGGAAGTGGGGTAGCGCGTCACATACAGCGGGGAAATGCTGAGTCCTAATATAGCGACGATGGCTGCGAACAAATAGGGGGCAAGTTTTTTCACGAATGGTTTCTCCTTATCTTCTTTATGCGAATCCGTTTCATCGCGCGGGTTGCCGGATCGCATCATTTGGCCGGGCGGTGCAAACCCCGAACTTTCACGGTGAATAGTGATTAGTGAATGGTGGCGGTGAATGATGAAATAGTGATTAGTGATTGATGAGCAGTGCACGGTGTACGGTGTATGGTACACGGTACACGGTACACGGTACAGGATGTACGGACAATCCCGGGTCACATCGATTTCGAGCAAATAATGTTTTCCCCGTTCGCTGTCCTATTCGAAGCCGGAAAGAGCAGCGGATAGCGAGCGTTATCCAGTTTGCTAAACGATGGATCCTCGGAAGACTGCCGGAATTTTTGAATTACTGCAAAAGTGCATCTATTCGTAGGCAACAGCAGGCATTTTGCGAAATACCTGCTTTTATGCAGGTATTTCAACGCATTCCGCTTCATTTCGGTATGGATGCCCAAAATACCTGTATTTTTGCAGGTATTTGATCTCCTGAGCATTCGGTGAGCAAAAATAAATGCACTTTTGCAGTAATTTCATTCGGAAAGGCCGGCTAACCTCCAAATTGCGTGAAAACATCCGATGCTCCCCGTCACGTGGAAACCATCCGATGCTGTCCGCCGCGAATCCGCGATAACGGGAAAACCTTTCCATAGCGAAATATGCCCATAGAAATGTATACGTCCGTAGAAATGTACCTGTAGAAATATGCCCATATGAGAAAAATTATAACTTAAAATGTTGAAAACTCAATCTTTTTGTGAAAGGAAGGTGAACTTTGCGGTCCCGACGAACGTTCCGGCCCTCCGCCGGCGCGTCCGCTCCCGCATGACTCCGCAAGGAAAGATGTGGTATAATGTCCTCGGGGGTGTGGGCTTTGGCCAAAAGAAGAAGGAAAAGGAAACAATCTTCCACGATCAAATACGAAGTATACGGCATTATCATTCTGATCTTTTCCGTGATCGCCCTGGCCGGCCAAGGCACGTTGCCGGGAATGGGCAGCGTCGGCCACGCCTTGAGCCTGATTTGCTTCTTTCTCGCCGGACAACTGTATTTTGTAATTCCTTTAGTGTTCATTTATATCGGGTTGCACGTGATGATTAGGAGGGACTGGCCCAGAAAGTGGTCGGCCAAAAAAACCGGCCTGCTTTTGCTTGTCTGCGCTTTTCTGATTTTGTTCCAACTGCAATTGTTCCAGAAAATCGAACCGGCAGCGGAATTTACCGCCGCGCAAATTATGAATCAGCCGATAGAAAATATAACCGAATTGGCCAAGCATCAAATTGATTTGAACGAATACGAGCGCTGGCTGGGCGGCGGGTTGGTCGGCGCCATTCTTTATGGCTGCTTCTTTTTCCTGTTCAGCAACGTCGGTTCCAAGCTGATCGTTTTCGCTTTGTTCGCCATCGGAATCATGTTGGTGACCGGCCTTTCCTACGTGGAGATGGGGAGAAAAATCAATCGGATCGTCCGCCTGATGTTGTCGCGGTTTAAAAAGGAAGCGGCCGAAATGTTCCATTTGCTGCGCCGCAAGTGGAGCGCCCGTCCCGCGCAAAGCCGCCGGTCTTCAGCCTCGTCGCAAGCGCGGCAGCTTCCGCCGGATCAGGAGGCCGACGAGCAGGAGGATTTCGGCCCCGACCGCGTGGAAAAGCGGAAAAAGCCGCTGTTGTTCCAATTGTTTCAGAAGGATGAGGAGCGCGGGGGCGAACGAGGCGACTTTGAGGAAGAAGAGGAAGAACCGGAAAATCCCTTGTCGGGCAAAGCGGAGGAAGACGGGCTGTCCGATGTGCTTTACCATCCCGCGGGGACCGATGCGGACCCGGATCATCCCCCGGTCATTCGCGATTTCCATGACCATCGGGATGAGCCGGGGCGGCCGCCGGAGGCCGGCGGGTTTGGCGATGCTGCCGATGAACCGCTTTCGGCCGACGAATGGGCAAGCGACGCGGACAAAGCGGATGGAGCGGAGGAGAAAGCGCCTGCGAAGCCTTACCGGCTTCCCGCGTTTCATTTGTTGAAGAAACCGGTGTCGTCCGGCAAAAATGGGGAATATCTTGATTATAAGGCGAACGCCCGGAAGCTGGAGGCCACTTTGGAAAGCTTCGGGGTAAGGGCGAAGGTCATCGAAGTGGTGAGGGGCCCCGCGGTGACGCGGTATGAGATTCAGCCCGACGTCGGCGTCAAGGTCAGCCGCATCGTCGGCCTGACGGATGACATTGCCCTGGCTTTGGCCGCGAAAGATATTCGGATGGAGGCTCCGATTCCCGGCAAAGCGGCGATCGGGATCGAGGTCCCGAACACGGAGGTTTCCTTGGTCACCATGCGGGAGGTCATGGAAAGCTCCGCCTTCCACGAAGCATCGTCCAAATTATCGATCGTGCTCGGCCGGGATATTTCCGGTCAGCCGATCGTCGGGAATTTGGCGAAGATGCCGCATTTGCTCGTGGCGGGGGCCACAGGATCGGGGAAATCCGTTTGTATAAACGGGATCATCACCAGCATTCTGTATAAATCCAGGCCGGATGAAGTCAAGTTTTTGATGATCGATCCGAAAATGGTCGAGTTGAATGTGTACAACGGGATCCCCCACCTTCTGGCGCCGGTGGTTACCGATCCGCGCCGGGCCTCGCTTGCCCTGAAAAAAATCGTCGTCGAAATGGAGAAGCGCTATGAGCAATTCGCCAAATCCGGCACGCGCAATATGGAAGGATACAATGCGGTTCGGGAAAGAAACGGGGAAGAGCTGCTGCCGTTCATCGTGGTGATTGTAGATGAATTGGCGGATTTGATGATGGTTGCGGCGAAGGACGTGGAGGATTCGATTTGCCGTCTGGCTCAGATGGCCCGCGCCGCGGGCATTCATCTGATTATCGCCACGCAAAGGCCCTCGGTGGACGTCATCACCGGCCTGATCAAAGCAAACATCCCTTCGCGCATCGCTTTCGGCGTTTCGTCGTCGGTCGACTCGCGCACCATTCTCGATTCCGGCGGGGCGGAAAAACTGCTGGGCAGAGGGGATATGCTGTTTTTGCCGGTCGGCGCGTCCAAGCCGATTCGGCTGCAGGGCGCATTTCTCTCCGACCAGGAGGTGGAATCGGTCGTGCATTTCGTCAGCTCGCAGGAGCAAGCGGCCTACCACGAGGATATCGTGCCCGAGGTAGACGACCAGCCGGAGGAGGAGTCGGAAGACCGCGATCCGCTGTTCGAGCAGGCGGTGCAAATCGTGCTGGAAGCCAAGCAGGCTTCCGTGTCCTTGCTGCAGCGCCGATTGAGAGTCGGCTATACGCGGGCGGCCCGTTTGATCGATTCGATGGAAGCGGCGGGCCTGATCGGGCCGTACGAGGGCAGCAAGCCGCGCGAGGTGATGATCACGCTGGAGCAGTATCATGAAAACCGCGCCAGCTCGCAGTGAACGTCGCAGCGAACGGATGTAAATGAAAGTGCGCCTCCGGGATAAAAAGGTTTGGCTTTTCTCATAATAAGTCTGCAGGACATCACGATGAGAAAGGTTGAACCAGGATGAAATACAAATGGGTGCTGATCGCGTTTTGTATGATTTTATTTTTGTCCGGGGCCTACGAGTTAAAACAAAGCCTATATATGAAGGAAACCTTCAGCCAGAATACGATTCGTTACGGCGCGGCGGGAGCGGACGTCCGCGAGTTGCAGGGCAGATTGAAATTTCTCGGATATTATCACGGAGCGATCGACGGCGATTTCGGAACCAACACGCTAAAGTCGGTCAAATGGTTCCAATCCGAATTCGGAATGCATACGGACGGCGTAGCGGGTCCGCAAACGAAGCTGAAGCTGTGGAATGCCACCAGGAGCTGGCGTCCGGGAGAACCGGCTTCCGAAACGGCCAAGGCGGCGTCGACGAATATCGGCGCTTCCAATCACCAGGGATTGTCGGAAAACGATATTAAATTGATGGCCAACGCCATCCACGGAGAGGCGCGCGGGGAGCCTTACATCGGCCAGGTGGCCGTCGCCGCGGTGATATTGAATCGGGTGAAATCCCCGCAATTCCCCAATACGGTGTCGGGCGTCATCTTCCAGCCGGGGGCTTTCACGGCGGTGTCCGACGGCCAAATCTGGCTTACGCCGGACAGCACCTCCAGGCGCGCGGCGCTCGATGCGATCGGCGGCAACGACCCGACCGGCGGTTCGATTTATTATTTCAATCCGGAAACCGCTACGAGCAAATGGATTTGGGGGCGGCCGCAAGTGAAGACGATCGGCAAGCACATATTTTGCCGGTAAGGACGAAAGGGGAAATCGCATTGAATTCATTGGCATTTGAAAGGGATGAGGTCCATCGCATCCGCCTCCATGTGCTGCCGACGGATCGTTTCAAAACGTTCGGCATCAGCCTCTATATCGGCCGTCCGCTGGAGCGGCAAAGCGTCACGGCGACGGCCCTGACGCCTTTCGTGCTGCGCAGGGGCACGCAGAGCTATCCGGAAACGAGGCAGTTTCGCGAGCGCTTGGACGATTTGTTCGGCGCGGGGTTCGGATTTGATATTTACAAAAGAGGGGACAACCAGATCGTCCAGTTTCGGATGGACGTGATCGACGACCGGTTTGTTTCCGGGGATACCGCGTCTTTATTGCGTCAGTCCCTTGAGTTTATAGGGGAAGTTATCGCCAGGCCGGCAACGGACGACGGCCGTTTTCGGGACAAATACGTCGCGGCGGAAAAGAACACGCTGCAGAAGCGGCTGGAAGCGATCATCAACGATAAAATCAAATATGCCGCCGAACGCTGCGTCGAAGAAATGTGCGTCAACGAACCGTACCGCTTCAACCCGCTGGGCCGGGTGGAGGACTTGCCGGAACTGGATTCCGCCGCGCTGTACGAACGCTATGTTCAATGGCTGCGAACGGCGCCGATGGACCTTTACGTGGTCGGAAACACCTCCATGGAGGAGGTCAAGCCGATCGTCGCCGGCGCCTTTTCCGCCCTTGCGCGTTCCGGCCCGGCGACATATGGCGCGCGCCCTTCGCATGTCCGGGTGGACCGGGTGCGGACCGTGGTGGAGCGGCTGGATGTCAGCCAGGGAAAGCTGAACATGGGGCTGCGCACCGGCATCGATTACACCGACGCCGACTATCCCGCGGCGCTGATGTATAACGGCGTGCTGGGCGCCTATCCGCACTCCAAGCTGTTTATCAACGTCAGGGAAAAGGCCAGTCTGGCTTACTACGCCGCTTCGAGGCTGGACGGGCACAAAGGCATTATGACGATCCAGTCGGGCATCGAAATCGATCGCTACGACCGGGCGGTCGAGATCATCCGCAAGCAGTTGGAGGAGATGGCGGAAGGCCGGATCAGCGATCTCGAAATGGAACAGACGCAGGCGATGATCTCCAATCAATTGCGCGAAATTCACGATTCCGCTTTTGAAATGATTGCTTTTGACTTCAACAGCGTGTTGTCCGGGCAGGAAAGATCGGTCCCCGGGTTGCTGGAGGCGATCGCGCAGGTAGACCGCGAAGCCATTCGGCGAACGGCCGGCCGGATCGAACTGGATACGATCTATTTCCTGCGGGACCGGAAAGGGGAGTAAAGCGATGAAAATATTGCCCTACCCACAAATCGGCGAGACTTTATATTTTGAACGTTTGTCCAACGGCCTGCCGGTTTACGTGCTGCCGAAGCCCGGGTTTCAGAAAACCTACGCCACGTTCACGACCCGGTACGGCTCGATCGACAATCGCTTTCAGGTGGAGGGCTTGCCGGAGTGCCGCGTACCCAACGGCATCGCGCATTTTCTCGAGCATAAAATGTTCGAAGAGCCGAAAGGAGACGTGTTCGCCCGCTTCGCATCGCAGGGAGGATCGGCCAACGCGTTTACCAGCTTCGACCGGACATCGTATCTTTTTACGGCAACCGAGCAAATTCACGCCAACCTGGAAACGCTGATCGACTTCGTTCAAAACCCGTACTTTACCGACGAGAATGTGGAGAAGGAAAAAGGAATCATCGGCCAGGAGATTAAAATGTATCAGGACAATCCCGATTGGCAGGTGTATTTCGGATTGATCGAAGCGCTCTATCAGGTGCACCCCGTGCATATCGATATCGCCGGAACGATCGAGTCCATTTCGCAGATTACGAAAGAGACGTTGTACGAGTGCTACCGCACCTTTTATCATCCGCAGAACATGCTTTTATTCGTGGTTGGCGGGGTCGACCCGGAGGAAGTGATGATGCTGGTCAGGGACAATCAGGAGAAGAAAGAGATCCCGCCGCAGGGGAAGATCAGCCGCTTTTTCGACCCGGAGCCCGAGGCGGTCAGGCAATCGCGAATCGTCAAGACGCTTCCGGTTTCGCTGCCGAAATGCTATATCGGTTTGAAGGAAAAACCGGTCGGGACGCTAGGGAAGGAGCTGCTGAAGCGGGAGTGCGAGACGAAGCTGATGACGGATGCTTTGTTCAGCCCCAGCTCGCCGCTGTATCAAAGCCTGTACGACGACAACCTGATATCGGACAATTTCAGCTATGAGTACCAGTGCGCGGCCGATTACGGCTTTGTCGCTTTCGGCGGGGATACGCGCAGCCCCGAGCTTTTGCTGCAACGGGTGCGGGAGCATATCGGGCAGGTGCGGGAGAAAGGGATCCCGGACAGCGATTTTAACCGGATCAAAAAGAAAAAAATCGGCAATTTCTTGCGGATGCTCAATTCCCCGGAAGCCATCGCCCATGAATTTACCAAGTACCGTTTTCGGGACAGCGACTTGTTCGATGTGCTGCCTGCGCTGGAATCGGTCACACGGGAAGATGTGCATCGGCGGATGAACGAGCTTTTCGACTGGCGGGCGTCGGCGGTGTCGATCGTATCCGGCGAAGGCCATCGCGATGAATAAGCCGTTTTCCGAAACGACCGTGCTGGTCACCGGGGCCAGCCGGGGGATCGGCGCCGCGATCGCCGAGCGGTTTGCCGAATCGGGAATGAATGTGATCATCCATTATCGCGAGTCGCATGAGGCGGCCAACCGGGTGGCGCGGCGCTGCATGGGGAAGGGGGCCAACGTGCTCACCGTTTCGGCGGATCTGAGAAGCCGGGAGCAGTTGGAGAAAATGCGGGATAAGCTGAAGGCGCATCGAATGGAGCCGGACATTTTGGTCAACAACGCCGCGATCGCGCATCATGGCATGCTGTGCGATGTGACGGACGATCGTTGGGATGAGATCATGGCGGTGAATCTGAAGGGCGTTTTTTTGTGCTCGCAAATTTTCATGCCCCATATGGTTGCGCAGAAATACGGCCGAATCATTAATGTTTCCTCGGTGTGGGGCATTACCGGCGGCTCCTGCGAGGTGGTCTATTCCGCGGCGAAGGGCGGCGTCAACGCCTTTACCAAAGCGTTGGCCAAGGAGCTGGCGCCGTCGGGCATCACGGTCAACGCCGTTGCGCCGGGCGTGGTGGAAACGGCCATGATGGACGGTTTCAGCCCGGTGGAGAAGACGGAGCTGCAAAACGAAATCCCGGCGGGCCGATTCGCCAAGCCGGAGGAGATCGCTTCGCTGGCTTATTTCATTTCGCTGCCCGAGTCCGGTTATATCAACGGCCAGATCATCAGCCCGAACGGGGGATGGCTGACCTGACCCGGCGGCGGCGCGTACGTTCCCTGAATATTTTGGGGAGAAGAAGCGAATATTAAACTTGTTGAACCTATATTCAGCAAGGAGGAATAAGCGATGGCAACGGTGCTTGAAACATTCGACAAATGGAAGGCGTTTCTGGATGAACGGGTCGATCAGGCGCAAAAAGCGGGGATGAGTGAAGAAACGATCAACAAACTGGCGTTTCAAATCGGCGAATTTCTGGACGAAAAAGTCGATCCGAAAAACGGAGAGGAACGTCTGTTGAAGGAATTGTGGAGCGTCGGAAGCGAGGAAGAACGGAAAGTGATCGCCCGCCTGATGGTCAAACTGGTGGATTGGCAATAACGTTTGATTGAATGGCCTCCGAAAGGGGGCTTTTCTGTTGGGGATATGGTATACTTTAAGAAAAATTAATTTGCAAAATTCGGGTGCTTCGGGAAGGGATCAAACCGATCATTGTAGAATGTATTGCATGAGCGTTTCATTTCCTTTTTCATGCGCGCGCACCCCCATTTTATTTCGAGGTGTTTGGACCCGGTGGCACATAAACAGTGGTATATGGAATACAGAATACATAAAAACCGCCCCGGACTTTTGGGCGATATCGCTTCGTTGATGGGGATGCTGGGAATTAACATATTGACGATCAACGGGGTGGAGGACCGGACTCGCGGAATGCTGCTGGAGTGCAACGACGATGTGAAGATCGAGCTGATGGGCAGCATGCTGCGGAAAGTGGACAACATCACGGTGACGGCATTCAGGGCTCCGAAGCTGGTGGACATTTTGGCGGTTCGGCACGGCCGGTATATCGAAAGGGATTCGGACGATCGCAAAACGTTCCGCTTCACCCGCGACGAATTGGGATTGCTGGTCGATTTTCTCGGCGAAGTGTTCAAGCGGGACGGCCATCAGGTGGTCGGTCTGCGCGGCATGCCGCGTGTGGGAAAGACCGAGTCGATCATCGCCGGAAGCGTGTGCGCAAACAAGCGATGGACCTTCGTCTCCTCGACGCTGTTGAGGCAAACCGTGCGAAGCCAACTGTCGGAGGATGAGTTGAATCCGAACAATGTATTTATCATCGACGGGATCGTCAGCACGATGCGATCCAACGACAAGCATGACGAGCTGTTGAAAAAAATCATGGAAATGCCTTCAACGAAGGTGATTGAACATCCCGACATTTTTATCAGGGATTCTTCGTTTGACTACGATTTGTTTAAAATGATCGTGGAATTAAGAAATACGCCCGACGAGGAAATTAACTATGATGCGTTTTCCATTGCTCAGGAGGGATTTTAATCCGACAAAATCAATTGGAAATTGGGAGGTGAATACATGTCGGAATTGGGTGATCTATTAAAAAAAGTGAGGACGGATAAAGGCATTTCACTTGATGATCTCCAAGAAACCACAAAAATTCGCAAACGTTATCTGGAAGCGATCGAGGAAGGAAATTACAAAGTATTGCCCGGCAACTTCTATGTCAGGGCCTTTATAAAAACGTATGCCGAAGCGGTCGGACTCGACCCGGACGAAGTGCTTCACATGTATAAAAGCGTCATTCCCCCCACCGTGCCGGAGCCGAACATCGAGCCGATGCGGAGAAAGCGGCGTCCCCCTTCCAGTCTGGATAAGCTCAGCAAGTTCGCGTCAGCCGTATTGATGGTCGCTTTTTTGCTGTTGATCGTAGGATTGATCTATTATTACTTCGTGTTGCATTATCAACCGAAAGAGCCTGTCGCCGACCAGGCCCCGATTACGGACAAGTTGCCTTTGAACACGGACGATGCTTCGGATGGCGCGATCGCCACGCCGACGCCGACTGCGGGATGGGATGAGCCCGTCGCCACGCCGCCGGCGGTTTCCGAAGAGCCGGTCGTGACTTACATCAAAACGGTCAGCCGGATCGACTACTATGAGGTGGAGAATAGCGACAGCGTGACGATCGAGGTGGAGACGATCGGCGATTCCTGCTGGATGGCGATTCAGAAAGACAACGATTCGGGGGAATACGTCGAGTCCAACTTGACCTTGCATCAGGGGGACAGCCGAAGCTGGACGGTCGATGGCTCGGCTTATATGAACATCGGCCGGGGCAACGCGGTGGAGATCAAGGTGAACGGGAAGGAAATCAACACGGGTGGTTCCCCCAATTCCAAGAAATTTCAAATTGATTTGGTGAAGCGGGATACCTAGAAGTGTGGCGAAAAAGCGGCGCAGGGCTTGGGCATGGGTTGGGAGAAACGGGAGTGACCGCCTGTTTTTTCGCCGCGTTTCCGGGAGTCTGCCCGGAATCAGAGAGAAGGAGGAGAAGACCATGGCTTCGGAAAATTCATTCGATATCGTTTCCAAAATGGACCTGCAGGAATTGAACAACGCCGTGCATCAGGCGGAGAAGGAAATAGAGAACCGCTTTGATTTCAAGGGGAGCAAAAGCAGCATTTCCCTGGAGAAAGACGAGCTGACGGTCATTTCCGACGACGAGTTCAAGCTCCAAAACGTGATCGACATTTTGCAATCCAAAATAGTCAAGCGGGGATTGTCCCTGAAAAATGTCGAGTACGACAAAGTAGAGCCGGCCGCTTCCAGCACGGTGAAGCAACGGTTGCGCCTGAAGCAGGGAATCGACCAGGAAAACGCGAAAAAAATCAACATTCTCATCCGCGACTCGAAATTGAAGGTCAAGAGTCAGGTTCAGGGGGATCAAATCCGCGTCTCCGGAAAAAGCAAGGACGACCTGCAAAAGGTGATGCATATGCTGCGGGAACTGGACTTGCCGCTGGAACTTCAATTTATCAATTTTCGCTAAAAGAGTTGGGGGATTCGGAATGAGAGAGAAAATAAAGATGGTGACCCTGGGATGCGAGAAAAATCTCGTCGATTCCGAGATCATGTCCGGCCTGATTCATGAACGCGGCTATACGCTGGTGGACGATAAAGAGGATGCGACCGTCATCGTCGTCAATACGTGCGGGTTTATTGACGCGGCCAAGGAGGAGTCGATCAATACGATCCTCGATCTGGCCGAACTGAAACAAACCGCGCGCTTGAAGGCGCTGATCGTCTCGGGGTGCTTGACGCAGAGATACAAGCAGGAATTGATGAAGGAGATGCCGGAGATTGACGGGATCGTCGGAACGGGCGATTTTGTCCGCATCAACGATGTGATCGAGGAAGCGCTGAAAGGCAAAAAGCCGGCCCTGGTCGGCAACCCGGTGTTCAATTACGAACAGGCGATGCCCCGCAGATCGTCGGCTCCGCGCTATACCGCTTATGTTAAAATTGCCGAGGGATGCGACAACGCCTGCACGTTTTGCAGCATCCCGATCATGCGGGGGAAATTCCGCAGCCGCACCGTCGAGTCGATTCTGGGGGAAGTCAAAATGCTGGCGGACCAGGGCGTAAAAGAAATCAGCCTGATCGCCCAGGATTCGACCAATTACGGTACGGATTTGTACGATCGCTTCATGCTGCCGGAATTGCTCCGGCGGGTAAGCGAGGTGCCGGGCGTGGTCTGGGTTCGGTTGCATTACGCCTATCCCGGCTTTTTTACCGATGCATTGATAGAGGAAATGGCGGTCAATCCGAAAATTTGCAAGTATGTGGATTTGCCGCTGCAGCACAGCGAGGATCGGATTTTGAGAAGAATGCGGAGGCCGGGACGCCAGAAGGACGCCAGGGAACTGATCGCCAAAATCCGCGCGCGCATTCCCGATGTCTGCCTGCGCACTTCGCTCATTGTCGGTTTTCCCGGCGAGACGGAGCAGGATTTCGAGAACCTGTGCCAATTCGTCCGCGATGCCAAGTTCGATCGCCTGGGCGTGTTTACGTACTCGCAGGAGCAGGATACTCCGGCATCCAGACTGCCGGACCAGATCGACGAGAGCGTCAAGGAGTGGCGGGCCAATACGTTGATGGAGGTTCAACGCCAGGTCGCCCGCGGGCAAAACGGCAAGCACATCGGAAGGGTGATGGATGTGCTGGTGGAGCGATACGACGGCCGCAGCGACGTCTATATCGGGCGCTCCCAGTTCGACGCTCCGGAGATCGACGGGGAAGTGTTCGTTTCCAATTGCCGTGTCCCGATCGGCGAAATGCAGAAGGTGCGGATTACCCATTCCTATGAATATGATTTATCCGGGGAGGGAATCGAATGAATCTGGCCAATCGCATTACTTTGGCAAGGATTTTTCTTGTGCCGATCCTGATGTTCTTTTTGCTGGTGAAGCTGAATCTTCCTCCCATTCATATTCCCGAATTCAACGGCATTATTTTTACGATCACGTACAATCAGATCTTTGCCTGCCTTATTTTCATTATCGCGGCGAGCACGGACAGCCTGGACGGATACATCGCCCGCAAACGGAAATTGGTCACCAACCTGGGCAAGCTGCTCGATCCGATGGCCGACAAGCTGCTGATGGCGACGGTGTTGATTTCGCTGGTGGAAATGGACAAGATCGATGCCTGGATCGTGATTGTGATCATCTGCAGGGAATTCGCCGTTACGGCCCTGCGTCAGGTGGCGCTGCTCGAAAGGGTGGTCATCCCGGCAAGCAAATGGGGGAAGTGGAAAACCGCCGCCCAGATCACGATGATCATCGCGCTGCTGATCAACAATTTTCCGTTTATTTTTATCGATTTTCCCTTTGACCTGCTGACGATCTGGGTTGCGGTGATCATTACGGTTTATTCGGGAATCGACTATTTTATCAAAAGCAAAAATGTGATCCATTTTACCTGATGAGGCGGGGGACAGCTATGAAGGCGGAAATCATCGCCGTAGGCACTGAATTGCTAATGGGTCAAATTCTCAATTCCAACGCGCAATTTCTCGCCCGGGAATGCTCCGGGTTGGGAATTAACGTTTATTTTCAAACGGTGGTCGGCGACAATAAGGCCAGGTTGAAGCAGGCGTTGGAAATCGCCCGCTCCCGGGCCGACCTGATCCTTTGCACGGGCGGGCTGGGGCCGACCCAGGACGATCTCACGCGGGACGTTTTGGCCGATTTTGTCGGCCTGCCGCTGGTGATGCACGCGCCTTCGCTGGCCGGCATCGAGCATTATTTCCGGACGCGCGGCGTGCCCATCCTCGACAGCAACAGGAGGCAGGCGTTGACGATCGAAGGGGGCGTTCCGCTCATCAACGAGACGGGCATGGCTGTCGGCACGGCGGTTACACGGGACGGCACGCATTATATTTTGCTGCCCGGCCCGCCGCGGGAGATGAAGCCGATGTTCGTCCGCCATGCGGTTCCCTGGCTGCGGTCCGTCATGGGCGACGAAATGCCGCTCTATTCAAAAATTTTAAAATTTGCCGGCATTGGCGAATCCGGTTTGGAGAATGCGCTGATCGATTTGATCGACCATCAGACCGATCCTTCCATCGCCACCTACGCCAAGGAGGGGGAAGTAGCGGTCCGCCTGACCACGCGGGCGGCCTCCGACGGGGAGGCCGATGCGAAGCTGCGCCGCACCATGGATGCGATTGCCGGGAAGGTGGGCCGGTTCATGTACGCGGACGCGGATTTGCCGCTGGAGCAAACCGTGGTTGAATTGCTGGCGGCGCAGGGCAGGACGCTGGCGGCGGCGGAGAGCTGCACCGGCGGCATGTTCAGCGAAATGATCACCTCGATTCCGGGCAGCTCCCGGGCGTTCAAGGGCGGCCTGGTGTGCTACTCCAATGAATTCAAGCAACGGTGGTTGGGAGTCCCGCATGACGTTCTGGAGGGGGACGATGCGCCGGGGGCCGTCAGCGAGCAGGCCGCCGCCCTGATGGCCGAGGGGCTGCTTCGGAGCGCGGACACGGATTTTGCGGTCGCCATAACGGGAGTGGCGGGGCCGGCGCATTCCGAGCGCAAGCCGGTCGGCCTCGTCTATATCGCTTTGGCGGAACGGGGAAAGCCGGTCTACACGGAGAAGCTGGACTTGAACGGAAGCCGGGTAATGATCCGCTTGAAATCGGTGCGGCGCATTTTGTTCCGGCTATGGCAACGTCTGAAAGGGTGAGAGCGGCCAGGATTGTGAATAATTTGTGACAGCCCTTGTCGAATGCCGCGATATTCGCTATAATTTTCACATATTAACGGAAGTACCGTAACGAAGGGAAGCTGACTTTGTTATGGTATTTTTTTATTCCGAAAAAAACGAATGTATGTTCGAAAAAATGCTTGGCAATCCTCCCAAAACAAGTTATCATAGAGTTAGTCGAAATGGGATGACAGACCATAAACAATCTAATAGCAAAGGGAAGTGAGTTTTTTGACCGATCGGCGTGCTGCGTTGGAAATGGCTTTGCGTCAAATAGAAAAACAGTTTGGAAAAGGCTCGATTATGAAGCTGGGCGAAAACGCCCACTTACAGGTAGAGACGGTCTCGAGCGGCTCCATTGCCCTCGATATTGCGCTGGGAATCGGGGGATTGCCCCGCGGACGGGTGATCGAGGTGTTCGGTCCCGAATCGTCCGGGAAAACCACCGTGGCGCTGCATGCGATCGCAGAAGTGCAGAAGACGGGCGGCCAGGCCGCTTTCATCGACGCGGAGCATGCGCTCGATCCGTCGTATGCCGGCAAGCTGGGAGTGAAGATCGACGAGCTGCTGTTGTCGCAGCCGGATACCGGCGAGCAGGCGCTGGAAATCGCCGAGGCGCTGGTCCGCAGCGGAGCGGTGGATATTATCGTGATCGACTCGGTGGCTGCGCTTGTGCCCAAAGCGGAAATTGAAGGGGAGATGGGCGACTCCCATGTCGGTTTGCAGGCGCGTCTGATGTCGCAGGCGCTGCGCAAGCTGTCCGGAGCCATCAGCAAATCGAAGACCATTGCCATCTTCATCAACCAGTTGCGGGAGAAGGTCGGCGTTATGTTCGGCAACCCGGAAACGACGCCGGGCGGCCGTGCGCTGAAGTTTTACTCGTCCGTGCGGCTGGACGTCCGCCGCATTGAATCGTTAAAGCAGGGCAATGATATCGTCGGAAACCGGACGAGAATCAAGGTGGTCAAGAACAAGGTGGCCCCGCCCTTCAAGCAGGCTGAAATCGATATTATGTACGGCGAGGGGATTTCCCGCGAAGGCAGCCTGATCGACATCGGAACCGAATTGGATATCGTCGATAAAAGCGGCGCCTGGTACTCCTACGGAGGGGAGCGTCTGGGGCAAGGCCGGGAAAACGCCAAGCAGTATTTGAAGGACAATCGGAAGATTGCCGATGCGATCGAGAAGCAAATTCGCGAAGCGCACAATTTAACCGGCGCTTCTTCCAGCGCTGCGGCGCCGGATGCGGAGGCCAGCCTGGAAATGGCCGGCGAGTAAAGGCGGGGCGAGTGAAACGATGAGAACGAACCTGGCGGTTGGAGGTGCGGCCGATGAGCGGGAAGATGCGGGTGACTCTGCTCGAACCTCAAAAGAATAGCCGATCGCACTACAATGTTCATATCGATGGCGAGTACGCCTTTTCCCTGCACGAAGACGTCATCGTCCGGCATCGGATTACAGTCGGCCGCGAATTGGATGAGGAGACGATTTCCTGTCTCCGAGAGGATCAACAATGGCAGCGGGCGTACAGCGACTCGCTTCGGATGATTGCGCGCAGGCCGCTCGCTTCGGATGAAGTCAGAAAGAGGCTGGAGCGCAAAAAATATGCTCGGGAACACATCGAATCGGTCATCGCTGCTTTGATCAGCCAAAATTATATCGATGATCGGCAATTTGCCGCTGCTTGGACGGAGCAGCGGATTTTTTCACAGCAGCGGGGCAGACAATGGGTGAAACAGGAGCTGGCCCAGAAAGGCATCCCCAAGCCGCTGATTCGCGAGGCGCTGGAACGGATCGACCCGGAAGACGAATACGAGACCGCCTTCAAGCTGGCCGCAAAACGATGGCGGCAGACGTCGGGAGACGATGCGGCCCGCCTTCGCAAACTGGCCGCGTTCCTGTTGAGGAGGGGCTATTCCCGGCAGATCGCGATCGAGGTCGTGAGGAAGATCAGGAGCGCCAATCAACTGGAGCTTGAGGAAGAATGGTTCGAACCATAAATGGATGTCGTTTGGAAGTGCGGTGAAAAAGCGGACAACTGCGGTCGGGAAACGGATGCCCAAGCGCGGAGCCGCCTGGTTTTCACCGTACTTTCATACATCCGCTTGACAATTTTCTTTTCAAAAAGATACAATAATACTATGTATTCTTTGAGGAGGATTCATTACTCAATGAATTCATTCTCTGATTTTCGCCAATTTTCCCTTTGTTTATGCTATTTATGAATTGAAACCCGGCACGGAAACGGATTAAAAACCAAAAATATTCCCAGGCTAACCCCCTTGGAGGATGACAGGGAGGTGAACAAGGTGAACATTCCATTCATCTGGATCACGATCTCTCTTGTTGTTGGAGTACTTGCAGGCTTTGGGATTGGTTATTTTATCCGCAAATCTCTTGCAGAGGCTAAAATTTCGAGTGCTGAACAGGCTGCCGATCAAATATTGCGCAACGCAACCAAAGAGGCAGAGGCATTGAAAAAAGAAACGGTTCTGGAAGCCAAAGATGAAGTGCATAAATTGAGAACCGAGGCTGAAAAAGACATTCGTGAGCGCCGCAGTGAATTCGCGCGCCAGGAAAGACGATTGTTGCAAAAAGAGGAAACGCTGGATAAAAAAATGGAGTCCTTGGAACGCAAGGAGGAAAAAATCAGCAACAAAGAGAAGAGAATCGAGGAAACGCAAGCGCAAATCGACCAATTGTACAAAAGTCAAATCGCCGAACTGGAAAGAATTTCCGGCATGTCGACGGAAGATGCCAAGCAACTGATTCTTGCGAATGTGGAGCAGGAAGTACGTCATGAATCGGCTCAACTGATTAAGGATATTGAGCAGCAGGCGAAAGAAGAAGGCGACAAGAAGGCCAGGGAGATTATCACGTTGGCGATTCAGCGATGTGCGGCCGATCACGTGGCGGAAACGACGGTATCCGTCGTCAGCCTGCCGAACGATGAGATGAAAGGCCGGATTATCGGACGGGAAGGAAGAAATATCCGGGCTCTGGAAACGTTGACGGGGATTGATTTGATCATCGATGACACGCCGGAAGCGGTCATCTTGTCGGGATTTGATCCGATTCGCCGTGAAATCGCCCGGACTTCGCTGGAGAAGTTGGTTGCGGACGGACGCATCCACCCGGCGCGGATTGAGGAAATGGTGGAGAAATCCCGCAAGGAAGTCGATGAACGAATTAGGGATTACGGCGAACAAGCCACTTTTGAAGTGGGCGTACACGGCCTTCATCCCGATTTGATCAAAATCATGGGACGTCTGAAATTCAGGACAAGCTACGGACAAAATGTGCTTAAACACTCCATGGAGGTCGCTTATTTAACCGGATTGATGGCGGCCGAGCTGGGCGAAGATGTTACGTTGGCAAAACGTTCCGGACTTCTTCATGACATTGGGAAAGCATTGGACCACGAAGTTGAAGGTTCTCATGTTGAAATTGGCGTAGAAATTGGGAAAAAATACAAAGAACATCCTGTGGTGATCAACAGCATCGCTTCCCATCATGGGGATTGCGAGGCCACATCGGTCATCGCGATGCTGGTCGCCGCGGCGGATGCCTTATCGGCGGCAAGGCCGGGAGCGCGCAGGGAAACGCTGGAAACGTACATTAAACGTTTGGAAAAGCTGGAAGAGATCTCCGAGTCCTTTGAGGGCGTCGAGAAATCGTATGCTATTCAGGCAGGGCGCGAAGTGAGAGTGATGGTTCAACCGGAAAAAATCGATGATACCGAAGCATTCCGGCTGGCCAGAGACATCACGAAGACGATCGAAAACGAACTGAATTACCCCGGTCACATTAAAGTAACGGTGATTCGTGAAACCCGAGCGGTTGAATACGCCAAATAATGCGAAGAATAAGGAAAAGTGGCTTAGGTTCTAAGCCACTTTTCTGTATCAGCGAATAAGTTGGAGAAGGTGCCCGTCATGAACGTCTTTTTTATTGGTGATATTGTCGGAGGAATCGGCCGAAAAGCCGTAGAGGAAGTTCTCCCCAAAATCAAAGCCAAATTTCGGCCCGACTGGATTATCGCCAATGGCGAAAATGCCGCCGCGGGGCGGGGAATAACGGAAAAAATCGCGAACGAGCTGTTTAACCTGGGCATCCATGGGATTACGTTGGGCAATCATGTGTGGGACAATAAATCCATTTTTGATTTTATCGACCGCGAATCGCGCATCGTCCGTCCGGCCAATTATCCGGAAGGCACGCCGGGGGCGGGGTATACCGTGCTGAAGTCGGGCGGCAAGGAATTGGCCGTCGTCAACCTGCAGGGGAGAACGTTTCTGCCCCCGCTGGCTTGCCCTTTTCAAGCGGCCGATCAAATTTTGCACAAGCTCGGCAACGGCGTAAAAGCGGTCCTGGTCGATTTTCACGCCGAAGCGACCTCGGAGAAGCTGGCCATGGGCTGGCATCTCGACGGCAGGGTGTCGGCCGTGTTGGGCACGCATACCCACGTACAGACGCACGACGAGACGATTTTGCCCCGCGGCACTTCCTATGTGACCGATGTGGGGATGGTCGGATCGCGCGAGGGCATCCTCGGCATGGAACGGAATGCCGTCCTCCAGAAATTCAGGACCCAGATGCCGGTACGTTTCAGCGTGGCGGAAGGAAAGTGGCAGTTTCACGGAACCCACCTGCGACTGAACGATAAAACCGGCATGGCGGAAGCGGTTCAACTGGTGCGAATATACGAAGACGACGTATGGTTGGACTGACAAGCGGCGCGAAATATTTCGGAAACTTTGAAACTGCCTTGGAAGGAATTTTTTTGATTTTCTCGAATATTATCTTAAGTAGATAGTAGTGGAATCAACAATCATTCCCTAAGGAGGTTCTGAACATGGAGGTATTAAAGGTTTCAGCAAAGTCCAATCCAAACTCCGTTGCAGGGGCGTTAGCCGGTGTGCTGCGCGAGCGCGGCGCTGCCGAACTTCAAGCCATCGGCGCCGGTGCGCTGAATCAAGCGATTAAAGCGGTTGCGATCGCAAGAGGATTCGTAGCTCCGAGTGGCGTTGATTTGATTTGTATTCCCGCTTTTACCGATATTAAAATTGATGGGGAAGATCGTACGGCGATTAAATTGATTGTTGAACCACGTTAATATTTGACGTTTCGGATAGGAATCAGAGCCTGTTTACATTGCGATGTAGACAGGTTTTTTTGCACGAACGGAAACGAAAGGGGATATGGCATGAACTTCATTGACGGGCATTGCGATGTATTGAGCAAAATGCTGATGGATCCCGGTATTGATTTCCTCGACGATTCGCGCCTCGTCGTGACCTTGCCTCGTCTGCGGCAGGCGCATGCGCTGCTTCAGACGTTCGCCGTCTATTTGCCCGAGTCGCTCGATCCGCCCCGGTTCAAGCATTTGCTCGAATCGATCGATTTGTTTCATCGCAACATTTTGATTCATCCGGAGATGCGATGGGTGCGCACCCGCGGGGAATTCAGGCGATCGGCCGCCGAAGGGAAAATCGGCGCGCTTCTCAGCCTCGAAGGGGTGGACGGCCTGGAAGGAGACCCGCTGCTTCTTCGGATTTTGTATCATCTCGGCGTGCGGATGGTCGGTTTAACCTGGAATTATGCCAACTGGGCGGCGGACGGAGTCGGGGAGCCCCGCGCCGGCGGGCTGACGCGGCGAGGCAAAAAACTGGTAAAGGAATGCGAAGAGATGGGTATAATATTGGATGTTTCCCATTTATCCGAGAAGGGATTTTGGGAGTTGACGGACATTTGCGCGCAGCCGTTCATCGCGTCGCATTCCAACGTGTATGAAATTTGCGCCCATCCCCGCAATTTGAAGGATGATCAGATTCGGGCGATCGTAGACCGCGGGGGGCGCATCGGAATGACGTTTGTCCCCTGGTTTATCGATTCCGGAGGCAAAGGCACGCCGAGCCAATTGCTGCTGCATATGGATCGCGTCTGTTCGTTGGGCGGCGCCGGGCACATCGTGCTGGGCTCCGATTTTGACGGGTTCGACCCGCCGCTTCTCGGGCTGGAGCATCCCGGCCGGATGGAGGATTTTGCCGATTTGCTGTGCAGGTATTACAAGCCCGAAGAAGCGGAAAATTTCATGTATCGAAATTGGCGAAGTTTCCTTGACGATCATTTGCCGGACGACTTGTAACCGGGGCGCGGGAAGGCCGCGGCGTCAGGCGGGGGATTGTTCTTGTTCAGATATCGATTTCATCTAAAATAGCTATGCGATCGTTTTGTCGAAAACCCTTGCATTTTCATGTGGAACGGCTTAAGATTCAATATGGAGTGACCAATTAAAGGAGTGGACAAACGTGATCAGTCAATTGTCTTGGAAGATCGGTGGGCAGCAAGGCGAAGGCGTAGAGAGCACCGATCGGATTTTCTCCACCTCGCTAAACAGGCTGGGGTATTATTTGTATGGCTATCGGCATTTTTCATCGCGTATCAAAGGTGGGCATACGAACAATAAAATCAGAATCAGCACCTTTCCGATCCGGTCGATATCCGACGATCTCGACATCCTCGTAGCCTTCGATCAGGAAACAATTGATATCAATGCGCATGAGCTGCGAAAGGGCGGCGTGATTGTGGCGGATGCCAAATTCAACCCGACGGTGCCGGAAGGCGTCGATGCGCGTTTGTTTGCCGTTCCGATTACGGCGATCGCGGAAGAGTTGGGTACATCTTTATATAAAAATATGGCCGCCTCCGGCGCTTCGTGGGCGCTGCTGGGCTTGCCGATGGACGTTTTCAAAAAAGCGGTGGAGGAAGAATACGGGCGCAAGGGCGCGTTGATTGTAGAGAAGAACGTCACCGCTGTCGAGAGAGGCGCCCAGTTCGTGCTTGACCGCGCCGGCGGTCCGCTGGACGATTTCAAGCTGGATCCTCCCGACGGCAAGCAAAAGCTGTTTATTATCGGAAACGACGCGATCGGCCTGGGAGCCATTGCGGCAGGCTGTCGTTTCATGTCGGCTTACCCGATTACTCCGGCTTCGGAGATTATGGAATACCTCATCAAACGGCTTCCCAAATTTGGGGGAACCGTCATTCAGACGGAGGATGAAATTGCGGCGATCACCATGGCGATCGGCGCCAATTTTGGCGGCGTGCGGACGATGACCGCCTCGGCGGGCCCCGGCTTGTCCCTGATGATGGAGGCCATCGGTTTGGCCGGCATGACGGAAACGCCGGTCGTCATCGTGGATACGCAGCGCGGCGGGCCGAGCACAGGCCTTCCCACCAAGCAGGAGCAAAGCGACTTCAACGCGATGATCTACGGCACGCACGGCGAAATTCCGAAGATTGTGCTGGCGCCAAGCACGATCGAAGAATGCTTCTACGATACGATCGAGGCTTTCAATTTGGCCGATCAGTATCAGGTTCCCGTCATTTTGATGACAGACCTGCAGCTTTCGCTCGGGAAACAAACTTCGGAACCGTTCGATTTGGACAAGGTCAAGATCGACCGCGGCCATATCGTCAGCGATCTGCCGCCGCTGGAAGAGCATAAGCTGTTCAAGCGCTACGAGGTTACGGAAAGCGGGATTTCCCCCAGAGTGCTGCCCGGCGAGAAGAACGGGCTTTATCATATGACGGGCGTAGAGCATGACGAAGAAGGGCGGCCTTCGGAAAAAGCGTCCAACCGGAAACAAATGGTGGATAAACGATTCAGAAAATTGCAAAATATTAAAGTGACCAATCCGATTTTGGTCGATGCCCCGCACGAGTCGCCGGATTTGTTGATGATCAGCGTCAATTCCACCGGCGGAACGATCGATCAGGCCAGGGCGAGACTGGAAAAGGAAGGGATCGCCACGAACCATATCACCGTGCGCCTGATCCATCCGTTCCCGGCGGAGCAGCTTCGCCCCTATGCGGAGAAGGCAAAGCGCATCGTTGTCGTTGAGAACAACGCCACGGCGCAGATTGCTTCGTTGATCAAGCTTCATGTAGGATGCAGCGAAAAAATCCGGCACTTGTTGAAATACGACGGTAATCCTTTCTTGCCCACAGAGATTTATAATTATTGCAAAGGGGTGGAGTAAGATGGCTACATTCAAGGAATTTCGCAATAATGTCAAACCAAACTGGTGTCCGGGCTGCGGCGATTTCTCCGTGCAGTCGGCCATCCAGCGCGCGGCGGCAAATGTGGGGTTGGAGCCGGAGGATTTGGCGATTGTGTCGGGCATCGGCTGCTCGGGCAGGATTTCCGGTTATATTAACGCTTACGGATTCCACGGCATTCACGGCCGCTCCCTTCCGATTGCGCAAGGGCTGAAGATGGCCAACCGCGATTTGACCGTGATCGCTTCCGGGGGAGACGGAGACGGATTTGCCATCGGGTTGGGCCATACGATTCATGCCATCCGGCGCAATATGGATATCACCTACATTGTCATGGACAATCAAATTTACGGCTTGACCAAAGGTCAAACTTCGCCCCGCAGCGGGGAGGGCTTCAAAACGAAAAGCACGCCGGAAGGCTCGATCGAATCGACGCTGGCTCCGTTGGAACTGGCGCTCTCGGCCGGCGCGACGTTTGTGGCGCAATCCTTTTCAAGCAATTTGAAGCAGTTGACGCACGTGATCGAAGAGGGAATCAAGCATGAAGGGTTTGCCTTGATCAACGTGTTCAGTCCTTGCGTGACGTTTAATAAAATCAACACGTACGATTGGTTTAAAGAGCATGTGATCGATCTGGCGGAAATTGAGGGCTACGATCCGTCCAACCGGATGATGGCGATGAACAAGCTCATGGAATCCAAAGGAATGATCACCGGTATTATTTATCAAAATAAAGAGAGAAAAAGTTATGCCGACCTGGTTCCGGGATTCAGAAAAGAACCGCTGGTCAAGCAAAACCTTGAACTGACCAAAGCCGAGTTTGATCAATTGGTTGCCGAATTCAAATAATCGAACAGCCGGGAGCGGGGGATGTGATGGACCCATCACATCCCCTTTCTCTATATGGGGGGCGAAAGGATGAAGCAGGTCGCCATTGGCGTTTCCGCCCGGCATATTCATTTATGTCCGGAACACATGGCCGTGTTGTTTGGGGAGGGCTATGCCCTGAAAGTATTAAAGCGGCTTTCCCAGCCGACGCAGTTCGCCGCGGAAGAGACGGTGGTCGTGGAAGGGCCGAAAGGGCGTTTGCACAAGGTGCGGGTGATCGGGCCGTCCAGAGGAAAAACGCAGTTGGAGATTTCCCGTACGGACGCACTGGCGCTGGGCATGAATCCCCCGGTTCGGCTGTCGGGAGATCTGGCCGGAACGCCGGGAGCGACGCTGATCGGGCCGAGTGGAACGGTTTGCTTGCAGCAAGGCGTCATCGTTGCCGTGCGGCATATTCATTTTCATACGAGCGACGCGCTGAAATGGGGCATCCGCAATTTGCAGCCCTTAACGGTCAGAGTGAAGGGAGAGCGGCCGCTAATCTTTGAAGAGGTCATCGCGCGCATTTCCGGACGCTACGCGCTGGATATGCATATCGATACGGATGAAGCCAATGCGGCGGGCGTTCAAACCGGGGATATCGCTGAAATCATCCTGTAGCGATCCGTTTCGTTTCTCCAATCCCTGCCGAACCTTTGCGATGCTGTTTTCACCCCATTTTAAATCACCCCCCGGCTTCGGAAGCCGGGGGGTGATTGTCGATCGAACGAAGATGGGTTTTGTCAAGCGTTTACGGTTTGTAGACGTTCACATTATCGATATATCCTTTGCCGGTATTCGCTTCATTGGTGCCGAAATGAATCGAATCGATAGAGGAAACCGGCGCTCGAAAATCGGCTTGCGATACGGCGGGGGTCGTCATATTGTCGATGTAGATATCGAACTTCCCTGTGGACGGATCGGCAAGCAGCTTGAAATGATACCACGTGTTGGCAGAGTACGTTTGCAAGGTGGTGATCGCAGAGCCGTCATAATACCGTATCGTTCCGTCCGGTCGGAAATAGACGCTGACGACCTGCGTGGTCCCGCTTTGCAAATACCCGAGCCGGATCAGTTGATTGGTTTGATCCGCCCTGGCGTCGAATTCCACGGCAAGCGTATGGAATTGCGGGGCGAAGCTGCGGCTTGCGTCGATATCCGCCGAGGCGCTGGTATCGGCTATTCGCATGCTTTTATCGGCGGATGAAGGGACCTCCTTGACGGCGATCGCGCCGCCGGTGCCGCTAACGGTCCAGCCGCTCGGGGCGGCGTCCGTCGTATCGGCATTGAAATCGTCGCTGACCAGTTCGTTGTAAGTGCCGGAAGTGGTGAAGGAAAAGCTGGACGACGTGTTTTTTCCGTTGCCGTTCTCCGCCGTTACCCTCCAGTAATACGTGGCGGAGGACGTCAGGTCCAGAACGGGACGATTGGACGTCGGCACGATGCCCGGCCGATCCAGGATCAGGTCGGAGAATTGCGCGTCCCTGGCCACGGTCAACCGATAGCTGCCGGCGTTGGCGGAAGCGGTCCAGGAAAATTCGGGCAGGGAAGCGATGTTGTTCGTGCCGTTGCCCGGCGAGGTCAAGCTGAAGGCGCCCGGCGCAGCCGAGGTAGTGTCCACCAGCGATTTGTCCGCGATCAAGATGGGCGCGTCCGGAACCGGCACGTCTGTGAACGTGTAGGCGCTTCCCGATTGGCTCCAGTTGGCGCTGGGAATGTCGTATACTTTTCCGTCGAGCAAATTGACGTAAACCGGATCGGTGAAGTGACCGTTATTGAAAGTAAAGTTCATCGCGGTGGCGGTGTTGTCATCGGAAGGCGCGGCCCCCGATTTCCAAATGGCAACGATCTGTTGCGAGGAAGCGGCATGCTCGTATCCGAACACCTGGATCGCTGCGGAAGAGCCGCTTCTGGAATAGCTGTAACCGGCGATGCGCTGCAGGGAATCATCGAAAATGGATGTCAAATTTTGAATCGCAAAATAGGCCGGTTTGGCGTAAGCCGCCGTCTTGTCTCCGTAGGATTGGATCAGCCCTTTCGTGTTCCATCCCGTGCCGGGGATGTAGAAATCCATGATGGTGAACGCGCTGGATTCGGCATCCACTCCCAGATCGCGCAGCATTCGCCGCAAATCCCATTTCGTCTGCTTCAGCTCCGTGGCGGTCCAGCCCGAAAGCGCTCCGGCCGTGCCGTACGTTGAAGGAGCTCCGCTCTCGCCTTGTCTCAGCTTGATCGTGCCGGAATAATTGGCGATGACGTTGCGCAAATTGGCGTAGCTGCCATACGAGGAGTCCGGATTCGTCGGGTAACCGTGGATGGTAATTTCATCGATCGTGGACAGTTTGCCCAACTGTTGCACACGATCGAGGAAGGTGTCCACATACGTGGTGTTTCCGATACCCGCCAAGGCCAAAGCGAGGATTTTGGCGGAAGGGTCGATCGACCGGATATCGTCCGCCGTTCGCACGAAGAAATCGGCGTAATCCGTTGCGGAGATATGGGCGTCAGGCTCGTTCCAAACCTCCCATTCGTGCACGAGGTCTTTGTAGCGGTTCACTATCGCCTTCACCCAGTTGTCCCATGCGGTCAGCGCCGTTTCCGATGTCGGCAGCACGCCGCCCAGGGTGGTTCCGCCGCCGCCGGGATAGATCGGGTTGCCGTACGATGTTTCGAGCCAGGGCTCGACGCCTTGGCTGATCGCATCGT
>CAYYCV010000017.1:39900-44512 GCA_964470405.1 uncultured Caryophanales bacterium
CGTTTACCGCGTCGTACAGCCAGGAACAGTCGTACACGCCGGCGGTTTTTTCCGTTTTGGCCCATCCGCCTTGCATTCTGACTTTTTTCACGCCGAGCGGCCCCAAATAATCCTTATAGGAATCGTAAACGGCGTAATCGCGGTCCTGGGTTTCTCCGCCCACGGACCAGTTCGATGCGGTGATTTCCGACGAAGCCTTGGGAGTGACGGCGCCAAGATAAGTATAGGGCGCGCCGGAAGGCAAGTAGGAAATGCCGATTTCGTCGAAGTAGGCGACGCCTGTCGTCGCGGTTCCCGATCCGATATAGATGTTGTCAATTCCGGTGACGGTTTGGCGGAAAGCGTAATCGTCGGCCACTTTCAAGCCGTTGATATACAAGTCGAACGTTCCGGCGGCGATCTGCGTTTGAATTTCAAAGGAGTACCACGCCCCGCCGGTGTACGTTTGCAAATTGGTTTTGGTGTTTCCGTCATAGGTGTACAAGTACCCGTTGCTGTCGAAGGCGACGGTCACCACGTTGCTGGACGATTTGCGCAGGAAGAAGCCAAAGACTGCATCGGTTTGCAAAGCCATGGCCCGGAAGCGGGTCGTTGCTTCCGCCGTGCTTGAACCGGACAGCGTGCGGACAGCCTCCACTTTCACCCCGCTTGAAACGTCCTCGAGCTTCATGCTTTTGTCGGAGGCCGACGGCGTTTCGTTCACCTTCACCGAACCGGAAGCCGCATTGATGCTCCAGTCCGAAGGTGCGGCATCCGTCGTCTCGATGTCGAAGGTCTGAACGAAACCGTCGGCGGAAGCTTCGCCGGGAAAGGCGAGCCACACCGCACCCAGCAAACCGATGGCAAAAAAAACAGATAAAAATAAACGCATGTCCAACCAAACCTCCTTTTTCTTTTCAAAAAAACATCGTATGATAAAGGTTATCTTCCAAAAGAAAGATAACGCTTTCATATTAGCATGAACGGCTTCTTCGCATGCTGAGGATTTTGACATGATTGTTAAACATTTTGACGCGCCTTTCCGTGCAGGAAGCAGGAAGGTAAAAATAATCAACGCATTGGTCATAAACATTAACGCCGCGCTTTGAAGGGGGAACTATAATGAATGCGTGATCAAATTTGAAAGGGGTTCATACAATGAGAAAATTTTTGGTGTTGATGGTTTGTCTGGTGATGTGCGCTTACGCATTGGTCGGCTGCGGTTCCAACTCCTCGTCGGAAACGCAAAGCACGCCCGCCGATCAAACGCCTCAGAACGCTTCGACGAACAAGGAGGATGCCAAGACGGATCAGCCTGAAAAACAAGTGCTGTTGAAGTATTATACCTGGGAGCTCAATGACAAAACCAAGGCCCAGATCGAGGATTTCGAGCAGAAAAACCCCAATATTAAAGTGGAGCCGCTCGTATTGGTGCAAGGGGACGGAAGGGAAACGCTGAACAAATTGGATCTGCTGTATTCCGCCGGCGAGCAGGTGGACGTGATCCGTTTTGCCAATGTGGATACGGTGGTGCAGCGGGCCGAGCATATGCTTGAGCCGTTGAACGGCTATTTCGAGGCGGAAGGCGTGAAACCGGAAGACGAATATTATGTGAATGTCAAGTACAAAGACAATTATTACACGACGATGGATACGGTGTCCGAATGGTTTGTGGGCATCAATCAGGAACTGTTGGACAAGGCTCAGTTGTCCGTGCCGGAGATGGGATGGACCTGGGACGATTTCAGAGAGTACGCGAAAAAATTGAAGTCTGCCGAAACGTACGGCGCGTATTTCCATACATGGGGCGAGTACGCGAACCCGATCGTCTACTCGGAAAGGAAGAACCCGTATATTTATGAGGATTTGTCCCCGCGGTTCGACGATCCTTCCTTCGCTTACTTTTTCAACCTGAGACGGGCGATGGAGAAGGACGATCAATCCGTGAAGCCCCTTTCCGATGTCATAGGAGGAAAATTGAGCTTCGACACCGAATTCTTCAGTCAAAGCGCCGCCATGATCATGTACAACACCCGCTTGATCGATTTGATCGCGGATCAAAACAAGTATCCCCATACGTTTAAGACGGCCTTTGCCCCGATGCCCCGTTCCTCCAAAGATGCGGAAATCGGAAACACCAGCTTCGGCGGTGAATTTTACGCAATCGGCAAAAATTCGCCGAACAAAGAGGAAGCTTACAAGTTCATCCGCTATATGACGACCGAAGCGACGAAAGTCGGAGTGAAAGGGCTGCCGGGCTGGAAAAAAGCGGACGGCAAAGCGGCGGTGGAAAGCATCATCAAAGGTCATGAAGACTCCTATAATGTCGACTCTTTATTGAATACGCTGTATGATGAGAGGGTGAAGACCTCGCTCGATACCAACATCACGGTGTCTTATCAGGCGCAGTTTAAAAAGGTGATCGAGAACGGGTTCAGTTATTTCATGCTGGATAATGTCAGCGCGGAGGATGCGCAGAAAAAAATGCTGGACGATGCGGAAAAAATAGTGAAAACGTCGGCGAATTGACGCATCGGTTCGGATACCGTTTGTTCCGGAGGTGAGCCCCGTGTTTAAAGTCATGCTGATCGATGATTATGTGCCCGCGTTGAAGTATTTGGAAAGCCTGGTTTGTTGGGAGCAGCAGGAGCTAAAGGTGGTGGCGAGAGCTTCCTCCAGCGCCAAAGCGCTGGAGGAGTTCAGGAACACGCTGCCCGACCTGGTGATCAGCGACATCGGCATTCCGCAGCGAAACGGTCTGGAGCTTGCGGAGCAATTTAAGCAAATCAAGCCCGAGGTGCGTTTGATTTTCCTGACGTGCCATGAGGATTTCGGCTTTGCCAAACGGGCTTTCGAGGTCAATGCGGACGATTATTTGATCAAAGACGAATTGACGGCGGACGGGATGATCAACAGCCTCCGGAAATC
This sequence comes from uncultured Caryophanales bacterium, assembly GCA_964470405.1. Lineage (GTDB taxonomy): Bacteria > Bacillota > Bacilli > Paenibacillales > CAYYCV01 > CAYYCV01. The sequence goes on from CAYYCV010000017.1 coordinate 42,808, forward strand.
GGTATTTTCGTTGAAAACGATGGATGAATATGTGCAGCGGAAGTCCAATAACCAGGTGCTGCACCGCAATCTGGATCTGCTCAAGCAATCGTATTTGCAGCAATGGATGGCGGGAAAGCGCGCGCAGGAATTAGCCGATTTCGGCCGCAGGATCGGGATTGATTGGCCCTTTTCCCAATATATGATGATCGCGGCGCGCGTCGATTTCGCCGCCCTGTTGCGGCACTATGCTTATGAAGATTTGCCGGTGCTGAATTACGGGTTGTACAATATCGCTCAGGATGTGGCCAGGCAGTTTGAAGCCAGGCATCCCGTCGTCCGGTTGACGCCTTTTTTGCTGACGGCGGGCTTTGACAATCAGCGGCAGATCAGCCTGAGGGTGATCGTGAATTACAATCCCAGGCTGGACCGCGATGTTCGGGATGTGATCCGGTCGATGCTGTACGAATGGTCCAACTGCGTGAAGCGGTTCCTTCAAATCGACGTGATTGCGACGGTCAGTCCGGGGTTTGCGGCGATGGGGAGCATCGGGTCGGTATGCCGGGACGTCCGACGGTTTCGCATGCGGCGCTACTACGACGGAAGCCATATTGAATGGATGGAATATGCGGTGCAGGAGAAGACCGATTTCGTCGAAGAATCGGAGGCGTTGATCGAGCAGAGGGAGGGCATGCAAAGCGCCCTGCGCAATGCGGATTTATCTTCTGTGAGACGCCTCGCGGAGCGATTTGCCGTTGATGCGGCCCGCTTTCGTCTGGCTCCTTCGCTGTTCATCGATACGGTTCGGTCTTGGCTGAGGGCGCTTGAAGCGGAGGCGCGCTTGAAGATCCCGCAGGGATTTTACGCGCTTCTGGACAGCACGCTGAAAGTCGGGGAGACGTTGGAGCTGTTCTATCACCAGTTGAAGTCGGGCGCTCCGGACAAACGGCATGCGGCGTCGGCCGGCGCTTCAACGCCCAAGCTGCAGCAGATCGACCGCTACATTTCGCAGCATCTGGAAGAGAACATTACCTCTGTATCGGTCGCGCAATATTTGTATTTGAATCCGAGCTACTTTTCAAGATATTTCAAAAAAATGACCGGCGAAAATTTCATCGACTATGTGCATCGTTACAAAATGGAAATCGCTTGCCGGATGCTGAAAAACAGGCATCGAACGATCGAAACGATCGGGATGAACCTGGGGTACTGCGACCGCACGTATTTCTCCCGCGTATTCAAAAAATACAAGGGGGTCAGCCCTTCGGATTTTCGCTCCAGATGGGACGCCTAGAAGCGCGGTGAAAAAAAGGCGACTCCGTGATGGGGCATGGGTCTCCGAGGATTTCCGAGGGTTTCCAAGGGCCTCCGAGGGTTTCCAAGGGTTTCCGAGGGTTTTCTGAGGGTTTCCGAGGATCTCCGAGGGGTTCTGAGAGTCTCCGAGGGTTTTCCGAGGCTTTCTGAGGGTTTCCGATCGCGGTTGTCGCCGCTTTGTTCCCCGCGCGTTTAAGCGTCTGTCCGGCCTGATCGCATACCAACTGGGGGCTGTCCCAAAAGTCATCGTTTGATGACGAAGGGGCGCCCCTTTTCTAAAATCGCAAAACAAAATCGAAGCGAGTGCTTTGGCGCTTTGTACGAAAATACGGCCGGTCGTGTGCCGAATTTTCGCCCGCGCGGTGGCCGGAACCCGGCCATGAGAGATGTGTACGAAATGTCGTATAACGCG
>CAYYCV010000018.1:0-31564 GCA_964470405.1 uncultured Caryophanales bacterium
CCGGGCGGGCCGCTCCGGCTCATCCGCGCGACCCGTCCGGCCCGCCTGGTCGGCCTGACTCGCCGCGGCCAACCCGGCCGCGGCGGCGGGCTCGATGTCGCTGCCCAGAAACGCCTCGATCCGCGTCATGGCGACATTGCCCTTTTGCAATTCTCCGAAAAAGCTGTTCATGATCTGAATGGGGATCAAAGCGCTGTTCAAATACTGGACGGCGGCGACCATCATGCCGATGGTCAGCGTGCCCGCGTGAATTTGACGGCTGCCATACCAATAGATCGACACAATCATGAAGCTGATCACGAGCGAAACCGCCTGGCCCGAAAACATATTGAACAGCGTTTCCCTGGTGCTGGCCTTCACCAAATTGGCATACATCGCATCGTTTCTCCGCTTCTCCCACGATTCGAGAGAGAAGGCGCGGATTTCCCTGGAGCCCTCGATGCTTTCGAACAAATGCGTGCCGATTTCCTCGTTATGGTTGCGCACATGCGCGGCATACCGCGCAATCGGCCGGGAGAACAACCGCGGGATGAACATCAGCAGCGGGATGCTGACCAGCGAAATAATTCCCAAACGCCAATCCATGTAAAAGATCATCGCCACGGAAAACAGCATCGTAAACCACTGCGTGCTTAATTCGACGACGATGTGGTTGAGAAAATTGCCCATGGTCGCGGCATCCATCCCCATGAGCGCCGCGAATTTTCCCGCGCCGTATTTTTCGATCTCCGTCAGCGGAATTCGGCGGACATGGGCCAGAATTACGTCGCGGATATCCAGCGTATTCCGAATGCCGAGATACCGAAAAATGCCGGAACGGATAATTGTCAGCACGATCGAGAGGACAGCGCAGGCCGCCGACAATATCAGCAGCAGGCTCAACCATTGCTCCTCCTTGGCGATCAGCACCTGGTCGATGAAATAGGACAGCAGGAAAGGCTGCGTCAAGTTCAGCGCCAGGCTCGCGATCGTGCAGACATAAGCAAGGCAGGTCAGCTTCCAACGACTTTGAATGTACGGGGTTAACCGCAAAAACAATCGAACGCTCTCCATACATCACCCTCCCGCAAAATGGCCGATAAGCGGCTTCACTTTCCTCATCCATTCCTCCACCGGCTCCGCGCTGCGGCCGGCTGCGACGGCAAGCAGCGGCTGCGCGCCGAACGGAAGCTGCCGCAAATTTTCCACGCGATACAGGCGCGGCAGCCGGATCGGCTCCGTTCGGGCGATTTCCCATGCGTCGGGCACGGGCTCCACGCGTTCGATGGACGCCGCTTCGACCGCAGCCGCAATCGACGGGGAAATGCGCCTGTAGTCGTAGCTCCGGGCCGCTTCCTTCGCACACTGCGAAAACTCCGCTCGCAGCGGCTCGTTTTGAAGCAGCAGCAGGGCAAATTCGGCCGCCTGCTCCCATCGGAGCAGGGGAAGCTCCCGCTCCCATACGCAGCCGGCCAGAAAGCCGTCCACGCCGTGCCCGACCACCTCTTGGAAGCCGTCCCAGTTGGAGCAAACAACCGGAACGCCCCACACCTTCGCTTCGATCAAATTGAAGCCGAACGTCTCACCCGGGTCGGTGGACAAATTGAGCAGCAGCGCGGATCGCCGAAACAGCGCCGCCTTGGCTTCCCCCTCCACCGGCCCGGCAAAAGAGACGGAATCCTCCAGTTGAAGCTCGCGCACGATGCGATCCAGCCGTTGCCTGTAAAGGTCGATTTGCTCCGCTGACGACCCGGTGTATTCCCCGGCGATAACCAAACGCGCATCGGCGGCTTGGGCCCGGATCGCCGCGAAGCACGGCAGCAGCAGATGAATATTCTTCACATCCTCAATGCGGCCGATCGATAAAATCGTCGCGGATGCCGACCTCAAGCCCCTCGATTCTGCGTCCCTCGGCTCCGCATCCCTTGACTCCGCATCTTTCAGTTCCACGCCCCTCGGCGCTGCCACCCTTCACTCCGCCCCTTTCAGCTCCGCGCTCCATGACTCCGCACCTTTGGACTCCGCGGCCTCCGGCTGTGCGCCCGCCTTCCCCTCTCCGGCGGCGCCCCGCATGGCGATGCAAAGCGGGATGTGTCGGGCCAGCCGGTAGCGGTCCGAAATGCGCAGCAGCGCCTCGCGGCTCGATGCGGTGCTGCAAAGAAGCACGTCCTTCGCGGTCAGCCAGGGCGCAATCGCGATCCATTGTCTCACCCAGCGCTCCGACCCGACCGAATGGGCCAGAAACAGGACGCCGAGATCCAGTCCGGCATAAGTGCGGGCCATCAGCAGAAACGGAATCACCGCGGGCAAGTTCAGATAGAGGCAGCGAATGCGGCTGCTGTCGCACAGCTTCTTCAACTCCCGGGACAGCGCATCGAGCGAGTGCGGCAGCGATTGGAGCCATCGGTCGATAGAGCCGTTGAACAGCTTGAAAATGCGAAACGGCGGAATCGGAACCAGCTCCGCGTACTGCCCCAAATAATCGATCCACTGGTTGTCGATCGCCCGTTCGTTCAGCCGCCCGGACTGCCCGCTGATAAAGCCGATTCTCACAGACTCAGATCGTGACTCGATCGGATTTCCCTCCCCATCGCTCATACAAAGCGCTCAACTCCCCGTTGATTTGAAACTCCAGCTTGACAATCTCCGCCACGATCTTTTTCAGGGAATGAAGGCCCTCCCGCTTCCCCGTGATTGCGACGCGCATCGCGGCCAGCAACAGGTTGTCCCATTTTCTCGCCAGTGGCTCCGCCTTGCCGCTCCCGTCGTTCGGGATATGCAGCGCATCGTTCAAATAGGAAAATGCCTGGTTATATCCGTTCAATCTTTTCACAAGCACGCCGATCTGCTCGATCGACGAAGCCAGCCTGTCCAGCGGGCTCCCGTCTTCCTGCGCCAGCAGTTGATCGATCAAACCATCGACCTGCGCCGCCAGCGGGCCCGGGGAATGAAACATCCGGCTGTCCGCCCATCGGCGCAGCGCCTCCGCGTCGGGATCGCGCAGCCCGTGCTTGTCCAGCATGACGGCCAGGTTTAAATCCCGGTAATAAAACGCCGATTCCAGCATCTCCAGCGGCACATCCCCCTGCCAGGAAAAATAAGGATCGATCAAACCGCAGCGATCCCCCGCGATGCGATCAACGATCACAATGTGCGGCCGATGCCTGACCTGATAGCACGGGTTGGGAGAAGACAGGTAGAAAAGATCGACCAGAACAAAAATAAATTGCTCGTCCGTTTTATTCGCCAATCGATCGAGCAGCACGGCGTAATTCCGCGATTTCGGGTGCGTGCGATCGTTTAAAAACCGCAGAGGCTCCCCGTACAACCGCTCGAACCGGTCGACGATGTCCCCGACGCCGATCGTCTCGGAGTAATACGAGATGCCTTCATCCGTGGCGGCGAAAGGCGCATTCCAGACGCCGAAATACATCGGCCGGTCGTCGACGGCCCGGCCCGTTTGCAGCGCATAGGCGATGCAATCGAGCAGGCAGTGCGTTTGGCGTATCTCCTTCATGCCTGGATGCCCAGCTTGTCCAATATGCTTTTGGCGAACAGCTCGATCGTTTCAAAATAATCGATGGTCAACTCTTCATCCTCAAACAAGATGTCGTAATGTTTTTCCATTTGAATGATCAGATTGATCGTTTTTACCGAATCCATGCCCAGTTCCGAAATCGGAACCCGATCGTAAAGCTGAAGCTCGATGTCCGGATTCTCCGTCAGTTCCGCCATTCTTTTCCTCAAGAAAGCGGCAACCTCCGCCGGTTTGCGATCTTCCGCCATCTTCATCCACCCCTTCACCCTACGATGTGATGTATTTCCCCGGAAATACGGGAGACGTGCTCCTCGGACATGGCAATGTGCATCGGCAGCGAGACGATTTGCTCCGCGCAAAGCTCGGCCGCCGGGAAAGAGCCCGGCCCATAGCCCAGATGCGAAAACGCGGGCGTCAGATGCACCGGGAGAGGATAGTGCACGGCCGTCAATATCCCTTGCTTTTGCAAATGCTTGCGCAGCTTGTCCCTGACCTCGCCGTCCACCCGGATCACGTACAAATGGTACACGTGGCTGTTATCGTCGCGGGAAGCGGGAAGGATCACGCCCCCGGTTTTCTCCAAATAGCCGCCATACCACGCAGCCACCTTCCGCCTCGTCGCCGACCACTCATCCAAATATCGGAGCTTGATGCTGAGCGCGCCGGCCTGAATCGGGTCCAGGCGGCTGTTGAAGCCCGGCATGTCATGCTGATAGCGAACTTCCCCGCCGTGATTTCTCAGCCTCTTTAATCGGGCCAGCCCATCGGGGGAGGAGGAAACGACCATTCCGCCGTCGCCCAACGCCCCCAAATTTTTGTCCGGGTAAAAGCTGAAGCATCCCATTGCGCCCATGCTGCCCGCGGCTCTGCCGTTCAGGCTCGCTCCCGCGGCCTGCGCGCTGTCTTCGACGATGTGGATGCCTCTCGCTTCGGCCCAGGCGGCGATATCGTCCAGATCGACCATTTGCCCATACAAATGGACGGGAATGATCGCCTTGGTCCGCGGCGTAGCAAGGCGCTTTACCTGATCCGTGTCGATCAGGAAGGTGGCGGGATCGCAATCCGCCAACACGGGCAGCGCGCCCGTATGATGGATCGCCTCGACGGTGGCGATAAACGTGTTCGCCGCCGTGATGACTTCATCGCCCGGCCCGATGCCCAGCGCTTTGAGCGCGAGGAACAACGCGTCCGTGCCGTTGCCGACGCCCACCGCGCCCTGCGTGCCGGTATACGCGGCGAACTCCCGCTCGAAACGGGCGACGACCGTTCCGCCGACGAACACGCCGTGCGAAGCGATTTCTTCGACCGATTCCAGCCACTCCTCCCGAATGATTTCAAATTCCTGACGCGGAGCCGAAAACAGAATCCCCATGGCGAATCTCCTTTCCCTGCCCGGCCGACTCGCGGATCCAATCGAGTATTTCCATCGTCCGAACGGCTTGTTCCATCGATATTTCCAGCGGTTCCCGCCTGAGAATGCAGCCCGCAAAGGAAGTGTAAATGCATTCCGCCCCTTTTTTCGGAAACGCGTCCTGTTCGAGGGAGCGGGCGGGCTTGCCTTTTTCCAAAATGCACGCTTCTTTCTCCGACGCGACGTACAGCGTAGCGTTCTCCCCGCCCACAATCCAGGCCGGCGCCGGCGCATTCGAGCCAAAATTAATGTCCATGGAAAGCAAAATGCCGTTTTGCAAAGCGAACGAGGCCTGGACGTAATCCTCCACCTCGCCGCGCATCCAGGGAAGCTGACGCATCTGCGCGCGGACGGCGGCGCATTCGCCCAATCGCAGCTCCAAAAGCTGATCAACGAGGTGAACGCCCCAATCCAACAGCGCTCCTCCCCCGAATTGGATCTCGTCGCGCCACTCCGCGTGGAAGGATTTCACCCCGAAGGACGCGCCCGAGCCGAAGCGATGAATCGAGCGGTTCACAAAGAGGATCGGTCCCAACGCTTTCTCCGCCAGCATCCGCTTCACCAGCAAATAATCGCGATCAAAACGGCGGTTGTGGAAAACCGTGACGGTCCGGCCGACCTGCCGGGCCAACGCTTGCAGCGCTTTGGCCTCGCCGCCGTCGAGGGTGACGGGCTTTTCCACGATGACGTGCTTGCCCTGATGAAGCGCTTCCAACGCAATCGCGTAATGGCTGCTCGGCGGGGTCGCGATCAACACCGCGTCGATTTCGCCGGAGAGCAGCGCGGGCAAGCTTTCGTAAACGGGAAATCCCCGTCTGGACGCAAGCTCCAGACGCTGCGCCGTCACATCGAATATCCCCGCCACTTCCATCTCCGGCAGTTTTTTGATCAAGGGCAAATGAACCAGTTCGACCATCCGGCCAAAGCCGACAATTCCCAGTCTGACCTTGTTCGTCATGGGCTGCTTCTCAATTTCCGAATGAAGGTGACCAGCGATTCGACCGTCTGGAAAACGGCCGGGTCGACATCCTCCTCCGGAATGGAGACGCCGAACGCTTCTTCGACGTAAACCATGAGCTGCAACACCATAATGGAGTCAATATTCAGATCCTCGTACAAACGGTCGGTTTCGTTCAAATGCGCGGCAACGTCATGCTCCAGATTCTCCGCGATGATTTCTCTGAGCTGCGCCGCAATTTCGCTTCGTTCCATCACATCGTTCACATCATTCGCTCCTGTTCCATTAGTAATTTTCGGCTGATTTTGCCGGAAGGCAGCCTGGGAATTTCCTTGACGATTTCAATCACGCTCGGCACTTTGTAAGCGGGCAGTCGGTCCTGGCACCATGCTCTGACGTCTTCGCGCCCCACGGCGTTCGCCGCGACGACAAGCGCTTTGACGGCCTCGCCCCATACTTTGTGCCCGGTTCGGTAAACGACCGCTTCCTTCACCCCCCGCATTCTGCCGATCACGCTTTCGACTTCGGACGGGATGACCTTCAGCCCTGACACATTGATCAGGTCGTCAGCCCGGCCAAGCACATGCACCCTGCCCGCCTCGGATACATACCCGATATCGCGGGTGTATATCGTGGCCGATCCCGTCGAGACGACAATTTCCCGGGCGGGCGGCGGTGAAGCGGCATCCGCGGCCGCCGCGGCTGCTTCGGCCTGCGTGATCGCAGCCCGTTCACCCATGCCTGGCTCGCTCGCGTTCGGCCAGCCCGTGCCTGGCTTGCCCACGCCCGGCCAGCCCGCAGCCGACTCGCCTGTGTCCGGCTTGCCCACGCCCGGCCAACCCGCAGCCGACTCGCCCGTGCCCGGCTCGCTCGCGTTCGGGCCCTCCACGCCCGGCTCCGCCCGCGCCGTCACCTCGATGTGGTCCAAAGGCCTCCCCACATCGGTAAAGTCGGACAGCGCGCAGCCCAGCGAAATGCAGCCGGCTTCCGTGCAGCCATACTGCTGCCACACTTCGTCGGCGCTTTCCCGCAGGCGGGACAGCAGCGCCTCGGACAGCGGAGCGCCCGAACTGATCGTCCGGCGATAACGAAGCCGGCCTTTGCTCAGCGTGTGCAACAAATGATACAGAAACGGCACGCCGTACACTACGGATTGACCGTTGGATTGGATGACGTGCATGGCAAACTTCGGATTCCTGTCATGCACGATGATCGGCTCCGCCCCCCGCCGGATTCCCGCCAAAACGCCGGCGATCAACCCGTATGAATGGGAAACGGGAACGAGAATGATCGGCGGATCGGATGAAGCCAACCTGCGGTTGTAGCTCTCCACTTCCCGATCGACCTCTTCCCAGGCGCGCGCGATCAGCTTCGGCTCGCCCGTTGTGCCCGAACTGTACTGGTACAGGGAAGGACGAGGATGACGATGCGCCATGCCGATCGGCATCGCTTGGTCCCAACGGCCGTAGACCAGCACATTGCAACGCGCCTTCACCGCCGCCTCAACCGCGGCTTCCATCGGCAATTGACCATAAAGCAGCAGGATCGAGCCTTCCCGGTCCCGCACATATTGCAGCCAGCAAAAAATGTCGAAAGGATGCTCCAGACAAACCGCGAACAATTTTTCCTGCGGGCGGCGCAGTTCAGGCATCGACTCCATTTGGCGAAAACGGGAAAGAACATCCCGCCTGTCGTATGTTTGCTTGTCCACCACCAGCATATCGAGAACTCAACTCCCCGGACGCGTAATATGAGGGATCATTTCGCTCAACACCCGCTTTTCCTCCACCACCGCCTTTTCCAGAAAATGCTTCACTTTAACGATCATTTGGCTTTCGCCCGTAAAAACATATTTCAACAGCAGTCCCAGGCAGGTTTCGTGCATTCTCTTGATCTCCTCGTACGCTTCCTCGTACCCCCCGCCGGTCAGGCAGCCGTTCCGGTTCATGTACCCGATCCGCAGCAGCATGAATTTCTTGTGTTCGTTGAGCAAATGAACGGGCCGAATATCCACTCTGGAACCCGTGTCGCACACCTGGGACAAATACGCCTGTATTTTGTCGTACACGCCGATCCCGTAAGTGTTCTCCCGGCATATATCCAAATCCGGCACAGTGGAATGCAGGTATCTGTTCAGCAGATTCACCGCGAATCGGGAATCGAAATCGAGGTATTTTTTATATTGAAAGTAGGGCTCCGGCTTGAACGAATACGAGAAAACCCGGCGGTCAAACCAGTCCTTGGCCAAATCCGCCCGATGATAAGCCTGTTCCATCTCGTCGTACGAACAGGTCGTCTGAACGTATTTGCCGTCTTTCATGCTGTCGGCGATGAACAGCAATCCCGCCTCGCTGTCGTACCCGTAAATGAACATATCGTGATTATGCTCGCGAATTTGATAAGCGTCGGACGCCCGAATATAGAACTGATCGGCCACAAAGTTAACATAAAAACCGGAATCCAGACAATCGACCGCATAATCGACAATGCTCCCTCCCCATTTCCGATCGATCAAGTCCCGGTGGGTCGTTTGAATATGAAGCCAGGGGCAGTCGAACATGATGGAATCGAAAAAGCAATCCGTCTTGGTGATATAGTCCACTTTTTGCAGCGAAGGGTAATATACGATTTGAATGAAATTGTTGCATATCCACGGCAGCGTCTCCGGGTGATCATGAAGGATGCAAAGCAGGCTGGCGATGTTGGGATACGTTTTATACTCATGGGCGCTCATGGGAAGCACGACTTTGGGCATATCATTCCCCCTTTGCACAAATTGGCACGGCACCAAACCGCGTAAACCGACGATAATGGGCGCAAATACACATAAATGGATGCAGGCCCGATGCCAGCCGGTATCAATCGATACATGTCGATGCGAATGGATAAAAACGGATGAAAATGGATGAAAAATAAACACAATAAATACAAATGAATGAAAATAAATCCAAATGAAAAGAAATCCGAGTCCTTCCACGCAAAACGACGTCAACCGCGGCTCATTCGAATAAATGCAAAACGATATTTTGCGCTTGCTTCATTGTCGATCCAAACTACCGATCCAAACTGGAAATTTATTATTTCCCTCCCATTCCATGTGCGCCCCGTAAATTTATAATAGTTGCTTTCCGGCGGAATTAATATCACATTACCAACCACTTTTTTCGAAATTGTACACAAATGCGGCATGCGATCGCCCGGGCGGTTCCGCCGCATTCGTACCGGAAACAACGAAGCAAACCATTAAGCGCACGAGTCCGAACACAGAACCGCCTGCTCGCGGCCGACCTTCCAAAATCATGACAACCTGTTCGGAACGTTCCGTCAAAACTTGACACAGGCCCGCTCGTTTATTGCCGAACGGATCGATTTGCGCTATACTCATCTCATTAAATCGGACGTGAAGCACATGCCGTTTGAATACGCATGGCCCTTTTGTGTGGTTGGGCGATGCCGTATTGAAGCGGCTTTTTATTTGCACAAAACGCTTCGCCGGGAAAGGAATGCGGACGCTATGACGCAATTTGAGGAAAAATATACGGAATGGATGCGGAAAAATATTTCAGGAGAAAAAATAGCAGGAGGCGGGCATTGCTTGAAAAGGGGCTTGGCCACGGAACGTATGAATTTCTGCGGTCGGCTTGGTATCCTGCGGTGGGGAATTTTGAAAACCTGCATCCCGAATGGGAAGTGCGCGATTTTCATAACGGGTACCGCTATCTGGATCTCGCATATATGCCTGGCGGCACAAGAGGAAGCATCGAAATTCAGGGGTACGGGCCTCATGCAAGGGACCTTGATGTGCGGAGATTTAAAGATTTATGCTTGCGGCACTGCTTGCTCGCGCTTGACGGATGGATTTTCCTCCCTGTAGCTTATCCGTCCATAAAAGACGAGCCTGAACAATGCAAACAACTTGTTCTCTCTTTCATTGGAAAATTCATTTCCACCGACGTCGAAGCCCAGTTGTCCTACCTGGAAGCGGAAGCCGTGCGATTCGCACGTCGTTTGCTGCGCCCGTTCACACCATCGGAGCTTGCCGATCATCTTCGGATAACGGATCAGCACGCCCGACGGGTTTTGCGCTCCCTGGTTGCAAGGCAAATGCTGCATGTGTCAAACGGGAAATTGCGATACCGAACGTTTCAACTCAGAGTGTGACATCTCAACTCAGAGTGTGACATCATCGCGCAGGGCATTGCGCGAGGCTGCCGACGAAGCGGACTCCCGTTGTCCCGGCCTCAAGGCGAGACAGTTGCAGTTGCGGTGCAGTTTCGATTGTAACTGCAATCGAAAAATGCGGCTACAGGTACAGTTGCAACTGCAAACGCATCTCGCAGTCGCAATCGCCAGCCACGGTTGCAATGGTCGTAACTGCCAACACGGCCAACGCCGCAACGCCATTGCGGTCGCAACGCAGCCGCGGGAGTGCCATTCCGTCAAGCCGCACTGCTAAAAGTGCGGAGAAAAAGCGATACAATCGTTGGACATGGATCGAAGAAACGACAGTCGTACCTTTGTCCGCGGATTTCTTCCCAAGCAGGGCTGCCCCATCGAAAAATCGGCGAGGCAGCACGATCGGAAACCCACGCTCAATCGCGGATCCGCCTGTTTGTTCACCACGCTTCTAACGACCACAGGAATCGTTATATTGCCAAAAACAGGCCTCCTCGATTTCTAACGAATCGAGGAGGCGCTAAGAGACGAAAATGGCTGAAAAATTCGTGTCCAATGGCAAAATAACGATTCTGGTGCGCGTAAGATTTTGAAAATGCACAATTTAAGGCTAATAGCGTGCATACGATTCGTTAGGAGCGGAGGCGACCCAATTTCAGCTCTCGGCCGCCCCCCGCCCCCCGCTTCGCATGTTTTACGCGGGAGTCAAGGCTCTGCTCGCCGGCGTTCGGGTTCATCGGCGTTCGTTGCCGCCGGCGGTCAATTCCGCCGACGCTCGAGTTCGCCGGCACTCGTTGCCCGCCGGCGGTCAATTCCGCCGACGTTCGAGTTCGTCGGCGTTCGCCTCGCGGCGCCGGTGTCACCGGCGCCTGCCCCGCGTCTGGCTTCGCTGCGCCAGACGGAAATCGGAAGCGCAGCCAGCTTCCGATCAACCCCCAAGAGCGACGCCAGCCCTCCCGTTCAGCGCAACCTCACTTTCCCACCAGTTGGGAAATGCCGTTTGCGCCTTCCTCGCGGCTGGCCGCATCCTGGGGATCGAACATGTTATTTCCGCGATCCCCCATAAAACCGAGCGATTTCGCTGCCGAAACCGCCTCTTTCGCCCAGCCGCTGACATCGGCCTGGTCGGCATACGCCGGCCCGCTCGCGGCCGGCGTCGTCGTTCCCGTGCTGTACTCGTAAGCACGGACCAGCACGGCGGCCATCTCTTCCCGCGTGATGGCCGCGTTCGGCGCGAAATGGGAACCGTCGCGCCCGTACACGATGCCCGCTGCGCTCGCCGCCGCAATCGCGGCGGCATACCGATCGGACGAGCGGACATCGTCGAAATTCGCCCTGCCCGCGGCCTGGATATCCAACGCGCGGACAAGCATGCCGATGAATTCCGCCCGGGTGAACGGCCAATCCGGCGCGAATCGGACGTTGTCCAAATACATTTTGCCGGCGTAATCGCTATCGACATCCGCCACAATAATCGTAATATCGCGCAACACGGTGTCGGAAGCGATCACCTTGTCACCCGCAATCCGGTTCAGATCGAAAGCCGCTTCGAACCGGTACAGCCCATCCTCGGTTTTCGGCAGTTGGTCCAAAGAGGCCAGCGGGATATCGTAGGAATCCGCCGCCTGCGCCCAGTAGCCCAAGCTGGGAGGCGCAAACGCCAAATTCAAGGAGACCGTTCCCCTGCTCGCCCGGACAGGATCAAGGTAAAAGTCAAAAGCCAAATAGCCGTTGTCAGCGCGGGTCGCATTGATCCCGCCGAGCACGATGCGCGGCGCGTCGGCCCAGCCGTCCTCGGGCTTGACCTCCGGATAAGCCGTATCCCACGAGATAGCGTTCGATCCGTTCGCTTCCCGGATGGTCAAAGCGCTCTTCACCCCGGAAGCCGCATCCCAATTCCAGCCTTCCCGGGTCCCGCTTTCAAAATTGGACGGAAGCGCCGGCGTTCCCAGCGGATCGTGCACAATCGGCTGCTCGACGGCGGCGCGGGCACCGGACACGGCAATATTGTCCAGGGAAATAACATTCGCGTCCGCCGCGCCCACGAAAAGAATGAGATTGGTCAACGTATGATCATCGGGATCCGCCGCGATCGCCGCAAAGTTCGGAGAATCATCCGTGGATATCGATAAAACCGCCTTATAGGAGCCGTCCTCCTGCGGCGCAAAATCGCCCGGCGCCACTTGAACGGCGCGCAGCGGATTGGCCCAGCCGTGACCGGCGCTTTGCGGGATGGCGGCAATCGACACGGTCGTCGGCGCGTCGGCGATGACGTCCATTGTCAATGCTTCCGCTCCCAGGAGATCCACATGCCGATCCGCGCCGGCCTGGTCCGCGGACAGGCGAACATTCGCCCAATAGTTGCCTTCGGAAACGTCCCGGCTGGCATCCAGCCCTTCGATCCGCAGCGCGTGATTCACATTGGATAATGCGACATTTTGTATCGGGCTGTCGCCGTTCACCCCGAATCCTTGCACCGTCCCGTCGTCAAAGTTCCAGATCGCGGTGACAAAATCCTCCGCGGGCGTGCGGTCGATCGGATCGTAATCCGCCCCTTGTATCCGCGCCCGCACATATTCGCCCGAGACGCTCAATTCCTCCGCAGCCCACACTTGGTCATCGCCGGGGTTCAGATCGGTTGCGTCCTGTTTTCCCAATTCAAAAGGCATGAATGCCGCCGAAGTTTCATTCTTGTTCGTCAACGACCAATTCACCCAACTGACGCCGTTCGCATTCAAAAAGTCAAGCCAGGCATCGGCCTCCTCCAGATAAGGGCCATTGTTGCCGCTGGCCTCGCTGGTGCCCCACTCCGTTGCAAAAATGGCAACGCCGTGCTTCAATGCGTATCTGGCATTGCTCATCACATTGTCTCTGTTCGAGCTGTCCGCCGACGGTTCATGCGTACCCGTATAAAAATGCACCGTATACATCGTACGGTCATCGTCGATCGGGTCGTCTGCCGCCAAATCGGGGCGCTGGCTCCAGTTCGGGCTGCCGACGACAACCACATTGTCATTGCCGCTGTCCCGCAGCATGCGAATGATCGGCTCCGCGTAGGCCTTTATTCTTTCCCAACCCGCCGCATCGTTCGTAACGCCCGGATCGGCGGGGTTTGGTTCATTGGCCAACTCGTAAATGATATGCGGATCGTTCGGATATTTTCCGGCAATCTCGGCAAAGAAGTCCATCGCGCCTTGATACACGGGAGCAAGAGGATCCCCCGGCTGATGCACATGCCAATCCACAATCACGTACAGATCGTGGGCGATCGCCAAATCGATCCCTTCGATCACCTTTTCCTTCACACCGGGATCTTCGGCATAGCCGCCTTCACCCACATACATGGCAAGGCGAACCACGTTGGCTCCCCAGTCGTCGGCAAGGGCGGCGAACGCGTTGTCGTTCACGATTTGCGGAAACCACTGCAAACCGTGCGTGCTCATGCCTCGCAATTGTATGGGGTTCCCCGCCTCGTCGCACAGCGTCAGCACGCCGTTTTTTTCGAGCAGTTGCAAAGAACCGCCGACAGACGCCTTCTCGACGTTGGCATGGCCCGTCAAATGGGCGTAGCCTGAACCGCCTTCCGGGACGTCCGCCGCGCCCGCCATCGTCGGAACAAGAGACGCCGTCAGCGCAAAAACCGTTAAAATAGTCAAAATCCTTGCTTTCATCATTTTAAACCGCATGCAACAACCTCCTATTGCAATGTTAGGAAAACGTTTTCCCTAACGCTTAATTTATCACGAAATCCGCGAATCCGCAACAAAAAAATCCATTGCCGCGATGCGGAGTCTCCTCCTTTTCGCAAACGATGGATCATTGGACGCCCGGCAAGGTCGGCCGTCAGCTTTCCTTCCTGCGAAGCATCGGGGACTTTGGCGATCGCCGGCCCCCGCGCCCCGCATCTTTTTCCAGCCCGTTAAACCGTCGCTTTGCGCAGCATCAGATAAGACAGCAGGCCGTAAACCGCGACCGCCGGAACCATCCACAAGCTCAGTTCAAAGGCCGTTTGGCCGCTGATCCAGCGAAAAATCGGGCCCCACCATTGATTCTGATTGGCGACGAATCCAAGGACGGTGAAAATGACGATCAGACTGATGAACAGCACAAACATGCCTTTGCCGCCGAAGCGCCGAAACACGCTGCAAATGACAAACCCGAAGGAGTACACGTACAGCATCACGATAAAGTAGATCAAAAACTGCTCGATCACCGTGCCGTCATTCAGGTAAGGCAGATGGAAGAAGTGCAAATCCGTGCCCCAGCCGCCCAGGCTGTTTTCGATGATCGAAAGCAGCAGCAGCAGGAAAGCCATCACCGCGCCTGCGGCCAAAATCATCACCGCCGTGCCCAGGAAGAAGTCCGTCCGGCGCAAGCTGAAGCTCAGGGCAAAGGGGAACGTTTGGGCCAGGGAAAGAATTCCCGCGACAAACATATACACGTAGATGGAGGAAAGCCCGCCGGTATAAACCGGGTCTTTGACAAAAAAGCTGATGATCAGATTCACCGCAAAGCTGCTGAACAAAATCAGCCAGGGCAGATGAAACCACGACCATTTGTCTCTGAAATGCATTTTGAGGACTGCCTGAATTCGATTCATTCCGCTTTCGCCGCCTTTCTGTTGGATATTCCGCCCGTCAGGTGGACGATCAATTGCTGCAGGGACACCGAATCGAGCTCCAGCCCGAGCGCGGCGGCCTGCTGTCGATCTTTTGAATCGAGACGCCCCACGACCGTCACCGAAGCGAACGAACCGACCGATTCGCGAGACAGGACTTCTTTTCCGGCAGCGAACGCCTCGATTTTGGATGCCGGACCGACCACCGTAAAAGCGCGCCCGCGCAAAGTGTCCGCTTCCTCGTCAATAATCAGCTTGCCGTTGTCGATGACCAGCACATGCTCCAAAATTCGGCTCACCTCATCGATCAGATGGGTGGACAGAATGACGGTTCGCGGATGCGCCGTGTAATCCTCGATCAGCCGATCGTAGAACAGGCCTCTGGCCACAGCGTCAAGGCCCAGATACGGCTCGTCGAATATCGTGAGCGGCGCGCGGCTGGCCAGGCCGACGACGATGCCTACCGCGGAAAGCATCCCCCGCGACAGCTTTTTGATTCTCCGGTTTAACGGAAGCCGGAAATCCTCGACCAGCGAGCGGGCAAACGGCTTATTCCAATTCGGAAACAGCGACGAGGACAGTTCCAGCACATCATTGACACGATAAATATCCGGATATTTCTGGCTTTCCTTAATAAAGCAAATTTGGCTCAATACCCGGTTGTTTTCGTAAGGTTCTTCTCCGAACACCTTCAATTTCCCGCTAGTGGCAAAAATCTGCGCGGTCAGAATCGACATGATCGTCGATTTTCCCGCCCCGTTTCTCCCCAACAAACCGTAGATCTTGTCTTGTTGCATGGAAAAGCTGACCTCATTCACGGCTTTCACGTTTCCATATAATTTGGTCAATTGATCCACTTCCACGACGATATCACTCATGATTCCCGGTCTCCTTTCCGAATCATATCCAGCAATTGCTCTGTCGTAATATCCAGCTTCTTCGCCTCCGTCATCATAGTGACGACGTATTGTTCAAAAAAACGGTTTTTGCGTTTTTCCATCAACTGGGTGCGGGCGCCTGCAGCCACGAACATGCCAATCCCTCGCTTTTTATACAGAATTCCTTGATCCACCAACAAATTCACACCTTTCGCCGCGGTGGCCGGATTAATTTTATAAAATGAAGCGAACTGATTCGTGGAGGGGACCTGCGACTCTTCCGGCAGCGTTCCATTGATGATATCCTCTTCCACCCTTTCGGCAATTTGCAAAAAAATCGAGCGATTGTCGTCAATCATGAATCCCATCACTTCACCACCACATCGGTTAATTACTTGTGTAACTAACTATATAAGATGAGTGCAATGATGTCAAGGGGCAAACGCAAAGAAATAAAAACGTCTCTAAAAAAGTGCCAAACAAAGCGGCCGGCGCAACGGGCTGGGTTAAGGTTTGAGCAAGGGGTGGACAATGGAAGGGCTAAGGGCTTGCCAGAGCTGGGCAAGGATTTTGGTCAAGGGCTGGGCAAAGACATTGGACAGGAGCCGGACAAGGATTTTGGTCAAGAGCTAGGCAAAGACATTGGACAGGAGCCGGACAAGGATTTTGGTCAAGAGCTAGGTAGAGGTTGGACAGAGGTTGATTGAGGAATGGAAGGGGCGTCCCAGAAAAGGGGCGTTTATTCACGGATTGTTTCGTATGAAAAGTTTTCAAAATCAAGAAATATGTAAAAAATACTTTAAATGTTGAAATATCCTTTAAAAAGTCTGTCGATTTTCTCATGTCTATATGGACATCCCCTTTAGACTGAAATACCTGCAAAAGTGCATCTATTGACAGCCTGAAACAGATTTTTGGAGAAAACACCTGCAAAAGTGCAGTTATTTTATACTCATTCTGCTTTCTCGGGGAAATGGAGAAAAAATAGATGCACTTTTGCAGGCGTTTTTCCCCGCTGAGCGTCAAATGAGTTTAATAACTGCACATTTGCAGGTAAAAGGGTAAAAGCACTTTATAGGTTAGAAGAACTGCTTACCCGGATAAATCAGACACTACACATCCAAGCAAGGCGCTGATCATTTAAGCAAGTATGTTGCCGTCGCACCGCCGTGCAAAATGCTGCTCCCTTGGGCAAAACGTGGTGTCGCTGCCCATAGCGTTACCTGCCCGGCAACGCGTTGGACCGCCGCACAAGGGCACTGCTCGCCCGCGTAAGGCACCGCACCTCCACGCAAGGGCCCACTTGCCCGCGCTAGGCGCTGCGTCTCCGCCCAGGGACACCGCTCGCCCGCGTTAGCTTTGCGCCTCCACGCAGAAGCCCTGCTCACCCGGGCAAACCACTGCGCATCCCGAACGCCTCCGCGATCAACTCGTAGGAGCGAACGCGCGCGCGCTCATCGTGTATGGGACTGTTGATAAGGATTTCGTCCACGTTGAAATCCGAGCCCAACCGGAGCAACTGCTCCTTCACTTGGTCCGGCGTGCCGACCACCCGTTTTTGGCGCAATTGCTCGATCAACTCCCGTTCCATCCCGGTGTACGGGTAATCGATGGCGGTCTGCACCGAAGGCAGACAAGGCATCCTCCTGCCGGTGCGGATGCCGAGGAACAGCAGATGGCTGCTCATAGCCAGCCTATTCGCCTCCGCCTCCGTTTCCGCGCAGATGGCGAGCGTGGCGATCATCGAGCGCGGCCCGCTCCCCAGCAGCTCGTTCGGCTGGAAATGCTCGCTGTAATACCGCGTCGCCTCCTCGCCCCCCGGCGAGCCGAAAAACTCGGCGAAGCCGTACGAGGTGCCCAGCGCCGCGGCGATTTTCGCGCTCTCGTCGCTGGAGCCGAGCAGCCAGATTTCCGGCGATGTCGGGATCGCCGGCGCGGCCAGCAGCCCTTCGAACGGATGCCCCGCAGGCAACGCGTCGTGGAAATAGCCGATCAGGTCGAGCACCTGCTGGGGATATTTATTCACATCGACGTATTTATCCTGCTGCAACGCCCGCGTCGCAAGCGGCATGCCGCCCGGCGCGCGCCCGAGGCCCAGATCGATGCGGCCGGGATGGAGCGCCTCCAACAGCCGGAAATTTTCCGCCACTTTATACGCGCTGTAATGCGGAAGCATGACGCCCCCCGAGCCGACGCGAATGCGGGCCGTCGCCGCCGCAAGGTGGGCGACCAGCACCTCCGGGCTGGAGAAAGCCAGCGCCTGCATGGCATGGTGCTCGGATACCCAGAAACGGGAATAGCCGAACGCCTCCGCCGCTTGAACGAGCCGCGTCGATTCCCGCAATGCCTCGGCGGCGGTTTGTCCCTCGCTGACATACACCTGATCGAGAACGCCCAGCTTGATCATACCCGGCGTCCATCCTGTCCTGGCAGTTCGCATCCGTCCTCCGCGCACACCGCTCCGTCCGCGGCGCCTTCCGGCACGGTGGACGGCTGAGCCTCGTCCCAGGCTTTCCGCAGCGCGCCCAGGAACACCTCGCTCGGCTGCGCCCCGGAAATCGCGTATTTGCGGTTCACGACGAAGAACGGCACGCCCCGGACCCCGAGCCGTCCGGCTTCCCGTTCGTCGGCGCGGACTTCATCCGCATACTCCCCGTCCGCGAGCACGCGCGCCGCTTCCGCGCGGTCCAGGCCCGCCTCCGCGGCCAAATCGGCCAACTGCCCGCGATCGCCGATATGAAGCGCATCGGTAAAATGGGCCTTCAGCAGCCGTTCCGTCATCTCCGCGAGCTTTCCTTTCGCCGCCGCATAGTGCGCCAAACGATGCGCGTCGAACGTGTTCGTCCGGATCGTGCGGTCGAAGTGGTAGTCGAGGCCAAGCGCCTTGGCCTGCCGCGTAATGCCGGCCGTGTTGTCGATCGCCTGCTCGCGGCTCATGCCGTACTTGGACGCGAGCATCTCATGCACGTCCGGGTTCCCGTCACGGGGGACATCGGGGTCTAACTCGAAGCTTTTATATACCACCTCGACCGCCTCCCGATGTTCAAACTGCCGCAGCCCGGCTTCAAACTGCCGCTTGCCCATATAGCAAAACGGACACACGTAATCCGACCAAATTTCAACTTTCATCGATGTCGCCTCCATTGCCCTCTGTCCATCGTACGCTGTCCAACAGGGTTTCGAAAATTTAACCTATCCTCATTGTACTACAATCATCGGGGAATACTAATCATGAAACAAAAAAACGAAACAGGAGGAAAACGCCATGGCCAGGGAAAAACAGTACGGGGATCCGAAAAACGGACAGTACAACGAACAGTACGGAGATCCGAGCAAGCCAAACCATCCGAGCGTAAACGGCGACGCCATCGTCGCTGTGAAGAAAAACGAACAGGGCGACATCCGCGGCTTCAAGCTGGAAAGCGGCCAAATCCTGTCCTACGACGAGGTCAGGCAAGCCGTGGAAGCCGGCCGTGCCGAAGGTTTGATCGTGCAGAAGGGCAACGCGGAAAACGCGGTGATCCGATCGGCGCCCGATGCGCATAAGGAAAACAATCTGGATCGTTTGCCGGTTTTTTAGCATGAAGCCGTTCATTCCGCAACTCGTCTACTTCGAGCCGAAAGCGCTGAACTATCCGCTGGGCCGGGAACTGTTGGAGAAATGCAGAGCGCTGAACCTGGAAATCCGCGAAACGACGTCGCACAATCAAATCCGCGATCTGCCGGGAGACAACGCTTTTCAAACCTACCGCATCGCCAAGTCCACCCTGGTGGTCGGGATTCGAAAAACGTTGAAATTCGACACATCCAAGCCGTCGGCGGAATACGCCATCCCATTGGCCACCGGGTGCATGGGGCACTGCCATTATTGCTATTTGCAGACCACCCTCGGGAGCAAGCCTTACATTCGGGTGTATGTGAACCTGGACGAGATTTTTGCCCAAGCCGCCGAATATATCGACCAACGAAAGCCGGAAACGACCCGCTTCGAAGCTTCCTGCACGTCCGACATTGTCGGGATCGACCATTTGACCCATTCCCTGAAAAAAACGATCGAATTTATCGGCGCGACCGAAACCGGGCGGCTGCGCTTTACAACCAAATTCCATCATGTGGACCATCTGCTGGACGCCAGGCATCACGGGAAAACGCGCTTCCGGTTCAGCGTCAACTCCGGGTACGTCATCCGAAATTTCGAGCTGAAAACCTCCTCTCTGGAAGAGCGGATCGAAGCCGCCGTCAAAGTGGCCGAAGCCGGGTTTCCGCTCGGCTTTGTAGTCGCTCCCCTTTACATGCACGACGGATGGGAACAAGGCTACCTGGAGCTTTTTGAAATGCTGGAGCGCCGAATTCCCAAACCGTTCGCGAGCGCGGTCACGTTCGAGCTGATTCAGCATCGCTTTACCAAACCGGCCAAACGGGTGATCGAGCAAAATTACCCCAAAACCAAGCTGGTCATGAACGAAGAGGAACGAAAATACAAATGGGGGCGGTACGGGATCGGCAAATACGTGTACGAGACGGATCAAGCGGAAAAGCTGCGGATCACCATGGAGCGGTACATCCACCGGTTTTTTCCCGAATCGGTCATCGAATATTTCACATGACGCGGGCCGACCCAGCCTAGTCGACGATGCCTGCTCGACGCAGCCCGCCGGATTGCCGTTGCGCCCCGACTTTCGGGCTTGGCGCAGGGTGATCTTTTTTTTGCCTGCCGCATACGATATCCCATCCGGCTTTGCAATTTCAAAACAACGGAGTGGGAGGCGCACATGCATCGTTTTTGGGAAAAGGTAATCAAACCGATCATCATTGCGGCGCGGCCTAAAATCATCGTGGAGATCGGTTCGCTGACGGGGCTGAATACGTTTAAACTGCTGGATTACTGCAAGCACTGCAACGCGGAATGCATCATTGTGGAACCCGTGCCCAAGTACAATGATTCGTTGCTGAAAGCATATTACGGGGATCACGCAACCATGATGAAAAAGCTCAGTCTGGAGGCGCTGCCCGACATCCGGGCGTGCGATCTGATGCTTATCGACGGCGATCACAACTGGTATACGGTCTATCATGAGCTGAAACAGGTGGAAAAGATGGCGGAACAATCCGGCACTTTTCCCATTGTTCTGCTGCACGATACGAATTGGCCTTACGGGCGCAGAGACATGTATTATTTTCCCGAATCGATCCCGGAAAACTTCCGCAAAGCGTACGCCCGGAAAGGCATGAAGCCCGGTCAGTCCGAATTGCTGGACTCCGGAGGGTTTAACGATATCGCGCTCAATGCGATATGCGAAAACGGAGAGCGGAACGGCGTGCTGACGGCGATCGAGGATTTTATGAAGGAATCGGCTTTCCCGCTTGAATTGTACGAACTGTATTCCAATAACGGGTTGGGCATGATCGTCCCACAGCAATCCGACATTCGGCAAGTGCTGCCCTACATTTTGGACACCTCGGGGTTATAGGGATCATCGCCTGGGAAGGAGACATGCGGCATGGCTTTAACCTCCATCGTGATGCTGACGAGGAACGGCCTGGATACGACCAAACAGTGCGTGGACAGCGTCGTCCGCCACACGAATGAGCCTTATGAATTTATTTTTGTGGACAACGGCTCGACCGACGAGACGGTGCCCTTCCTGGAAACCGTCCCCGGCGCCGTCCTGATCCGCAACGCGGAAAACAAAGGGTTTGCCGCCGGAAACAACCAGGGAATGGCCGCGGCCTCGGGAGAGTACATTCTCCTGCTGAACAACGATACGGTGGTCACCCCCGAATGGCTGCGCGGCCTGCATTCGTGGCTGGAGCGAGACGCCTCGATCGGGATCGTCGGCCCCGTGACGAATTACGCGGCCCCCATTCAGTGCGTTCAGTACGACGCCTATCGAAGTCTGGACGCGCTGGACGCCGCCGCCAATTTGTGGAGGCTGCAGCACCGGAACACCGGCTTTTATTCGCATCGGCTGATCGGCTTCTGCATGCTGTTTCACCGCAATCTGCTCGATCAAATCGGCGGAATGGACGAACGCTTTTTTCCCGGAGGCTACGAAGACGACGACTTCAGCCTGCGGGCACGAATCAGCGGCAAAAATCTGTGGGTCGCCAAGGACGTGTTCATCCACCACGAAGGGCAAAGCACGTTCAGAGCGAACCGGGTCGATTACGGAACGTCCTCGCTGGAAAACGCGGAAAAGTTCAGGAAAAAGTGGAGCGTCGGGCTGTCCCCCTTCGAGATCGACCGACTCGGCTACAACCCGTCGGATATCGTTGCGCGCGAGCCCTTTTTCATCCCCGAACGACACTTCGTCGCGACCCGGCCGACGTAGCCTGCGGCGGCCAAGCGCGGCCGAGGGCCAAGCACGGCCGAGACCAAGGGGGCCAAGCACGGCCGAGGCCGAGGGCCGGGCCGGCCGGGAAGCTCGACCGTGCCGCCGCCATGCCGCCGGCTCGCCTCAATACGATTCGGTGCGCAGACCGCCCGGAAGCGATTCGGCCGATTTGCCGGCTTCCGGCGCTTCGTGCGTTTCCGGCGTTCCCGATGCTCCCGGCGTTCCCGATGCTCCCGGTTGAGGCATCTTGTTGGAGGTGCGGAGCGGAATTTCCCTCAGGAAAAAGACCAGGATCAAGGCGACCAGAATGACGGCCGCGCCGGCCAGGAATACGGTCGTCAATGAGGCGCTCAATGCGTCGCGAAGCCTGTCGACCATCTGGTTCAATACCGGCTGCATGTCGGCCGGAAGCGATGCGATAGTCTGCTTCAGCTCCGGCTGATTGAGCAAAATTTGCGGATTCTGGAACACGGCCATTTTCTCCGCCATCGCCGGATCGAGCCGGGTTGGGTCCAGCCCCTCCACCGGCGGTTCCGCCTTCAGATGCTTGATCAAGCCCGACTGCATGATGGCTCCCATCACGGCAATGCCGATCGTGCCGCCCAGATTGCGGAACAACTGGGAGGACGCCGTTGCGACGCCGAGCAATGAAGGGCTGACCGCATTTTGTATGGTGACGGTGAAGATGGGCATCCCCGTGCCAAGGCCAAGCCCAAACACGATCATGGCCACCACCGCCAGCCAGATGCTGTTCATAAACGCCATGATCACCATGCCGAACACCATAAACGGCAATCCGATCAGGGCAAAACGTTTGTATTTTCCCGTTTTGGTCATCAATCTGCCGATCAGCGCGCTGAGG
Organism: uncultured Caryophanales bacterium; assembly: GCA_964470405.1. Lineage (GTDB taxonomy): Bacteria > Bacillota > Bacilli > Paenibacillales > CAYYCV01 > CAYYCV01. Next base: position 22,756 of record CAYYCV010000018.1, read on the forward strand.
ATGACCATGGAGATGGACATCGGCATCGTGACATAGCCGGAATACGTCGGCGATACCCCTTCAACGCCCTGCACGAAGAAGGGCAAGTAGATGAGCGCTCCCATCATGCCCGCGTTCATAATAAACCCGACGCTGTTGGAGATCGTAACGATGTCGTTTCGGAACAAAGACAACGGGAGGACGGGGCTTTTGGCCTTCCTCTCGACGAGGATGAACAGGACCAGGAGAACAGCCGCCGCAACGAACAGTCCGACGATTTCAACGGAGCCCCAATCGTATTGGGTTCCCGCCCAGGAAAAGCCGAGCAGCAGCGCGATAATCGCCAAGCTCAGAAACACCATGCCCGGGTAATCGATCGTCTCCGCCGGTCTGCGGTCCACTTTTGGAAAGAGGATAGAAATCATGACAAAAGCCACAATACCTAACGGGAGGAAAATCCAGAACAGCCACTGCCAATCCATGTTGTCGACCAGCCAGCCTCCGAGCAGCGGACCTATGACGCTGGAAACGCCGAAGACCGCCATCATCACCCCGGTCCATTTTCCGCGTTCGCGGGGGGAGAACAGATCGCCGATGGCGGTGATGGCGGAGGCCATGATGATCCCGGCGCCAATCCCCTGAACGCCGCGATACGCGATCATTTGAAAAATATCTTTGGAAAAGCCGCAAAGAAACGCGCCGATAATAAAAAACACAATACCGATCAGGAGAAACGGCTTTCTCCCGTAAATATCCGACAATTTGCCGACGAGGATCGTGGCAATCGTCGATGTCAGCATATATATCGTGATCACCCATGCGTAATGATTCATGCCTCCGAGAATGGCGATGATTTTCGGCATGGCGGTGCTAACCAGCGTCTGATTGATTGCGGAAAAAAACATCGCCATCATGATAGCGAACATAATGGTTATTTTTTTCTTTTGCGATAAATCTTCCAAGTTTGTACACTCCCTTTTTCTATATAATGATGTGATGCATGATGATATGACGGACTGCGGTACGGCCCTTGGCGATATAACGTCGCGGTATGGCCCTTGACGGCATGACGCGGCGTATCATCGCGGCGTTATCATGATACGGACCATAATACGGGCGCGGCCTACGGCGAAGGCGAAGCTTCTTGGCCCGGATTCGCGATTTTTTCCAGCAGTTCGGCAAGCGTAACCACTTCTTCGGGCTTCAATCGGCGTAAATACGCCTTCAAGATTTCATTTCTTTCCTGAATGGCCTTCTTGAACGTTTCCGTCCCCAACGCGGTCATTTCGACCAGAACGGATCTGCGGTCAACAGTGCCATGCGCGCGTTGAACATACCCCGCCTTCTCCAATCGATCAATCATAACCGTGATCGCGCTCGGTTTGACCTCCATCTTCTCCGCAAGCTGCGTAAGCTTGCACTTTCCGTATTTATTAATAAAATACAGCATGAACATCTGCGGCCTGGTGATATCGGATTCCACCCTGTCCAGGCTGTCGGATTCCATATTTCGCTTCAATTGTTGAAGCGCAATTTGAATTCGATGCACCAGAGCATCCATTCTTTTCCCAACCCTCCTTGGACTACCTACTTAAATTGATTTATTTTTAAACAATTTAAATAATAAACAAGTGAAATATCGTTGTCAAGACCCGATTTTTTTACATGCGGGGGATACGCGAAAGTCAGTGGCCATCGGCGGCAGTGCAAATCGTTCGCGCAGGCCAGGGGCGCGCAAGCGAGACGGATGTTTTATTTTTCGTCCCGGGTGCGCGATGCGTCACCGGCTAAATTTCAAAGGCTGGAGCGGCAAAACGGACCGCAGGCAACAACACCAGACCGCCCGGGAGACGGCCGAATCGGACCGCAGGCAACGATGCCGAACTCAAGAGGCAGTTGCACCGGACTGCAACAGCAACGAAGCCGAACTCAAGAGGCAGTTGCACCGGACTGCAACAGCAACGAAACCGAACTCAAGAGGCAGTTGCACCGGACTACCGACTGCAACGGCAACGAAATGGAACCGCAGCTTTGCCCCTGCTCCGGCAAAAAGCCGCGGAAAATTCAAGCTGGCTAAATGTAAGCTTTTTTATTATAATAAACTGCATGAGACGAAGAACGTCCCTAACCATTCCTGCGCGAATGGAATTGGGGGCGTTCTTTTCTTTTACATTGAGGAGGGATAAATTTATGGATTTCGAAGCAGCTCACGCTTCATTTATTCGACATCACATGCTGAGAAGAACAGGGGAGAGAAAAGGGCGCCTGGAGCGGGGGCACCGGGAGGCTGAGAAGCTGTTTTGCCGCAATATCTGGTGGCCTCTACAGGGCAATTTTGACAAATTGCATCCGGAATTTGAGGTGCTGGATTGGCGGGGCCGATCCTATTTTTGCGATTTCGTCTGGCTGTCGCGGCATGTGAGGCTGGTTATAGAAATCAAAGGATTCGGCCCGCACGTGCGGGACATGGACAGGCAGGCGTACTGCAACGAGTTGAACCGGGAAACTTTTCTCACCGCTATGGGGTTTCAAGTGATCTCATTCGCTTACGACGACGTCGCCCACCATCCCGAGCTGTGCATCATGCTGCTGCGCATGGTGCTTAGCCGCTATCACCCGTTGGCCTCCCCCGCCATCCTGAAGGACGTGACGGAACGGGAAATTATCCGGCTGGCCTGCAAGCTTGCCCGCCCGCTGCGGCCGGTCGATTTGGAAGCTCATTTAAGCGTCAACCATCGCACCGCCGTTCGAAATCTGCAATCGCTCTGCGCGAAGGGCTGGCTGATTCCCGCAAGCGGGGCGGCAGGCAAACGCGTCATGCGGTATGAGCTTCAACAAAAGGCAATCATACAGGGCCTATAAAACCGCGAAAAAACCTGCAAAACCGTCGACAGCTTTTCGCCACGCGGGACAACGCGGCTGTTTACAGCCGAGGGCCGAGGGAGGGCCGAATCTTGCTCGCATCCATTGATTTTTACACATGCGGCGGCCGATTGCGGCCGCTGACTCCCCCGCCTATCGAAAATACCTGCAAAAGTACATCTGTTCGAACCTGTCGGGCGCCCGTCGAACGAAATACCTGCAAATGTACAGGTATTTTATCGCCATTCTTCAAATGTAACGAAATATAATTGAAATACCTGCACTTTTGCAGGTGTTTTTCATCGATGCTCGTTTTGGGTTGGAAAAAGATGCACTTTTGCAGGTATTTTAAATGATCCGCTTCATTCAACCCGATGCATTAATCCATGCATGGATCCGCTTCATCATGATGATTTAATCTTCTAGTCCCTTTGATTAAATTTCCTCAACAGGCGGCCGAAAGCCTGGCATTCCTCGTCCGACCAGTCCTTTAATTTTTCCGTGACTTTGGCCAGTCTCGCCTGTTTGTATGCGGCCAGTTCCCTGCTTCCCAGCTCCGTGACATGCAAAGAAAACGCCCGCCCATCCTGCGGATCGGGCATCCTGTACACGTATCCTTTTCTTTCCAAAGCGGCCGCCTGCCTGCTGACTGTTGAAACATCCAAATGAAATTCGTCCGCCAGGGCTTTTACGCCGGCCGAACCGTGAGCGGTAATTTGATGCAGCAACAAATAAGCCGATCGGTCAAAATCGCCTTTTTTCCCCAATGTTGACGTGATGCGACGCAGCAAAATCGCCATTTCCAACTCAATGGTTTCCAGCGATTGCATATCCATTTCCCTTGATCCCCTCACCGCCATTTTTAGTCTAAAAAGCCAATTGACATCATTCTGCATAGCTGTATAATACATTTATGTAGTTTCATAATACAACTAGTTTAGAGGGGTGTCAAACCATAGGACGCACCTAAAACGAAATCGGCAACAACGCGAATCGAAATGCAAAAACGATGAAAACCCCTATTAACAAACGATGAAAATCAAAACGCAAAACAATAAAATCAAAAAATCAAAATTGAAACCGGATAGGAGTTAACACGCATGTCAGCCATAACACCGAAAATACACAATGCCGGAATGGAAACCACAACAGCCGTCCGGGAGAAAAACGATTTGCTAAAACAGCCGAAAGCGGTATGGGCGGTTTTCTTCGCCTGCATCATCGCCTTTATGGGGCTGGGCCTGGTCGACCCGATTTTGCCGGCCATCGCCAAGAAATTGCACGCTTCGCCCAGCGAGGTCACTTTGCTTTTCACGAGCTATAATGCGGTTATGGCGGTGGCTATGCTGATTACCGGAGCGGTGTCGTCGAGGCTTGGAATCAAGCGAACGCTGCTCGCCGGCATCGTGATTATCGCCGTCTTTTCGGCGCGGGGGGGATTGTCCAACGGCATTTGGAACCTGATCGCGCTGCGGGGCGGCTGGGGGCTTGGGAACGCTCTGTTTGTCGCCACGGCTTTGACGGCGATTGTCTCCCTCTCAAAGTCCAGCACGGCACAAGCCATCATTCTATACGAGGCGTCGATCGGATTGGGCATTTCCGTCGGGCCTTTGCTCGGCGGGGAGTTGGGCGCTATTTCATGGAGAGGGCCGTTTCTGGGGGTCGCCTCGCTGATGGTGATCGCGTTTATCGGCCTGGTTAGCATGATGCCGAAATCCCAAACCGCGAATTCCACAAACCACACAAATTCCATAAATTCCACAAATGTTAAAAACCAAATAAACGAGACAAAGACCGCAAAGTCTGCAAAGGCCACAAAAGACGCAAAATCAAAAACTTATTTGCTTGATCAGTTCCGGGCCATGAAGAATCCCTCGCTCGTCGTGTTCGGTCTGGCGGCCTGCCTTTACAACTTCGGTTTTTTCACCCTGCTGGCTTACGCGCCCTTCGTCATGGGCCTGGATGAGCACGGCCTCGGTTACGTGTTTTTAGGATGGGGCGTGCTGTTGGCCGTCACGTCCGTTTTCATGGCTCCAAAGCTGCAACGAAAATTCGGGACCATTTCGTCGATGTGCGCGATGCTGTTTTTGTTCAGCCTCGTTTTGCTGGCGATGGGGATCTGGACCTCGACGCAATGGGTCGTGATCGGCGCCGTTATTTTAGCCGGGGCGTTATTGGGGAACAACAATACCTTGATCACCACGGCGGTGATGAACGCCGCTCCTGTCGATCGCTCGACGGCGTCTGCGGCATACAGCTTTTTACGCTTCGTGGGAGGAGCCGCGGCGCCGTTTCTGGCGGGCAAACTGGCGGAGGTTTACAACCCGCACGTGCCGTTCATCGTCGGGGCGGTGTTCGTCCTCGTCTCGGTCCTGTACATTTTGCTCAATCGAAAGCACGTAAAACATGTAGACAACGTCCACTGACCGGTCATCGAAACGGTGCCCCATTCTCGAAAACGGGGTGCGCTATCTTCTCGAAAACAGACGCAAGTCCCGCGATCGCCCAAGTTGGCCTCTGCAATGACGGGCATCCGGTCGGGCGGCGGGCTAATAAAACGACACGTTTTCCGCGGACAGTTTTTCTGTCCAAATCATTTTCAGCAAGGCCAGTTCATCTTTGTAGTCGGTTTTTGACTCGTCCTTGTCGTAATCCAGCTTCTCCAGTATTTCCACCGCAAAGCTCTCCGGGCCGAATTCCGTCCAATCCTTTTGCAATTTCCGGTTTGGATGCGCGCCGGCTTCCAATTGAAACCGGGTGCTGTTGATCTTGCCTTTCAGATTTTGCCCGGTTTCATGTGCTTGTACATCTCCTGCAATTCCTTCCGCCTGTTCACGAATACCCCATCTCCTTCAATATCCCGGCCAGCGTGCGCAGCCGTTCCCCCATCAGCTCGTCATCATCGCTAAGCGCCTGATTGAACAGTTGGATGTCTTCGTTGATCATTTCGTTATCCGTGCATACGGCGATCGTCATGGCATCGCCTTGCAAGCCGACTCTGTCTATGACCGGGCGCTCGGGATCATATAAGTGTTCGTACCGGTAGGCCTCCCGAAAATGAAGCTTCGCTCTGCAAACCAAAATGGCGAGGTCCATCACGCGATGAAGGGGCAGCTCTTCAGACTGCCTTGACCACTTCTCCCCCGTATGCCGCCACACTTTGGCCGAAATATCGACCTTTCCCCTGTCGTTCCACTGGGCCAATCCCAAGGAAAGGCCTTTGGCATCGGAGTTGTAGGCGTATCGGCCATCCACATTTTCGTAATTGTCGGAAACGATAACCGGCTTATGCTTTAAAGTGGTCGGTATTTTCATTGTGCTCCCCCTGTTCAATTTAGCAAATTAGTTATTTAGTTAATTAGTAAATTACTGAATAAATCAATTAGTAAACCAATAAACCAGTAAAGTACTAAAACAACGATTCCATTTTAACCTGCTCGATTGAAGTTGTCAAAACCTCCAGACGGTCCGCGATTCAATCCCCGATTTCCCATTCGGGGTTCCAGACCACTTCCCACAAATGGCCGTCCGGGTCCTGAAAGTGACCGGAGTATCCGCCCCAAAAAGCGTCATGCGCCGGGTCGGTGATGATAGCGCCGGCCTTTTTTGCCTGCTCCATCACCCGATCGACCTCTTCCTTGCTGCCCACATTGTGGCCGATCGTCAATTCGGTCGGACTTGGCGCCATCGGCAGCACCTTTGCCTCATGAGCCAGATCCTTGCGATGCCAAATGGCCAGCTTCAACCCCCCGTGCAAATCGAAAAAAGCAACGGCGCCATGCTCGAATTCCCGTCCCACGATGCCTTGGGTCGGCCAACCCAGCCCGTCGCGATAAAAGTCCAACGCTCTTTCCAAATCATCTACGCCCAGCGTAATCACTGAAATTCGCGGTTTCATCCATCGATCCTCCCCTTCTCGCTCACCCGCATTGCACCGTTTCTTTCCAGTTTAACACAACGGCGGGCAAAACCAAATCATTTTGAACATCGTTAGACGTGCGATGAAAAAAGCGGCGCAGCGCTTGGGCATCGGTTGGAGAAACGACAGCGGTCGCCTTTGTCCGCGGATTTCTTCCCAAAAAGGCCGGGAAATCTGCGGACAACTGCGATCGGAAACCGATACCTAAGTGCGGAACCGCCCGTTTTTCATCACACCGTTTTTTTCATCACACTTTTAAATTAAATCCGCTTTTTGTAAAAGCTTCTGTACAATCATCGCTACCTCGGCTCGGGTCATATTCCCTTTCGGAGCAAGCCGGGCGTCATTTCTCCCGGACACAACCCCCGCTTGAACGCTGTTGACAATGCTGTCCAACGCCCAGCCGGATATATCTGCCGCATCCGTGAACCGCTGCAGGGTTTCGTCCGCCGGTTGTACGGGGAACTGGCCTTTCAGCCCGGTGATCTCCATCGCCTTGGCGACAATCACCATCGCTTCTTCGCGCGTCACGTTATCGTCCGGTCGGAACGTTCCGTCTTCAAATCCGCTGATCAAATGGTACGAATACGCTGTCGCAACGGCGCTGCCGTACCAATCCGCAGCCGATACATCCGGGAACGGCGCGGCTTCCTGTACCGGCTTGAGGCCCAGACCGCGAACGACAATGGCCGCAAACTCCGCCCGGGTCACGTCTTCGTCAGGGTCGTACAAGCCGTCGCCAACCCCTTTCACAACCATGCGCGATCCCATGTCGTTGACGGCTTCTTTCGCCCAATGGTCCGCCACGTCACTGAATTCGAGCGGATGCCAAACGACCGAATACGTGCTGTTGGTCAAGCTGTTGATTTTGGCGTAATACTTGCCGTCGATCAACACCACCTTGGTGGGCACATGGCGCGCCGTTCCGTCCGGGTCAACGACCACGCCCGTGGTAATCTTGTTCGGGTCCACCCCTTCCGGGATCGCAATCGTGCGTTCCACGTAAGCGTTGAACCTGTCGACATCCACAACGGTATCCCCGTACACCGCGCTTACCTTGAAATCCAACGGCGGCACAACGATGGCAAAGCTGCCCTCGGCGGCCGCATTCTCCACGATTTGCACGGTAGCGTCCGTAGATGCGGCGATTTCAATTTGCACCTTGATATCCTGCAAATCGACCGACCGGCCGATCTGCCCGGAGATGGCGTCGATATTGATTTGCTGCGCAGGCAGCGTATAGGTTGCTTTCTCTGTCTTGATTTCCAGAACAGCTTGACTGTCTTCCATATTCTTGACCATCTCGCCGTTCAGTTCGCCAATCACCACATCCGATTCAACGTTGACAGGGATCGTCACCACCGCATGTTGACCTTCCGCCGCGAGCTTATCCGCCAGTTTCGCCGGATCGATGGCAACGGTCGCCACGGTTTGACCGTCCCTTTGCGTCATCTCCATCGTTCCCGCTTTCTCCGCCTTGCCGTTCACCAGAACATCCACACCGGTGTCCTCCACTGTATTTCCGCCGCTCCCGCCATTCCCGGAGGGCGGAGGCACAGCGACCGGCGTCGCGCCGATCTGGTTGGAATAGACGCTCTCGCTCACAGTGTCGTACGCCTTCACGGCAAAATAATACGTCGTCCCGTTGGTCAGTCCTGTCACACGATACACGGCGTCTGTCACAGTCGCGATCTTCCCGCCGTACGAGTCGGAAGCGGCGCTTTGGAAAACCTTGTACCCGGTTGCTCCGTCCACCGGTGTCCAGGACAGCGACACTTCTCCGTCGCCCGCCGTTGCCGCAACATCAGCCGGCGCGAGAAGCGACTCGGCCGGCAAGGTCACCGTACCGTACGCTTCCATCATTCCTTGTATATCTACCGCTCCAATGACGGCAAGGCCGACACGAAGGTTCACTTCATAATCGCCGCTCTCCGCTGTTTCCGACGGCGTAACCAGAACGTTGACGGAAGTGGAGGCGTTTTTCAAAAGCGTGTCGGTCTCCTTGTCCGGCTCCGCCGTCCATCCGTCGGGAGCATCGACATCGTAAGC
>CAYYCV010000018.1:31574-44421 GCA_964470405.1 uncultured Caryophanales bacterium
GTATTCGGTCAAGCCGCTATTGGTGATATTGAAAGTCAGCGTTACCGGTTCGCCCGGAACAGCCGTTTGACTGTCGCCGGACGGGATTAACGCGATATCGCCAAAACCTTCATACGCCGTGATCTTCCATGGCCTTTCTATTTCCTGAAATTCTTTGAACCATTCCAAGGCGTAGGCGTTGTCGATCTCTTCATCCTCATCGTATTGATTCGCAGTACGGTTCTCCAACGCATAGTCTTCAAAAATTTGAGATTGTACGGCGTCATTGTATTCGGAAGCATATGCAACCGGAGACGTTTCCCCCTTCATCCCCATCCATAGCGAGACTCCGTCGATCCTTTTCGATGCCCCGATCGTATTGGACATTTCGTTCCAAAATCCGTCGCCTGAACTTTCACCGCCCAAAGCCGTATTGACCCCGCGGAAAAAATGAATGTCCTCCATACCGGTATCATAATTCGTGATTTCCCATTCCAATTTAATGTAGGTGGACGTATCCTCAGGGAGTGTAACCCGCTGGATAATTTCCACCGCTCCCGCGTACCATGTTGTCTCTACCGTCGTGCCATCCAGGCTTTTCGTTTGCGAGCACAGCGGAGCGGTATAGCCTTTTCCCCAATCGCCTCCCGCTCCCAACACATAGAGGGAGTCGTCAAATTTCAGCACGGCGGCCGTTTCGGCGCCATCCTCGCCGGTATGATACTGCGGCTCAAACACCTCCGTGGCCGCATTATATCGATACACATCAATATTGCCGGCATCGACGACCACCTGAAGGTTGCCCTCGCCCGCCTCTCCTCCCAGCGTATCCGTCAGGCACGGCATCGGTTCGGCATAGGCCTCCCCCGCATACAGCCCAGGCGCCCATCCGCCTATTAATACGGCAACCAATACGACAAACGCTTTCTTCTTCCATATCCCGCGCATTTCATGCCCTCCCCATTTCCTGTTCGCAGCGTTTTGTGTTCAGCGGACGGCTGAATCCTTCCTCGTCCTTTTCAGGCAGAAATACCTTGGCCCCTTATTCGGCCATGAACACCGCCATTATACAAAACGGCAATAAACGCAGAATAAACAAAAAAAGAGCCCGGGAATCATGATCGATTCCGCAGGCTCCCATCATACCGCCGGCATCTACTGTGTCAATTTTCGGGTCAGCCAGTCTTTCATCCGCGGATCCGGGCTCGTTCCAAGCTCCCGCCGCAGCAGGTCCTCCAGCAGACTGTACTGCCGCAAGGCATCGTTTTTCCTCCCCAACTCGACGTACAACCGGATCACCTCATGGTTGATATCTTCCCGGATGGCATCCCATTTCAGAATTTCACAAAAATAATGCAGCGCCTTTTGCGGCCGGCCTTGCTTGAGGTGGTATCTCGCGGCAACCTCCAGCACTTCGATGTAATTCCGCTCCAGTTCGCGCGCCCGTTCGTCCGCCCATTCGTACGGTCTTCCTTGCAGCAACCCTCCCGCATACAGCGCTTCCGCCTGTTGGAACAAATCGGCGTTGGGTTCGGAGGCCGAACGGATTTGCTTCAGCAATCGCTCAAATTCATACAAATCGCAATAGAGGCTATTCTCCCCAATTCGGATTTCATTTCTGCCCGCCTGGATGCAATTCTCCGCTTCGCTTTCTCTAATCGCTTTTCGGATATAGTACAGCGTCGAGTTCAAATTTTTCAACGCCTTTTCCGGCTCCAAACCATTCCACAGCGTATCGGCGATTTCTTCCCGACTGGCCGCTTTTTTGCACACAAGAAAAGCCAGCAGCTCTTCGGTTTTCGGGCTTCTTAATTTCAACGGCTCCTGCTCCCGATCTCGCCGGCAAACCCTGAATCCGTTAAACAGGAAAATCGCGATGAAAGGCGCGACCGACGGATGCCGACGCCTTTTCCCGATCTTACTCAAGGTCTTGCCCATTCTTTCCGCGGTGACAGGCTTCAGCAAGTAATCCAGCGCGTTTGCGTCGAAAGCTTGAATCGCATAATTGTCATAGCCGGTGACAAAGACAACATCGATAGAATGATCGAGTTGGCGCAGCAGATCGGAAAGCTTCAAGCCGTTAATGTCCGGCATGGAAATGTCCAGGAAGGCGACGTCGACCGGATGCCCTTCCTTCACGAATTCATAGGCCTCCGACGGATTGGCAAACATGCCGCATATTTCAATTTCGCCCTTTTCGGAAAGGATCTTTTTCAAACGCTTCACCGATAATTCTTCATCATCCACGATCATAGCACGCAGCATGCCTTACCCCCCCAAAAGTTGTGCTTGTCTATGTTACTAAAAGGATATCGCCCGCGCTCTCAACTTAACTTCGGCAAATTATTCTAAATTCCTTCAAAATTCGACAAATGGGTTTTTGCCCGGTTCGTTGCTAATTCATGCATTTAATGATAGATTCGGTTATAACAGGCATAGGAATCCATGAAAGAGAGGGAGATAAGCATGTGCCGAAACATCAAGACGCTGTTCAACTTCGAGCCGCCGGCGACCGACGATGAGATCCTGGCGTCCTCGCTCCAATTCGTGCGAAAGCTTTCGGGCTTCAACCAACCTTCGAAGGCGAACGAAGCGGCGTTCAACCGCGCCGTCGAGGAGGTCGCCGCATCCGCCCGGAAGCTGATCGACTCGCTGGTCACCAACGCCGAGCCCCGCAACCGCAAGATCGAAATCGAGCGGGCGCAAGCCAGATCCGCGAAACGATTCGGCGTCGCGAAGGAGTAAAGGTGAGGATTGCATGTATCGAATCATGATCGTTGAAGACGACGAAAAAATTCGGCGAATCGTCACGGAGACGTTGAAAAAGTGGCAGTACGACGTGGTGGCGTCAACCCGGTTTGACCAGGTGCTGACGGAATTGGAGCAGGCCGATCCGCACCTTGTCCTGCTGGATATCAATCTTCCGGTTTTTGACGGGTACTACTGGTGCCGGCAAATCCGCTCGATTTCCAAGGTGCCGATCATCTTCCTGTCATCGAGGGATCAGAATATGGACATCATTATGGCGATTCAGATGGGCGGGGACGATTTTATCCGGAAGCCGTTCGATCTGGACATTCTGATTGCAAAAATGAGCGCGCTCCTTCGCCGGAGGTACACGTATCAGGAAGACGAACATCCCCGATTCATCCATCGGGGCCTCCGATTCAACGCGGCCAATTCAACCATGGAATATCAAGGCAAAAGCGCGGAATTAAGCCGGAACGAATTCATCCTTTTACAGACGATGATGCGGAATATCGGGAAAATCGTTTCGCGCGAGGAGTTGATGCAGGCGCTGTGGAACGACGATCAGTTCGTCGACGACAACACGCTGACCGTGAACGTGAACCGGATGCGCAGGAAGATCGCCGCGCTCGGGCTGGAGGAGTTCATTGCCACCCGGAAAGGAATGGGGTATTTGATCGAATGACCTTTCTCCGCTATCTAGCCTATGACAAGCCTTATATTTATTTGTACTTGTGCGGATTTCTGATCCCGGCCGGGGTGTTCTGGGCCGACAGCAACGGCGGCTGGGCATGGGGGACGTTTTTCTACGCCTTGGCCCTGGCATGCTTCGTATTGCTCGGGTTTTTATTATTCCGCTACCGGCAAAACATGCGCGCCCTTCGGCACATGAACAACGAGGACGGCGACTGTTTGTCGCTGGAAGGGGAGTTCGCCCGGCAGCGCATGGAGGAGCTGAGCAAGCGGCACATTCGCGAACTGAATCGGATCCAGGAGCGACAAAAGGAGCATTACGACTTTATCGTCTCCTGGTTCCACGAGATCAAAACCCCGATCGCGGTCCTTCGCCTGCTTCAGCAAACCGGCATGGACGCGGACAGCGTCAGGGAAGAGATCGCGAAAATCGAAAATTACGCCGATCAAGCTCTCTATTACGCCAAACTGGACAGCTTTCACCAAGATTACGACATCCAGGCATGCGACATGATTCGGATTTCGAAGGAGGTTATTAAATCCCACTCCAAAACCTTTTTCTCCAAAAAAATTCGCGTAGACGTGCAGGCGGAAACGCTTGCGGTTCAAAGCGATCCGAAATGGCTGCAGTTCATCGTCAACCAGTTGGTGACGAACAGCCTGAAATATACGGAGCCCGGCGGAGAAATCGCCCTATCCGCGTCGGAAACCCCGCAGGAAAAGCAACTGCTGATTCGGGACAACGGGATCGGCATCAGCCAAAAAGACCTTCCGCGCATTTTCAATCGCGGGTTTACCGGGGAAACGGGACGCACCTTTGCCAAATCGACCGGGATGGGCCTGTATTTGGCGCAGCAATTATCGAACAAGCTCGGCCATTACATCACCTGCGCATCCGAAGCCGGCGTCTATACCCAATTCACGGTCCATTTTCCGAAAGACCCTGACCCGCATTTCATGTTGCAAACCGCGGACGACGCATAAACCACTCACCGCGCGCTTTTTTCGCTGATGATTTTGTAGTAAATCGAGGTCGACGATACGTAAAAGACAAGGTACGTCAGCACATACAGCCCCATGACGGAAAAAAGGATGGCCGTTAAGGAGGGCAGCTCCTGTACGATCAGAATGGCCGTATGGTACAAAAGATACCAACTGTGCGCCAATCCCAGAATCAGCGGCGGCAAAAAAACGAACAGCAGTTGCTTGCGAATCCTCTTTTTGATTTCCTTGTCGCCCACGCCCATTTTCCGCAAAATGGCATAGTGCTCCCGCTCCTCCGTCGCTTCGCGAAGCTGCTTAAAGTAAATGACGCTGCCCAACGCAAACAATGAGATGGAGGCATAGAACGCAACGGAGAACAAAATTAAAGACGACGACTCCACATCGATGGAATACATATCGACGAAGGCCGAATAATAGGCTCCTTCCGTTTTCATCACGATATCGCGTATTGTTCGCGAAGCGTCATTGGACGTTTTCGGGTCCCGGATTTGATACATTTCAAAGGACTGCGGGGCGCGATTTGCTTTTAAAACCTCGAAAGCTTCGTCCGAAATAACGAGCACGGAAGGCTGCAGGCCGTTCCCGCCCGGGTCCGTCGGGACGCTCAGCAACGGGTATCGCATTTTTTCGACGATATGAAACGCATGGTGTCCCAACACCGTGATTTCGGGCTGAGGCCCCGTATATTTCGCCGGGTTGTCCACCCCCCTTGCCAAAACAACGGCTTCCTCGCCTTCCACATTTATTTTTTTGCCTGATTTGCGCATATCAACAACCGCGTTGAATTGGGACTCGGGGAAAAGATAGAACGCCTCTGTGTAATATTCGGGACGGTTAAAAAACGGGGTTCGATCCGCGATGTTTTCCGTTTGAATGGCCGTAACGGTTTCATGACCGATAACGGGATGCGCGTCATTCAGGATCCGCTCGATTTGTTGCTGCGTTTCCTTCGGCTGCGTTGAAAAGGCGATATGGTTGGGGTATTCTTTTTGCACCACGTCGCCTTTCACGGCGTAATCCACGGCGATAAACCCGACCGCAAAGATGACGACGGCGCTGATCAGCGAATTGAACGTAAAGTTGAGGGTATTGCCCCGGATCGAAAAGCGAAGAGAGGCCATCCACAGCATGGTGTCGCCCCGAAAATAATTTTTGCTTTGGCTCATTTTTTGTAAAATCCAACCGGTAAACTGGCGAAAAAACAAATACGTTCCGACCATCAACGCCGCCGTTGTCGCCATGAAGGCTTCGTTGAAATGATCCTTCCACAGGTCCGTATCTCCCGCCAGAGTAATCATGACGTAGGACGCGGCGATCAACAAGACGGACAAAACCGCCAACGACATGGAAAATCGCAAAGGTTTGTCCATTTTCTCTTTGGCATGAAACAGTTCAACCAACTGCACGCGGCGGACGCCGACATAGCTTTGAATCGTGATGATGCCGATCAATAAAGCGAACAGCAACACCGTTGAGGCGACCGCTTCAAGGGGAAAAGCAAAAGAAATACCGTCGCGGTAACGCATCAATTTCATTAACGCCATGCCGAAAAATTTCGACAGCAATCCGCCGAGCAATATGCCGGCCGATACGGCAATCGCGCTTAGAAATAAGGTTTCAAAGAAAACCATGGCGGCCACTTGCCTTTCTTTCATCCCATAGAGCAAATACATGCCAAACTCTTTTTTCCGCTGCTTCATGAAAAAGGAGTTCGCATACAAAATAAAAAACACGATAAACAGGAAGACCACGATGGAGGCCGCAAAAATAATCATTTTATAGTTTTCCTTGTTTTGGATCGCCGCAACGACGTCCTTATTGAACATTAAACCGGAAAAGGTAAAGTAAATGACGACCCCGACCAGCATGGAAATGAAATAGATGGTGTACAAGCGAAAGTTTCGCTTCATGTTTCTCCACGACAAATCAAGCAAGCTCATCCCCGTTCACCGCCCATTGCGCTTTGAAACGTCAGAATGCGGTCGAAAAATTGCTTTTCCGATTGTTCTCCCTTGAATATTTCATTGACGATTTTTCCGTCACGGAGAAAAATGACGCGCCGGCAGTAGCTCGCCGCATACGCATCGTGGGTGATCATCAGCACCGTCGTCTGAAACCATCGATTGAGCGACTGAATTTGCTCCAGCAGTTGGGCGGCGGATCGGGAATCCAGCGCGCCTGTCGGCTCGTCGGCGAACACGATCGCCGGATTGGTGATGATCGCCCGCGCGGCGGCCGTGCGCTGCTTTTGCCCGCCCGAAATTTCAGACGGATACTGATGCAGAATCGATTCGATATTCAGCGCCTCCGTCAAACTCGCCAACCGTTGCCGCATTTCCGCGACAGGCGTTTTTTGCAAAGAGAGCGGCAGCAAAATATTCTCTTTCACCGTCAGCGTATCCAGCAGGTTGTAGTCTTGAAAAATAAAGCCCATCCGTTTTTGGCGAAACGCCCGCAGCGCCCCTTTTTTCAAATCCAGCAGCGATTTCCCTTCGATCCAAACTTCGCCTCCGTTAAAGGTGTCAATCGTCGAAAGGGCATTCATCAATGTCGTCTTCCCGGAGCCGGACGGCCCCATAATCGCGGTGAATTCCCCCTGTTCGACGGTCAAATCAATATTTTTCAGAACTTGCGTTTTCCCGTAAGATTTCGATAAATTTCTGGTTTGTATGATTGCATTCATGGTTTCGGCCTCCCTTCCCCCTACTATATCGTCTATCCGGGCGGTCAACCATCGATTGGACCGCATCCAAAGTGACATTTTTGTCACATGGAAGCGCACATATGATAACGGATGTCGTCGTTATAGTGTACAATGATGAAAGAATCCATCCCGGGAGGTCCTATTTCCATGAAGTCTTTACACGGTAAAACAGCATTGGTGGCCGGCGGAACGCGAGGCGCCGGCCGCGGTATCGCCATGGAGTTGGGAGCGGCCGGAGCCACCGTTTATGTGACAGGCCGAACAACACGCACACAGCGTTCCGAATACAATCGGCCGGAAACCATCGAAGAAACCGCAGAGCTTGTCAACCAGGCCGGCGGCCGGGGCATCCCTTTGCAAGTCGATCATTTGGACCCCGTTCAGGTGCGGAATTTGGCGGATCGCATTGAACAAGAGCAAGGGCGGCTGGACATTCTGGTGAACGATATTTGGGGCTCCGAAAAGTTGATGGAATGGAATGTGCCCGTATGGGAGCATTCGCTTGAAAAAGGACTGCGCATGTTGAGACTCGCCATCGATACGCACATCATCACCAGTCATTTTCTGCTCCCGTTGCTGATTCGAACCAGGCACGGACTGGTCGTTGAAATGACGGACGGGACGGCTGAATACAATAAAAACAATTACAGGGTATCCCTGTTTTACGATCAGGCCAAAACCTCGGTCATTCGAATGGCCTGGGCGCTCTCGGAGGAGATTCGCCCCCACGAGTGTACCGCAGTAGCGCTCACACCGGGCTGGATGCGCTCCGAATTGATGCTTGACCATTTTGGAGTAAAGGAAGAAAACTGGAAGGATGGCGCTGTCCAGGAGCCCCATTTCATCATATCGGAATCCCCGCGATATGTGGGACGAGCCGTCGCCGCGCTGGCCGGAGATCCCAAAGTCGGGCGATGGAGCGGGCAATCTCTCTCAAGCGGCCAACTCGCGCGGATTTATGGATTCACGGATATCGACCATTCACAGCCCGATTGCTTTCGTTACCTTGACGAAGTCATCGATAAAGGGAAGCCGGCGAATGTTCAAGGCTATAGATAAACCTTGAGAGGGCCTTCGCGGCGGGCACTGCGAACTGTTCCATCGATCGTCGCGACATTCCGCGGGAGATCGCGTCATGTCGCGTAATTACGTAAGGAGAAGGAAGCGCGGGTCTCCGCTCATCGTATTTCGAAAACCACCGACCCGTCGATTCATTCCCCAACCCCCAATGCTGTCAGGGTAGGTCATCATGAGCGGCAAAGGGCCTTATTGCACTGAGATGGGCCGAATTGTACTGAGATGCGCTGGAGTGCCCGAGGTGTTCCGAAGTGCACTGAGATGAGCCGGAGTGCGCCGAGGTGTTCCGAAGTGCACTGAGATGAGCCGGAGTGCGCCGAGGTGTTCCGAAGTGCACTGAGATGGGCCGAAGTGCGCCGAGGTACTTTCGACAACTAGCATAGCAGGAGTTCCCGCTATTCGTCATCATTTCCCTGAGGCTATCATCATCAGGCGATGGGGCGTGCATCGATGCATGCATTGCATTTGCGGGATGCACGGTTGAAGCCCTCATTTGCGGGATGCGCGGCAAAAGCTCCCATTTGCAGGAATTCGCAGCAGAGACCCCCATTTGCAGGATACACAGTAAGTCCTCTTTTGCAGGATGCACGGTAAGTCCCCTATTTGCAAGATGCGCCGTAAGCCCCCTATTTGCGGGATGCACGGCGAAGGTTCTCATTTTTGTATGATAAAACATACAAGGAGCCCTGGTTATGACCCGGCTGGAAGTCACGTTGTGCGATTTTTCGTACAAACATGCGGTAGATCGACGCCAAGACTGCGGATTTTGTACGAAGAATCATATAGACCGGCCCGATCGGCCGGAAAATCGTTCCGTGTTATACGATATTTCATACAAAGTACCACACCCCATTCTTCCCCAGCACTTTGCACCCCGTTGATTAAGCCCCAACGGATCGACAAAGCTTTGGCCAACACAACCGGCGATTAAGCCGAACGGTTAAGCCAATAAGTGGTTTGCAAAGTTCATTGGATTAAACCGCCCACTTGACAAAAAAACCGTCTCTGATTAAAATTTATTTATCTCCAATTTAGAGATAGACTGAATTAGAGATATTTATATCTAGGGTAACTTAGCGCGGCCATCATGATTTCATTAGATCAAAAAAATGTACAAAGGGAGTGGTTCGCCTGTTTCTGGTCACCGCTTTTCAAACATTGATTTCGTCTTACGTAGTATATTTCTCATTCGTTCTATGTCTCAGCATTTCCGTGCCGATCGCCTTCGTACGTACTTACCAGGCTTTATACAAAAACAGAATCAAAAAAACCGCGCTGATTTCAACCGAAATCGCGGTGGAGTCGCTAAGAATCGTTCAATATATTTTGTACATCGCATACGGCACAAATACTTCCGTTGGAGCATTATTTTCGGCGGGAACTTGGAAAACGATGTTTGCGGGCGTTCGACAATTGGAATGGATGCCGCTTGTGTGGGACTTGATCGGTTATCTTATCGTTTTTGGCATCTATAACGTCCTGTTGTTCGCAATTCTCAGGAAATCAACCGTACAGCAATTAATGGCTAAAATCAACATTAGGCGCTTTGAGCTTTCGGCTGTCCGAACGGCGATCGTATTGGCTTACAAAAACCTTTTCTTAATTCCGGTCAGCATCATTTATTTATTTTATATTTTGAACGTCTTTTCACTTTGAACGGGGAGAGCGTTGTTGCTGTTCCTTCGCTCTCCAGCCAATCAATCGCTCAAAGCGGCGATGTCGAGCTCGCGAAGGCGGGCTTGGTCAGCGATCATGCCGATCTCTACGATCCGGCCATCCACAACCGTAAATTCGAGAATGAATATCGGTTGATCCAAACGACCCGCGATGACGCCTGCCGATCCGTTCACGAGCACCGTCTGCATGCCCCGGGCACGATCGGCGAAATGCTTGGCTTGCTTGGCCACTGCTTCTGAACCGCGAACCACCGGCACACTTGCGACCGGCGCGAATACAGGATCGTTTCGGAGTACGACATTGGGATCCAATACCGAGAGCAGTTTCTCAAAGTCTCCGTTGCGCGCCGCGGCGAGGAATGCATCGACAAGCTCTTTTTTTCGCTGAAGCTCCGCCATTTCCGAAGTTGATTCGGCATCCTGAACCCGGCGTCGAGCGCGGCTCGCCAACTGCCTTGCTGCGGCCTCGTTACGCCCGATAATGGGAGCGATCTCCGAAAAAGACAAGGCGAATATATCTGCAACACGAATGCTATGCGTTCGGCAGGGCTTAATTTTTCGAGGACCACGAGCATCGCAAGACCAACAGAATCGGCTATCAGCGCTTCGTGCTCGGGATCGCTTCCGTCCTGTCGGCTCGTTGTCGGTTCAGACACACTGTCCATCGTAAGCTCCTCGCGCCGCGATTTACGAGATCGCAGCATATCAAAACATACCCTTGAAACGATGGTTGTCAACCATCCTCCCATATTCTCGACTCCGCTCGCATCTGAGCGGCTAAGGCGTATCCATGACTCCTGCAGGGCGTCATCCGCTTCGCTCAGAGATCCGAGCATCCGGTAAGCCATTGCCTGCAGGCGATTCCGATGCGCCTCAAGTTGTTCTACAAGCCGGTTGCGATCGTTCATACGCCGCATCCCCCTTCGTTTCCTCTTTATTTATATGTCGAATGAAACGCAGTCAATGTGACGGAATTGTACGAAAACCGCCGTTTTTTATTTCAAGTTTCCCATCAAAATATTTTTCGCTATTTCCGTCACGTTTCCTGTATGGCTTGCGACATAGTTAGTGACAAGGGAAACCGCTCTATGTGAAAGAAGCGTCTGCCGGTTGTCCGTTGAAAACATTGAACCAAGGAGATGGTTGTGGTGGGTACAAGTTTGATCCCTTTTCTTGAAATGAACGGAAGCGCGAATGAGGCCATCGATTTATACGTGAAGGCGCTGGATGCCAAGGTCACTTATATGCTTCGGTTCGGAGACATGCCGGAAAATCCGGAAGCCCCGCTGCCGCCGGAAAAGAGGGACTGGGTAAATTACGCCGTCTTGAAAATTGGCGATTCCGAACTACAGATTACCGATAATGTGACCGGAAACACCTACGAGAAGGGGACGCAGATCAGCATCGTGGTTCAAACCGACGACAAAGAAAAAGCTGCCCAATATTTCGAAGCGTTGAAGCAAGGCGGCCGAGTGAACGACCCGCTGCAAGCCAGTTTCTTCAGCCCCGCATACGGCAATGTAACGGATAAATTCGGTATCGCGGGATCATTACAAAAGAATGGCCGTGATCTATAGACGGGCATTCCACCGACAAGGTACGGAAGCTGAAAATGCAAAAGGGAGAGCCCTCACATTCTGATGGCTCTCCTTATTACTTGCTTGCTCTATTACGTAAACAATGCTTTCCTGATCATCGGTTTGTCGCGAACTTCCCATCGCTGCCACCGATCCTCAGGTTCCTACGATTGGAGTCATTTTCGGCTGGAACGCATGGCCTTGACGCGCTTTATTGACGCATCGTTGAGAAACTTGCGATATTCCTCTGACTCCACGGCAAACAAAGCCATTTTTCCTTCCGCATTATGATGAATGCCCCAGCCATAGCGTTTTCCCAGAGAGGATGCGCGAAGACAAGCCTGAGGTTTCAAAAAGAAATTTTTGCGTTCTGCGGCCTTCCGCTCTTCCGGGATCTGATTCCGAATCGCATGCACTTCAAAGAGCACATCCTCCTGCGTATAGCGATAAGGATGATTTGCGATCAACTCGTACTGAAGAAGGGGGATCGACTTTTTATCGCCTTTGGATTGAGGAACTTCGGCAACCGCAACCGGACAATCTTCGGCGATTTCAATGAAAGTTGCATAGTAGTTACTATTCTTCAAGACCATTCCTCCATTCATTTGGGCAGCATCCGCTTCGTTGCCTGCGCAAAATTCAAACCCTGAGCGAGCCGCGGAAGCCCCTTGCCGCATAGTAGGAATCCGCTCCATTGTGGTACACAAAGACCATGTCATAGCGGCGATCGCAAAAGATGGCCCCGCCGAGCTTTCGAATAGGGGCAGGTGTGATTACCCAACTCGATGTTTTCGTGTCGAACTTTCCAAGCGTTTGCAGTTCCCGAAATTGCTCTTCCGTTAAAAGCTCAATGCCCATGGCAGCCGCCATATCGACCGCGCTATTTTCCGGCTTGTGCTCTTTCCTCGACTCCAACGCTTCGCGGTCGTAACAAAGACTTCTACGCCCTTTGGGGCTTTCCGCCGAACAATCACAAAAAATGTATTCGCCCGTCCTGTCATCATGACCAATCACATCCGGTTCGCCGTCGGTTCTTTCCATTTCATGGAGCGACCACAGTTTTTCGGCATTAGCTTCCAGTCTTGCCCGTACTTTAGACCATTCAAGACCTTTATGGCGATTCATATTTTTCTCAAAACGGATTTTCAAAGCCCTGAACAGTTCTTCCCGCTGCTCCGGCAACAATGCCTTTTCCTCATGCTGATGGTCGGCTTTACTTACATCATTAGAATTTATTCTGCTACTTGCCATCAAGAAACACCCCCCTTGAATTTTTCGTATCCATTCATCGCCTTTAGGAGTTATTCTACCCTTTGTCTGTGCGGTTACACAAGGAAAAATCAGAACCACCCGTCCAACGGGTGGTTTGCTCTTCGGGTATAACCCCC
>CAYYCV010000019.1:0-13351 GCA_964470405.1 uncultured Caryophanales bacterium
CCTGTGCGATCGACGTGTCGATCAGGTCGGCGTAGTCCGGGTTCACGTACTGCGTGGCCCCGTCAAACGGGTTGTCCACATGCGTTGCGCCGTACGATGTAGTGGTCAATAAAGGAAGGGAACTGCTGATTGCCAATAAAAACATCAATACGAACAAATAAATCAAACTTTTCTTTAAAGCTATTTTATAACTCAAAACATTCACATCCTCCGTTTCATATTAAGATGCAGCATTTGCTGCAAAAAGCTCTTACGGTTCGATCCCGGACACCAGCACACCGTTCTGGTACAGACCAGCTTTGTTCCAGTCGGTGAAGCTCGTCTTCGTCGGGTCGTAAGAGTAATCGTCGCTCTCGTTGTAGTTGCTCCAGTTGTTTTTGTTGATCCGCGTCTGAATCTCCCCGCTGTTGCCGCCGGCCGCAATGCTGCCCGCGCCGGACGTGAAGCTGACCTCGATGTAGTAATCCGCGCCCGTTTTCGCCGTGCTCATCTGCACCAACTGCCCGCTCAAATTCCCGCAGCCGACGGTCGCATAATCGCAGTTGAACGTTTGCGGCTGCGCCCCGTCGATCGTGTACCAGTAGCGGATCGTCAGATCGCTCAAATTCACCGCCGAACTGCCGTTGTTGACGATGCGGAAGTGCGGCTTCATCTGGTTGTCCCCGGCGGTCGTATCCGCCGCCTTGTATTGCAGCGCCAGATCGCCGGTCGGACCGCTGCCGCCGCCCTGCGGCGTGGCGCTAACCTGGGACGAATTGCCGCTTTCCCCCGCGCTGTTCTCCGCGCTCACCACGTAATAGTACGTCGTGCCGTTCGTTACGCTCGAATCGGTATAGCTCGTCGACGATCCACCCGAAGCAACGGTCGTGTACCCGCCGCCCGATGTCGTCGAACGCTTCACGTTGTAGCTTGTTGCGCCGCTCGACGCGTTCCAGCTCAAGGCCACCTGGCCGTTGCCCGGCACGGCGTTCAGTCCGCTCGGCGCGGCGGGAACGGTCGGGCCGCCGCCGCCCTGCGGCGTGGCGCTGGCCTGGGACGAATTGCCGCTTTCCCCGGCGCTGTTGACGGCGCTGACGACGTAGTAGTACGTCGTGTCGTTCGTCACGTTCGAATCGGTGTAGCTCGTCGACGATACGCCCGAAGCAACGGTCGTGTACCCGCCGCCCGAACTGGTCGAACGCTTCACGTTATAGCTCGTCGCCCCGCTTGACGCGTTCCAGCCCAGGGACACCTGGCCGTCCCCGCCCGACGCGCTCAACCCGCTCGGCGCCGCCGGAATGGTTGGCGGAGCAACGGGCCCCGGCTCCTGGCCAAACACTTTCACACCCGCATCGTAAAGCGGAAGATACGGCGTTTTTGCCGCAGTGGATCCGGGCTGCAACCCTTGGTAAGAATAGTCGTTGGTCGGATCCCAGAAAGTTGTATTCGCAGGGGCGGCAAGGCGGAACTGCACTTCCTTTTTGTAGTGGGGCTGACCGCCCGGATATATTTTCACGCCCGTAAAATCCACCACAGTGTAGTAAATATGATTCGCGGCGTCGTACGGCTGCAACGAGGACACGGTCGCCCCTTGGTTGTAGCCGACAGAAACGGTTACATCATTCACCGTATAGCCCGCGTTGTACACTTCGCTTAAATCAACGTAATACTTGAACGACAAATGGTCGCCCATGCGCGCAGGCCAGCCCGATTGATTGTTGACCAACGCCTTGATTTCCGTATAGGCCGCTCCCGAACTGTTGATGGACGCCTCAACGAACATCTCGTCGCCATCCGGCGTTTCGGCCACGGGGAAATTCGCCAACGGCTCGTCTCCCGCACCGTAAAGCAAATACATTTTGGCCAAATCCCCGGTAAAGCCCGCATTGTAATCCGTCGCCACTTCATTGGTAACGTAGTTGCTGATCGAATCGGTATAGGAATCATCCGAACCCGGACCCCCTACCAGTGCGCCATATAACGTATGGCGATGGTTCAACGGAACGGTCTGGCTGTCCGCCCAGGATCCGTGAGCCGTCCGGTGGTGCGGGTGTTCGGGCGCATCCGTGCCGAATCCGATTTCATAGCTTCCGTGACGCGGATTATCCCCCAGCATATAAAGAAGCTGGCTGGTGGCAAAATTGCGGTACTTGGCCGCTTTTGTCGGATTCGTGCTGTCCAACCAATCGGAATAAACAAAGGCGAGGAAAGATTCGTTGGCAGAATAGCGCAGCGAACCCCACGAATCCAGCCAGGCTAACCCGCCTGGTGTGTACTGAATCCTTTCGATCGAACCGTTGTTGTCAAAACCGCTTGTCCAGTAATCCAAATTTCGCTCGGTCGATTCAATGAATTTCGGATCGTTCGTAATTTTCGCCAAAAGCAATTGAGCGCCGTAATGCTTATCATCCCATGCGTGCGTCCATTTGTAGCCCCAGTACGGAGTTTGACCTTCATTGCCCCAACCGTCGGTGGAAGCGATCGCCTTATCCAGATAGGCTTGATCATCGGTGGCCAAATAAAGCCATACCGCTCCCCACGTCAACTCATCGGCGTATCCGCTCCATGATTTGTAAAAATTGGCGGCATCCGTAATGCAATCGGAATATTTGCCCCGGTACGTATCGGCAAAATTGTACAGTTGTTTCGCATGAGCCAGCAAAGTGGCGGCATAGGCCGGATCGTCGGGCTTAAAGATGATCGATGAAGCGGCCAAAGCGGCAGCCGTGCCGCCTGCCAAATCAGACCCCGGACAACTGGCGTCGATTTTGTACGCCGGTCGATCCATCTGCATCACTTCCGCCGGTCCCCACCAGGCATGATCGATATTTCCGCTGCCGACCTGCCCGTAAAATTCATTGGGAGCCGTATGCGCCTTCAGAAAATAATCGTCGGCCCACTTGATGTTGTCCAGCATATACTGCAACTGTCCCGTTTGCACATAGGCGTCCCGGTATTCATAGACGGACCAGGCCAGCAGGGTTGCCGACTCGGCCATGGGAAGCCCGAATTTGACATTGTCCCCGGCGTCGTACCAACCTCCCGTGAGGTCCACGCCGACATCGGCTCCATCGTTCATCCCGGAATCGCCCCGCCAATTGACGCGATTATTCGCAGGCAAGTCCCCCGAACGCTGTTCGTCATAAAAATAGATCGCCTTCTGCAAGGCTTCCGCATAGTTATAAGAACTGGTCGCGGCGTACGCTTCTTGAGGAAGTTGAAACCATCCGAAATAGACAGAGAAGACGACTAAAAAGGCCAGCATCACCACACTGGATTTACGTGTAAGCGCATTCAAGTCCATCATACCCTCCTTAATTTCCTCCTTTGTTTACAAATCTGCAATTCTCTAAGGTGAGGGCCTGAAAAAGCTTGTTCACCTCCGTTCACCGATCACCGGCAAAATCCGCTAAAATCCGCAAATAAGTCAGATCACCTCCCTATCATTTTTTAGGATCGCAGGATGCTAAAAGAAATTTCGGGAAAACGTTTTCTTTAATCACATCATAGAGAAATTTGGTTGATTATGTCAATATAAAAACTGCGATTTTAAAAAAACAGCACTTTATACCTATGCGATTATCTTTTTATCATGACAAAAAGCGGCCAATCGCCCTAATTCCCGTTTTATGTAACTGTACGATCAAAAATAATCCGCAACCGATCCGTGACCTCGCCCAGCGCGGCCATTCCGGATGCTTTGCCCGGCATCATGCCGCACGGCTGTTGGTCCGGACCACCAAAACCTGCAAAAGTGCATCTATTTTCAGCTCATCCGCGGCACTGAAGAGAAATACCTGCAATAGTGCAGATATTCCAAGGCCGATCGGCGTCAGTAGAAGATTAGGCGCAAAATAACTGTATTTTCGCAGGTATTTCTTTTTGGTACGCCTCCGACAGAAAAAAAGATGCACTTTTACAGTAATTCCAACTTGAAGGCCAAAAGTCGATCCGACAGAACTCCACCAGAACGATGTGAAATGGAAAACGACGTGAAATAGAAAGCGATATGAAACGGAAATGGAATAAAGAAATAAGGTATGGATCGAAACGTTAAGATATGGATCAAAACCCCTGAATTATACCAATTTAAGGGAAATTCTATTTTTCGGATTCGTTGTAAAATCTCAAAACCAATTATCCCCACCGCTTCATGCGAAGCCATGTCCTTTTTACTGGAAATAACGAGCCTTTATGAGCCTCCGGTCATTCCGTTTCCCGGACTATGGGTGGCAATGAGCACCTACAAATTGAGCACCTACAATTGAGCACATGTCATTTGTAGCCGCATGTTTAAGCGACATCGGGTTAGCCGGCCACATTCAAACGGCACAAACTTGTCCTCACGTCCAAACGACACGGAGTCAGTTGTCACGCCCAGCCAGCGCCGAGTTTTTCGGCGGGTTCCCAGCCAGCGCCGGGCCCTTCGGCGCGTTCCCAGCCGGCGCCGGGTCCTTCGGCGCATTCCCAGCCGGCGCCGGGTCCTTCGGCGCGTTTCTCAAGCAGCGCCGGGCCCTTCGGCGCATGCGGCATGGCCGATTGCGGTTGCCGTCAGCGCATGTCCGCCCCAACAAGGCCCGCTTCGCCATACGCAGAAAGGCGGGACTATTCTACGACGAAAAAGTTGCAAATAAACCGTCTTCAATCAAGCATAGAAGCGTTCCCGGTAGATATATTTAATAGTGGGGAATTTAATTATTCCTCAAATCGATCTGGAGGGATCTTGTATGGAATGGGAAAAACAATCAATGGAACAGACATGTGAGCTCGCGGACGACATCGAAGCCATGATCGGATGCGGTTTCGCGACGGCGGCCTCCGATTTGGATGACGAAGTCATCGTGTATGACGAAAGCGATCAGGAGAATGACGAGGAAACCGACGGCGCGGAAAAATGGGCGGACGCGGACGACGCAGACGAAGATTTCGAGGAATCGGGAGAAGACGACGAGGCGGAAGAAGACGCAACGGACGACGCAGACGACGTGGACGAGGCGGGCGATGCAGACGATGTGGACGAGGCGGGCGATGCAGACGATGTGGACGAGGCGGGCGATGCAGACGATGTGGATGATGTGGATGATGTAGAGGACGCAGATGATGTGGATGATGTGGACGACGTAGATGAGGCGGACGAAGCGGACGACGTGGACGAGGCAGACGAGGCAGATGACGTGGATAATGCAGACGATGTGGATGACGCAGACGAGACGGACAGCGCGGGCGAGGCGAACGAGGCAAAAGCCGCGGCGGACGAAGCGGACACCGAGGAGCCCGGCGACGATGATTTCGGGGAAGAGGAAGTGGACGGGATTCTCGATGCGGAAAGCCAGGAAGCATACAGGTAAGCTGCGAATCCAAGCAAAGCCATTCCGAATTCAAGCAAAAGCCATTCCGAAGGTCCGCCCTTCCAGAATGGCTTTTTTATTTCCGCCCATAATCCGCCTTCAGGAATCCCCTTTGCGCCCCCCTTTCGCCAAATGTTTATAAACACTTCCATAATTATGAACCGATTAGGCAGGTTTATCTATTTATTTGATGATTTTATGAAAAATCTATTTCCATAACTCGACAAACATTGTAATATTGTAAGCGAATACACATAGTTTCAAAGCGGAACAGGAGAGATTTGGATGCAGTTTGTGTTGAACATCATCTTTTCCACTATTGAATTTTCGGCAATCTTTGTCCTGATGCTGGCTATGTTTCGATACTCGCTGCGGGAATATCTTGCGCGGGTTATTTTTGCATGCGTCATACTGTCTCTCATCTCCTATCTTTTCTATAACGTATTGCACATTCAGTCCATTGCGCCCGTTATCCAGTGTATTTTGTTGATCTTGCTGCTGTGGCTGATGTTTCACATCCATCTGTTCTATGCCGGCATCATGGGAGCGTTGGGCTATATCAGCTTTATTTTTTATCAGACCGTGCTTCTTGTGATCGTAGACTGGCTCGGCATATCCACTTTGCACGAAACCATGAACAACCAAGCCTACAGCTATTTCATGCAGGCTTTTTCGGCCGCGATCATTTTTATCCTCTGCTTCTTTCTTTACCGGTACCGGATCGGCTTCTCCTTTGTGCCTGACGACGAAAGGGCTATTGTGAAGCTGAGGGGCCTGAACGTCCGCCTGCTGATTTCCGCATTTTTCGCGGTGGTCTTGTTGACCATGCTCTATTTATTCGCTTTGGACGGGTTGAACACCCTCCTCTTTTTGCTGATCCTGATGTTGGTCATAGTGATTTTCATGCTGTTTCTGGCTATTAAAAAGGAGATTGAGCGATGATCGAATCGTGGGCTGAAAAAATAGCGGTTTCGATTAAAAAGTCCAATGAAGCGGAGACGGCCAGCGTTGACGTGATGAAGTTCGCTTTGATCGGCATTCTCGATCTCGGCATCGCCGGCGCCCTGACGCTTTTGATCGGGTTTGCAACCGGCGCTCTATATGGTACACTATTATCCCTAGCTTCTTTCTTCGTGCTTCGGCTTTTTTCGGGAGGATACCATTTCAAAACGGCGGAAGCCTGCATCCTGTTCTCCACTGCTGCATTGGCGGCGGTTCCCCATATTCCGGTAAATTCGCTTTGGACGGTTATCCTTACTTCGGTCAGTTGCATCCTGGTGCTCCTTTACGCCCCGTCGAACATCAAAGGCGCAACGAGAATCCCGGAAAAATACCATTTTTATTTAAAGCCGATTTCCCTGGTCCTTGTGGCCAGCAATTTTCTGATTGTTTCCGGTACCCTTTCATTAGCTTTTACCTTACAATCCTTGTCACTTATTCGCACGAAGAAGGAGGTGTAAGCAATGAAGCAGCAAATGGCGCGAGTGGCATCCCGTGCGCTTTCACGGATTGCCAAATGGATCGTCACACCGGCTTGTGCGGGGTTATTGCATCGCCCCGAAGTACCGATGGAGCTTTTGAAAAAGTAGCCGTCTGTACCATCCAGACTGCCGGATGCCTTATCCGGCAGTCCAAACCCTCTCTGGAGTGGATCGCATGAAAATTTCCGTGACCCGAGATAAAAATAATGATACGGAGATCGTTTTACTGGACTTGAAGGACGTGCTTTATATTGAAACCGAGAACCGTAATCTCGTATATCATACGCACGAAGGCGTGTATTACCATCTGCTCCCTTCGCTTAACAACATGTCCAAATACATAGAACCGGCCGGGTTTATGCGGCTTGATCGCAACAATATGGTCAACCTGAACCAGGTCAAAAATTACGACGGCATTCTTGGAAAAGTCTATTTTGACAAGGACGTGAAAAAGGACAGCAAATATGCCACGATCTCCATCTTAAACCGAACCATTTTAAAACGGACATTTGAAAAGCTATCTTCGCAAAAAGATAATAATAACACAGAATGATCATCCTGTAAATATTTTTTCCACGGGTACTAAATGGTACACTTTCCCAGATAACACTTGTATGCTAATGGTAAGCTACATTAGCATACGGGTTTTTTTATTTAAACGAAGAAGGCGGCTGATTACATGACAGAGAAAATCGACACAAGGTATTTGGAAATCGCCATTCAAACCGTGCTGATTAATTACAAGCAGGAGTTAAAGAACATTGCCGATGACGGGAATTTTGAATTGCTTGGAGAAATATCGGATACCATTACCCGGCGCGCTTTGAAATTTCAACATATTGCCGAAAAAACCATTCAAGAGATGGAGCATACCCGATGAAATACAGATCCATTGCACCCGATATTCAAACCAGTTGTTACAACTGCCGTTTTTTTGAAACGAGCAAAGACATGCTCATCGGAACCTGCCACTATTTCGGCCCGGATCAAGTGAAAAGCAGTATCGGTATCGGCACTTGCGACTATTTTTCCGTCCGCACGACCATCGCCCAGCCTGAAGTAAGCAGAGCGCGATAGTCTTTCGCTTGCCATTCCCGATCTTCCACGGCAGGCCCTATGCGTGGGATTTCCTCCGTTCGACCTAATCCGAATTCGAATACACCTGTACATTTCCATTTTCATCCACGGTTGCCAACGCGACATCGTGTATTTTTGCATGCGCTGATGTGACCTTTTTTTCGAGCCACATCCGATCTTTTCCCATCGCCTTAAGAAGCGACGCATCGATCTTGCCTTCCGTAATGATCGGCCGAGTGACGGCAAACGGCCGGGTCTCCAATTTCATGTCTGAGGGGGTCAACGGCTGGTATGGGGCGTCCATGAAAATGGAAATGGTCCCGCCCGGCTCCCACAAGGCCAAGGCCACTTTTTGAACATTTTCCACCTTTTCTTTGCGCAGCTCGGAAAACAAAAAATCAATCGAGATTTTGGCTCTGGACAGGTTGCGAAATTGAATTTGCCCATTGCGGATGAGATCGATCGGCGATGGGTCGAGGTATCTTTTGAACAGCGGCCATTTCAGGCTTAACCGCACCGATGCGACATACAGCACGATCAGCACGACGGTGGTGATCATGGAGCCTTCAAGCCCCAACTCCTCGTCCGACAGCGGGTGGGCGATAATATTCCCGAGCGTAAGCGCGATGATGAAATCAAGGAACCTCAATTGGGAAATCGACCGCTGCCCCATCAGCTTGGCCGCAATCAGCAAAAAGGCAAAGCTGACGACGCCCCTCAAAATCCACTCCACGGCTGTCAACGATTCCTGGCTTTCAAAAAAATGCAACCGGCCCACACCCTCCAAAACTTTCCTGTTCGCTTAAAACTACATTCCCCCGTTTCTTCATCCTCTATGCATCGACAACGATGAATTTTAACTATTTATGGTTCTATAGACCCGATTATTAGATTTATATGGAAATAAAAGTGTGCTTGCACTATAATGCAAATGAATAATTGCTTGCTGGAACAGAATCCATGACGTATGGGTACGATACTTGTTACCCTTCTACCAGTTGCACCACAACAACCGTTTCCAAGACTACCCAAGCTCCCAGATTTCGATAAAGTATACGGGCATGCCCAATTAAATCCATGGTAAGCGGCGTCCCTATTCTATCTCCACTCTAATTTAAAGGGGCGGAATGGATTGAACAAGTTAAAGGTATCTTTTTTCATTTTGTTTGGTCTACTGATTGTTTCATTCGGTTTTAATCTTTTCCAATTCGACACGATCCGTGACAGCCAACATCAAGTTGCTTATATTGACAACGATTTTACAGCCGGGTTGGGAAGGTTAGGCGGGGCAATAAAGGAAGGTAATATGGATTTTGCGTTGGAACTGGCATATCAGAACAAGGCATTATCGAAGTACACTTCTTTTGCCAAGGAAAACTTTCGGATCAACTTCTACGCTCCGGCAATTGCAGAATCTATTCGGTTTAAATATTTAAATCATCAAGAAATAAACAAAGCAGACGAAATTTGTAATCTGCTGATAGAATTATCCAAAGAGCCGGGGAATGAGGAAAAAGCAGATCGGTTATTCTTATTGTTAAAAGCCGAATAGCTTTCTACTTCTGTGTTCTTCCTATCCAACACCTTTCCAAAAATCGCAACGCCTGCAACGGCCCGAAACAGCCCCCCACCCCACCGATCCGCTCCTCCCTCGGATTCGCTTTGATCCGGCGGCCTGCTTTGCCCCTGACCCGCTATCCTTCCGCCTCCGGCTTTCGCATCATCCGGTAGCTGCGCCAGCATGCCCACACCAGCCCCAAAGCGAGCAGCGCCAAGGTCAGCGGAGCGGTCTTCAGCGAAAAAAACAGCGGGATGGACAGCAATACGATGAAAAACAGGTGCAGCCGAAGGGTCAGGCGAATCAACGGCCGTTCCCGCCAGGGCCGGGAGAGCGGATAAATCTCCGCCCAGAACAAATATCTGTGATACCGCTCCAGAGACGATAATTGCAGCCCGATCAAATGCACGAATGCCGCATAACACGCCGCTTTAAAAAAATCGCCCGGTACCCAGACAATCGTCAGTAAGGCAAACACGGCTAATCTGCACACCACCCCGGGAAGGTCTGAACGAATGAAAGTTCGCCAATACAGATAGCCATAGGCATGGGACGAGGCAAATTTCGCATTTGCTCCGATCCAGGCGATCCACCGCCTCCGCCTGTAGCGAACCGCCCTGAACGGCACATCGACAAACCACCCGAGTATGGCATAGACGCGAGAATGATGCCGCTGTTCCAGCTCCACCAAACGCTGCCAGTTCACAGCCATAGCGGCGAAAAAGCGAAGACATGCCGTATAAAGCAACAGGGCAAAAATCGCTAAAAGAGCGGCTTTCACAAAAGCGTAGTTCAGCAGCAGCCAAACCGCCCCCCACGTCAAAAGCCAGCGAAACGCCGCCAGCGCTCTTCCGACGCCGGCGGCAATCAACCGATTCTCCCTCCAGACCGCCTGGATTTCAACCCATTTCAGCACAAGCAGCGCTGCGGCAAACCACGGAAATGGCGCTGCCTGCCCGCCCTGGTGGTGCGAATATAAGGGCCACACGATTAACGAAACGCCGACCAACCGGACGGCCTGCAACGCAAAGCTGTATATCCTGGCACGGCGAAAATAAGGACCGCTCCGCTCCTCGGCGGGCGGCAGGAAAATCACATCCGGCGGCTGCAAAAACGTGCGAATGGGGCTGTACGCCAACAGCAGCCACAGCGCCGGAGCCGCCGCCCATTCGCTCGGAAACGCCGCCGGCAGCGTTTCAATCCATTGCGTGTAGTACGCAATGAAGGCCAAATAAAGCAGCAGGACCGCCATGGGAAAGCCGCTCCGCATCACGTCGGCGATGTACGGCCGGGCCTGCTGCCAGAACGAGGCGGCGCGCTTGGCGAAGATCGGCTCCAGCCTCATGCGACGAACCCGTTCCGAGCCAGGGCATAGAACGCCTCTTCCAGCGAATCGCCCGCGATGCCGGCCGCGCGGCAAATCTCCTCCAGCGTTCCGCGGGCGATCAATTTCCCATGATGCAGCACCAGAAAACGATCGCAGTATTTCTCCAGCGCGGACAGCACGTGCGAGCTCATCAGAATCCCCGCGCCGGTTCGCTTCATCGCCACCATCCGCTCCAGCAGCGAGCGAATGCCCAGCGGATCAAGCCCGACGAACGGTTCGTCGATGATGTACAATGGCGGTTGGGCGAGAAAGGCGCACATCACCATCACTTTTTGCTTCATCCCTTTGGACAAATGGGCGGGAAACGAATCCAGCTTCCGCTTCATCTGAAATTCCTCCGCCAGCTTTTCCATCCGCACCTCATATGTATCCGCATCCAGCCCGTACACCCGGGCGGTAAACGCCAGGTGTTCTTTTACCGTCAGTTCCTCGTAAAGCAGCGGATTTTCCGGCACATAAGCGTACTGCGAACGGTACCGCTCCGCCGCATCGCCCAGCGTCATCCCGGACAAGGCGATCCTCCCCTCGCGGGGCTGCATCAGACCGAGAATATGCTTGATGGTCGTGCTCTTGCCGGCTCCGTTCAAGCCGATCAAACCGACCATTTCCCCTTGCTTCAACTCGAAGGAAATGCGGTGCAGCACCGGTTTGCGAGGATGGTATCCCCCGCTTAGTTCCTCAACGCTCAACAGCGGCGCCACCTGTCATCCCTCCCTATTCATGCTTGAAATGCTGCAAGGTCTGAACAAAGATTTGCTCCACATGGCTGTCGTCCAAAGAATAATATACCGTTTTGCCCACCTTGCGGCGTTTGACGATGCGCAGATTGCGCAGGTACCGGAGCTGATGGGAAATGGCCGACTGCCCCATGCCCAGAACAGCGCACACATCATGAACGCAAAGCTCGGATTGCATTAAAGCAAATATGATTTTCACCCGGGTCGGATCGCCGAGGGCCTTGAACACATCGGCCAATCCCGACACCGTATGATCCGGAATCAATTGGTCCTTCAAGCGGCTAATGTTCGCCGAGTCCGTTCCCTGACAAGAGCTGTCGCATATTTCCTGCGTATCGTTCGCCATGCGTTCGCCGCCTTTCCCTGCTCCGCCTATTCTTCTTTGGGCACCCACGCATTATCGGAAGCCCGATGAAAAGCGCCGGACGGATAGGCGAGTTCGTTGAACAGTTCGCCCATCTTGGGAGAAAACGAATTTTGATCCGTCATTCCCCTGTACCCTTCCTTATTTCTTCCAAAATCAGCAATATTAATACTTTCCATCGTCTCCTGGCCCGTGAAATCTTTCAGCTTTGGTGCATTCTCACGCTGATTCGTCGGCTGATCCAATTCCTGATTCACTTTCCCGATTTGTTTGGACGAGAACGGCAGAGGCACTTCGGCCATGGCTTCCGGCCCCGTCGTATTCATCACCGAATTTTTGACCTTCTTGGAATCCCTGCTTACAATGGCATCTCTGCTCTCCTTATCTTGCATCTTCCCATAAACGTGCTCCCTGTAGTTGGCGATGTATTCATTGCCGGGCACCGCCGAGATCGCATCGTTCGAGAAGGCTTCCGAATGCTCCAGCTTCGCCCAGCCCAGACGCACGCCGAGCGGCGCGTCCATGTCGGCAAACTCCCCTGCGTTGTCTCCGGGCGTATTGTCGGAGTCCATATAGGTGCCCCCCTCCTTATGAAGGATCTCCAACCGGACGATATCCGATAATGCGCCGGCGGCCCCCGGGTTCACTCCCTTGTCGTCCACTGTGGGCAACTGGCCCGCCGCTTCCTCCAGTCTTTCGCTTTCACCGTACAATTCAGAAATATTCCGAATGGCTACGCCGCCCGACTCCAACTGGCCGAGATCGCCGCCGGTCGCGTCGGCGGCATTGTCATCCAGCCACAAATTGACCGTAACGCCTTCGGCGGCTTCCACCCAGCTTAAAATGTTCTCGATCCTCGCGGAAGGCACCTTTCCGCCCAGCCATACAAAATGCATCAGCTTCGGAATTTTCGGGGTCCGGGTCATCGCATGGCCCAATAAAGCCCCGCCCACGCCCAAACCAAGCGCCGCCAAAGCCGTGACGGGATTGCTTAACGCCAGCAGATAACCCAATCCGGCGCCCATCCCGACGCCGCCCAACAGCCCCGCGGCCGCTCCCTTTTTGTTCATTTGGATGGGCGGGGAGGACGGATTTCGAAGAGGGGACGAATGCCCGGCAGAGGACGGATTCCGCCCCGAGGGCTGACGCTGGATCGGGCGCTCCGCGCTCGTTTGAGATTTCAACAGTTGGCCGACTCCGCGATTGCCGATCGTTTGCTGAAGCTGAAAAATGCGTTCCGGCGTTAAAGGCCGATCCGAACCGCCGGCGTTTTCCCGGATCGCCCGCTGTCTCAAGGAACGATCTTCCGCACCGGCTTGGGAACGCTCCCGGCCCGCGAAATCGATAGTTTTTTTGTTGGAATGGGGTTCTGGCGAGACGGCGCGCATCCTTGACCTCCATTTAAAACAACCGTTATGAC
>CAYYCV010000019.1:13361-19296 GCA_964470405.1 uncultured Caryophanales bacterium
ATTCTAACATGAATTCCCCCGAAATTCAGCCCGCAACATGATTCTTCGGCGAATCCCGACCAAAAAACGAAAGCCGCCCGGCCGTCGCAGGAGCGAAGGCCGCGGCGGCAAAACCGGCGCGTTGCTTCAACACGATCGTCTATCCGATCGTCACGTCATCATCTATCTGATCGTCACGTCCTTGTTTTCGCAAGCAAATACAGGAAATAGGGCGCGCCGATCACCGCCACGACGATGCCGGTCGGAATTTCAGAGGGCTGAAAAACCCAGCGTCCCAGCGTGTCGGCCGTAATGACCAGCAGCGCCCCGACCAGCGCCGAGGTCGGCAGCAGAATTTGATGCCTCGGGCCGACCAGACGCCGCGCCAAATGCGGGCCGATCAGGCCGACGAAGCCGATTCCGCCGCTCACGGCCACACAGGAAGCGGCGAGGCCCACCGCGGCGGCAAGCAAAGCGAACTGCTCCCTGGACACGGGTGCGCCGAGGCCGGTCGCGGTCTGCTCGCCCAAATTGAGCACGTTCATCACCCTCGCCTTGTAAAAAACATAAGGCAGCAAAATCGCAACCCACGGCAAAAGCGAGAGGACAAATTTCCAGTTCGTTCCCCATATGCTTCCCGCCAGCCACGTCGCGACAAACTGGTACTTATCCGGGGTAAGTCTGAGGGTGAGTACGATCATCGCGGCGCTGAGCCCGGCGGCGATCGCGATGCCGGTCAGCAGCAGGCGCGTCGGCGACAAGCCTTCATGGCGTTCATAGGACAGCAAAGAGATCATCACGGCGGTCAATCCGGCTCCGGCAAACGCCAGGAGCGGCAACGCGAATACAGGCGCCGCCGCCGGCGTCGGGTAAAACGAGATAAACAGCATGACCATCAGGCCCGCTCCGGCATTGACGCCGAGAATGCCGGGATCGGCCAGCGCGTTTCGGGAGATTGCCTGCATGACGCAGCCCGACACGGCCAGGCCGGCGCCGATCAGCACGGAGATGACAATGCGCGGCAGCCGGAAATCGAACAACGTCAGATTTTGCGTATGGTTTCCCGCCCCCGCCATCGTCCGCAGCAGCTCCATGGGGGTTAGCCGAATGTGCCCGGTGTTTACGCTCAGCACGAAAACGAGAAAGGTCAGAACGCTCAGCACGATCAGAATCGTGATTCCCTGTTTCATTTTGCGTCGTTCGGCTGTCGTAAGGAAGCGATTCTCCATGCTACAATTCCCTCTTTTCTTTGCGCGCCAGGTAGAGGAAGAAAGGCACGCCGATCAAGGCGATCAGCGCGCCGATCGGCGTTTCGTAAGGCGGATTGATGATTCGGGCCGCCAGATCGGCGAAGACGACCAGCAGGCTGCCGAGCACGGAGGAGCAAGGGATGATCCAGCGATAATCGACGCCGACCAGGTAGCGGGTCAAGTGGGGAACGATCAGCCCGACAAAGGCGACGGCGCCGACAACGGAAACCGCCGCCCCGGCCAAAATCAGCACGATGATCGTGCCCGCCAGCTTCACGAGGCCGGTGCGCTGGCCCAGCCCTTTCGCAACCTCCTCGCCCAGGCTGAGCATGGTAATCGAAGGGGATAACATGATGGCCCCAAGGAGCGCCGCCCCAATCCAGGGAAACATCACCCCGAGTTGGAGCCACTTGGTGCCCGCCACGCCGCCCGCATACCAAAACGCCAAATCCTGGCCGATGCGGTAATAGAGGGCAATGCCCTCGCTCAGCGCCGCCAGCAGCGCGCTCAGCGCCGCGCCGGCCAACACGAGGCGCACCGCCGTCAACCCGCCTTTCGCGAGCGATCCGATCCCGTATACAAGCGCCGCGGCCAGCCCCGCTCCAAGGAAGGAATACAGGATCAAATACATGAACGGCAAGCCCGGGAAGAAGGCGAAGCAAATCGCCAGCATGAAACCGGCCCCGGCGTTCAGGCCAAGCAGTCCCGGCTCGGCCAGCGGATTGCGGGTCATTCCCTGCATAATGGCGCCGGCAACGGAAAAACAGGCCCCCACCATCGCCGCCCCAAGGACGCGCGGCAATCGCAATTCCCAAATGATCTGATGTTGGGTCAGGTCGGGATCGAAATGCCAGATCGCTTCCCAAACGACGGGGATTTTAATGTCCGCCGCGCCATACGACACGGACAAAGCGATGCCGAACACCAGGGCGGCAAGCCCGCCGAACAATACGATCGAAGCGGTGAGCGGGCGGGCTCGCAACGGCGCGGGGGTTGTTTTCGATTGTACGGCGGTTTTCACATGTTCGGCCATCCAAACCATCCTTCTTATGCAATCTCGCCAACGCGATTTGTTTTATTTCAGCAGCACATCGGTCATTTCGTCCAGCAGCCAATCCAGCGTCAACGGGTCGTTGAACGCCCATCTGTCCCCAACGATATAGGCTTTGCCGTTTTTGACGGCGGGGATGTTTTTCCAAATCGTTCCGTTCTTCACTTCTTCCAGCTCTTTTTTGGCGGCTTCATCCCCGCTCTCGCTGACGAGAAAGATGCGATCGCCGGCATACTCCGGGAAGGTTTCGAGCGAAATGGCTTTCCACAAAGCGCCGGGATCGTCTTTAAACAGCGCTTCCACCTTCGGCGGTATGGTAAAGCCAAGCGCATCGTACATCGTGGGGCCGAGCCTTTTCGGGCCGTACAAATACAATTGTTTATCCTGATACAGGACGAAGGCCGAAGCGGTTTCCCCCGGCGCGATCACCGATTGGAGCTGACTGCGTTTCTCCGCGGCCTTTGCCGTATAAGCTTTGATCCAGGCCTCGGCCTGCTCCGATTTTCCGATGATTTCACCCAATGCGCGAAGATGGTCAAATGTGCCGCTGCTGTAATCAACGACAACCGTCGGGGCAATTTTGGACAATTCCTCCACATCGTTGGACTCCAAAAAGTTGGGCACGATGATCAAATCCGGGTGGAGCGACAGCACCTTTTCCAAATTGGGGGCGACCTCCTGCCCGATATCCTCTACGCCTTGCAGTTGTTTTTCGGGAACCACCAGTTCGGCATTGATAAAATTGGTGCCGACCAGAGGGCCTTCAAGCGCGACCACTTCAGCGGCATAGTAATGCGCGATAATGCGCTGCGGATGGTCGGGCACTTCCACCTCGCGCCCGTTGGCATCGGTGTATTGGCGAACGCCGGCATCCTGCTCCGGCTTCGCGGAGGGCGCAGTTTCTTCCTTCTGCACCGCCGACTGTTCCTTCAGATCGGCCTGTCCGTTTGCACCGGAATTCCCGTTTTGCTTGTCCGCGTTGCTTCCGCAAGCCGTCAACAGGACCGAAGCCAACAGAAAGGAAGCGAATACAACGACCGTTTTTCTAATGATCAAAACCTTCATAAGACCGCTCCTTGGTGTGGTGTAATCTATTTGTTCGTTTCATTCCATACTTCCATTTGCTCCCGGCCGCTTACGCCGTCCATCGCCTCCGTCTCTCCTCGCTGCGCTGTCGTAATATTGCTGCGATATGCGCCGTCATAATATTGCTGCGATATTTTATGATAATGAGAATCATTATCATATGCGGTCATGTTTATATTAGTGGATTGATTCCGGGGAGTCAAGTTTATTTTTATGCGCATACGCAGACGGGAGACCATCCATCCCGCTTCACCTTGGACATTTTGCAAAATAACGCCGGATCGTGCACAAACCTGCTCCTCCCGTCCACACAGGATGGCTCATAGATCGGACATGGATTGAACATGAATCGGACATGGGTTGAAGAAACGGAAGGGGCCGCATTTGTCCGCGGATTTCTTCCTGGATGGACTCCTGGATGGACTGTCCCATCGGAAAATTGGCAAACTGCTGCGATCGGAAACCTGGACCTAAGCACGGAATCGCCTGTGTTTCACCGCCCTTTTAGGCGGCGGGCTTTAAATCAACCTTCCCCTTCATTCATCCACTTTCATTTCCATCATCCCATACCGCCGGGCCGGCTCCTCATCTTCTCTCGCACCAATACCTGCAAAAGTACAGTTATTTTTTCCGCCAACGATGCGTCAGGGAAAATTACTGCGAAAATGCAGGTATTTCAAGGCCGATCGCCATCAGCGGGAGGTTAGGCCCCAAATACCTGTATTTTCGCAGTAATTTTTCACCAACGCCCAGGTTAGGCCGAAAAAAGATGCACTTTTGCAGTTATTGCATCCAAATCCGACGGCCGTGCATCCCGGCATTCGCCCATGCATCGTGGCGTTCCACGACCGCCTTCGCCCGTCGGATTCGCTTAGATCGCCTGCCCAGCAAATGGCCTGCCGAAAAACGCTCGAACGGACAGTCGGCAAGAAACTGGGCGCAGCCTGCATCATTGCAGCCCCCTGCTCCGGCCCGTACGCCAGGCCAATCGATAGCCGGCCTGCTCAAAAAAAACATACCACCGTTATAGGTGGTATGCACACCGCTCGGACCGACCATACACCAATCCAGCCCGGCCATGTTCCAATCCGGACCCGCCCAGCCCCCAACTCGGTCCTGCTACGTTCCGCCGGGCCCATCTACCTTTCAACCCGGACACATCTGCCTTTCAATCCGGGGACCCATCTGCCTTTCAACCCTGGCCCGCCTATCTTCCAATCCGGCCTGATTATATCCAACTCGGCCTGCTCCAACCCGCCTGCGCGCAAGCCGCGCCCGGCCGGTCATTGCCACTGAAACAGCTCCTCCATCGAGCGCCCTTCAATCCCGCGGGAATCCCGGACCCCCAATATTTTTGCGATCGTTGCGCCCGCATCGTTCATGCGGTAGGGCGCCAGCCGGCCGCGGTGCGTTCCCTTCCTGACGCCCCGGCCATAGAACACGGCAATGCCGTAGTTGGAGGACGCCTGCGTGTTCGCCGTGGGAATCTGCGGCCCATGATTGGCGCTGGGCAGCAACAGAGGCGCCACCACGTCGCGGTGATCGTTGTGCCCCCAGACGAATCCGCGATTGTAAGCGAAGATCACATCCCCCATCTCCTCCCCCCAGTACCCGATCATCGCCGCATCCTGCTTCTTCAGAACCATGCCGGCGACATTCTCGTTGCCTTTCGGCGTCGGGTGATACCAGGTCGTCAGCGCGCGGAAAATTTCCGTTTGCACCCGCTCGTAATCCGTGGCGTCGACGATTCCGTGCGACTCTCTCCCTTTTAAATTGACAAATACCTCAAGCCCGCCCCGCTCGTTTTTCAAATACGCCTGCGATCGACCCATCTCGGGCAGACCGGACGAATCCAGATGGCAAAGCCCGAACTCGGACAGCCTTTGGTAAATGTCGCACAGGTAAACATTCGGAACGTTTCCGTGATCGGAAGCGAGAACCAGCGTCGTATCCTCGGTTTTCTCCCGCAAAATCCGCCCTATGGCGCGGTCCAGAATCTCATAGCTTCTCCTCATCGTCTCCTCGCAAATTTTCGCCCGTTCCGCCGAATAAAACGGGGAGGACGGGTCATACTCGCCCAGGCTCGTATGATGGGTCTCATCGTTGAGCCGGAACA
The DNA here is from genome assembly GCA_964470405.1 of uncultured Caryophanales bacterium. Lineage (GTDB taxonomy): Bacteria > Bacillota > Bacilli > Paenibacillales > CAYYCV01 > CAYYCV01. Next base: position 18,844 of record CAYYCV010000019.1, read on the forward strand.
CGGTGGCGAACAGATCCGCCCGCTGTTCGTTGACCAGCATCAAGGCGGTTTTCGCCAGCCATTGAGCCTGGTATTCGCCCTCCTCGTAGCTGGTGTCCGTATAGCGCCCGCCGGGCGTAGCCGGAACGGTCCACTTGGAAATGAACGGCCCGGAATGCTCCAGGATCGACCGCTCCAGCTCCGCGTCATTGGAATACCCCCGCGTCCGGTTGATTTGGGATTGCAGGAGGTCGATCTCTCCGGCCCCCGCATCGAAAGCCAGCAATTTAAACTGCGCGAACCCCCGACTTTCGCCGAAAGCCATCTCCCGCCAATCCGACCATTGGCCCGTCTGCATGTCCACCGTCTCGCCGCCACCGAACGTTAGCCGGAGCGTCCGCTCATCCAGAGCGGACGCCTCCACCCCCTCCACGGAGCCGTCGGGCACCCGGAGGAACAGGTGCAATCCCCCGC
>CAYYCV010000019.1:19306-44296 GCA_964470405.1 uncultured Caryophanales bacterium
AGGCTGCGCTGGCCCTCGGGACGCTTGTCGCGGGTGAACACCATCAGCGCCGACGGCGTGACGACCAGCGTCAGCACGGTCGCGAAGGCGAGGCCGTAGACGATGGCGCTCGACAGCGCGATCCACCATTGCGTCGAGGGCGCGTTGATCGTGGTCTCGTGGTGGAACAGTTCGAGCCCGAGGCCGAGCGCGATCGGCAGCACGCCGAGGATGGCCGCGGCCGCCGTCAGCCCCACCGGGCGCGCCCGCTCATCCCTCGGGTACGCCTCCACCCGCTCCACGGAGCCGTCGTGCAGCCGGATGAACAGGTGAAATCCCCCGCCGTCCCGATGCAAAGGCTGGTAATTTCCCTTTTCGTGATAGGCCAGCGTTCCGACCGGAGGCCAACCCAAATATTCGCTTTTCGGCACGGCCGACCATTTGTCCGGATGCGTGCTGTACAGCGTGGGGGCCGCCAGTTCAAACGGCGCCGGTCCCGTCCCGCTCCAGAAAGGCGCGAATTCAAAATGCCCGGTGCCGGCCGCCGACACGCTTTCGGGAAAATGCACAAGGGCGCATTTCTTGCCCGCCCGATCGGCGCAGCCCAGCAAATTGTGCCTGTTGTCCGGAGAGCGGCTCTGCCCTTTCCAGCACGTGCCCGGATACTGGCCCGTCAGAAAGCTGACCCAATTCACATCCCCCCATGCGGACACAAAAGGCAACAGTTCCGCGCTGGAGCCGTTTTCCAGCATATACGATATGTTCGGCAGGCAACCTTCTTTGGAAAATTTATAAATCAATTCGGGAATGAGTCCGTCTACTCCGAAAACAATCACCTTTTGCTCCATGATTTCTCTTCCTCCGTCTGCTTATCTGCGGTTCACGATGCAAAAACAGGCCTGCGGTACTGCTCGATCACGTCCCGATTCACCTCTACGCCGATGCCCGGCTTTTGCGGGATCGGCACCCTGCCGTCCCGCATGGCAATCGCGTTGAAAATCAAATCCTCCCGAAAAGGATGCGCGGATTGATCATACTCCAGCATCGGTTCCTCGGGATGCAAGGACAGCGGCGCGGGCGGCAGGCTGGCGATAAATTGAAGCGAAGCCGCAAGCCCGATGCCCGATCCCCAGACATGCGGAATCAGCATGACGCCCCACGCCTGGGCGAGCGCCGCGATTTTCTTGCATTCGGTAAACCCGCCGGATGACATCAGGTCCGGCTGCATAATATCCGCCGCGCCCGTGGAAATCCAATCGCGGTAACCGATTTTGCCGAACACATTTTCCCCGCAGGCCAAATAAGTCGCGGTCAAATTTTTCAACTCGCGGTACCCCTCGATATTTTCCGGGGCGAGCGGTTCTTCAAAGAAATGGATGCGGGCCGATTCGCATTCCAGCAAGATGCGCCGGGCCGTCGAAGCGTTGTAGGCGCAATTGGCGTCCATCATGATGCAGACTTCAGGCCCCACCGCCTGACGTACGGCATGAACATACTCGATATCCCGAAGGACGCCGAAGCCGGTTTTCAGCTTGAACGCTCCGAACCCCGCCGCCAGATGCCGCTTCGCTTCCTCAATCGCCGCCTGCGGATATCGCTCCCCTGCAATTCGATAAAAGCCTGTCGCATAAGGCACCACCTCGGAACGAAAAGCGCCGCCGATCAACTGGTGAATCGGCTTGCCGAGCGAGCGGCCGATCACATCCCACAGCGCGATGTCGACGCCGCTGATGGCGTTCACGGCCGCGCCGGCCTGCCCGAACGGCCGGGTCCGGTTGTACATTTCCTCCCACAGCACTTCCACGTCGAACGGATCTCTGCCAAGCAGCAGCGGTTTGAAGCAAAATTCAACAAACGACGCGGCGATTTCCGGCGGCTGCAACCCGTGGCACAACGACTCGCCCCATCCGGTCACGCCCTCGTCCGTCACGATTTCCACAATCATCGAGCTGCGGCGTTCCACCCAGCCTTGCGAGAAAGCGAACGGCTGCTTTAACGGCGTGGACAACACGTGCGGAATGATATCGATAATTTTCATGGCTTTCTCTCCTCGATGGCCGCTGATTTTTCATTCGAATCCGGAAATCTCCGATCAATACCCCAAATCCCGGTTCACCACGTTCATGAGCGGCTCGCCGGACACAAAAGCGGCAAGATTGCGGCCCATGATCTCGATTCTTCGCTCCGTTTTGCGCGGGGAGGCGTTCGCGGAGTGGGAGGTGATGATGACGTTGGGCAAGCTCCACAGCGGGCTGTCCTGCGACAACGGCTCCTTCCCGGCAACGTCCAGCCCGGCTCCCTCCAGGTGTCCCGACTCCAACGCGTCGATCAGCCCCGGCTCATCGACGGTCTCCCCCCGGCCCACATTGATAAACACCGCGCCCCGCTTCATCGCGCGAAATCGCTCCCCGGTAAGGAGCCCGCGGGTATCCGCCGTCAACGGAAGCGCATTGACGATAAAATCGGACCGCTTCAGCACATCATCCAAATCCGCCATCGTATGCAGTTCGTCAACATAGGCGGGCTTTGCGGAAGCGCTGCGTTTGACCGCGATCACCCGCGCTCCGAGGCCCTTGGCCCTGCGCGCGGTTTCCGAGCCGATATCGCCGAGCCCCAGAACCGCCACGTTGGAGCCGGCCACCTCCAGGCATCGCTGGTCCGGCTTCCATACGCGATCCATCTGCCGCCTGACGTGCAGATGGATCCGCCTGGCCAACGCCAGCATGAGCGCAACGGCATGCTCCGAAACAGGCACGCCGAACACGCCGTTGCAGTTCGTCAAGGTCACGCCGCCGCGCAAATGCGGGTTGTTCGCATACAGATTCGCCCCGGCGCCGTGCAACTGCACCCAGCGGACCCGCGGCATCGACGCCAGCATGTCGTCGGTCGGGTTGCCGATAAAGGCGTCCGCGTCGCGGAGCCGCTCCCCGTCCGCATCCAAGCCGCTGAATTCGTAAAACTCCACGCCCGGAAACGCGCGCTTCCATTGCTCCACCTGACGGTCGGGCAGCACGAAGTTTCCGCGATAATTGATGACCACTTTCGGCATGATCTCCATTGTCTCCTTTCCCAATCCCGATCCGCCCTTTCAAAAGCCGATGAAAAACGGGCGGTCCCGGCCGCCGGCCTCGTCAATCCGGTAACGAAAACGAGTCCTCCGTCTCCTCGATCCAACGCTTCAGGCGGGCCTGAAGCTCCGTTTTCTTCCCCTTGTACTGGTTGGTCATGGCCAGGTTCACCTGCTCGTAAGGGTCCTCGTTCAGGTTGTACATCAGCCACGGCTGTCCCTCCAGCGCGACATACTTCCAGCCGTCGCGGGTGACGACGCCCCGGTACGGGCGATCCACGCTGTAGGCGAACGCGGAAGGAACCGGCAGGCTCAGATAGGCGCTGTCCGGCGCCGCATGCCCGACCGAGCCGCTGCGAACGGCTTCGGAATAATCGAACCCGACCATCCCTTCGGGCCGCTCAATCCCGCACAGCCCCAGCGTCGTCGGCGCAATATCGACATGATTGAGCAAATAATCCAGTTCGAGCGGGCGGTTGTTTTGGCACTCCAACCCGCCCCCGCCGATAATGAACGGAATGCGGATCGATTCCTCCCACGGCACAGTTTTACGGAACTGGCCGTGCGAGCCCAGCATATCCCCATGGTCGCTGAAAAAGATGACGTACGTTTCCCGGTCGATCCCCAAATCCCTTAAAGCCTGCATAATCCGGCCCAGGTTCCAGTCGATCCGCTCAATGGCGGCATAATAGCCCGCCAGCCCGCGGCGGGCCTCCGTCACGACCCGATCCACCCCGGGGACATTGGGGCGCAACGTCAATCCCGCCGGATTGAACTTCGCCATGTTTTCGGCCGGCGCGATGTACGGATTGTGCGGCGGCTGCACGGAAAGCGCGGCAAAGAAAGGCGCTTCCCCGGACCTTTCGGCTCTCTCGGAGATATAATCGATCAAAATATCGGTCAAGCTGTCCGTCTCATACTTGGGCAGCCTGGACGATGTCATTCGTCCGTTTCCGCCGGTGTGAACGTGGCAGTCGAAAGGGCTGTTGTTATTTTCATAAGCCCACCAATCCTGAAACCCGCCTCTGCGCTCCTCCGGTATTTGACGAAACTTCGCCCGATTTTCGGGCGAGTCGGGAACCGCCCCGGGGCGGTTCCCGTCCAAATGCCACTTCCCGATCCAACACGTGCGATAATGGTGTTCGTTAAAAGCGTGCGCGATCGTCCGCATATCGGTGGACAACGGCGACGCCAGCCCGGGCACGGTGGATTGGTGGGGATATTTCCCGGTAAGGAGCGATCCGCGAAACGGCGAACACAACGGTGTGCCCGAGACGGCTCCGGAGAAGCTGATCCCCTCCGCGGCCAGCCGGTCGAGATGAGGGGTATGAATATTCGGATCCCCGGTGTGGCTCATCGCCTGCGCACGCATCTGATCGACCAGAAACCAGATGATATTGGGCTTTCGCTTCATCATCGCGCTTCGTCTCCTTCGCTGTTTTCCGCTATTTGAGCAATCCCATGCCCTTCAACACTTTCTCATTGCCCGCCGACACGTTGTCCAGCATTTTCTTGAAATCGTCGGGTCCCCGATAATTGATGATCGCTTGCAGTTTGCCAAACTCCTCGATTAATTGGGGGTCCTCCAGCGCCTGCCTATACGCGTTCGATATAATGTCCAGCACATCCTGCGGAACGCCGGCGGGCGCCATAATTCCGTTGAAGAACACGCCCTCCGCGTCAAATCCTTTTTCCTTCAACGTCGCGATATCCTGCAAATAGTCGGGCTTGACCCCGGAAATATTGACCAACGGCCGCAATTGCTTGCCTTCCACGTACTCCTTGACGGTCATATGCTGAAGCGTTCCCCCGTCAATATGATTTCCAAGCAAATTCGTCAGCGTTTCCCCGTCGCTTTTGTAGATGACGTAGTTCAATTGAATGCCGGCTTTCTGGGAGAAATCCTCCAGCGCGATATGCTGCGCGTTGCCGACCCCGGAAATCCCCATTCTGAACTTGCCCGGGTTGGCCTTCACGTAGTCCAGCCATTCCTCGAATGTTTGATAAGGCGAAGATGCCGGAACCATAATCAACTGCGCCGAATCGTACAGGTTGGCTACCGGCTGCAAATCCGTCAATTTGTAATCCGTTTCGCCGAGAATCGGCTTGATGGTGAGCGAGGCCGCAGCCAATTGGGCAATGGTATATCCGTCCGGTTTGGCGTGGGCCACTTCGCTGGCCGCAATCGTTTGCGCCGCGCCGGGTTTGTTCTCGACCACGATTTTCACCTGGTTAGGCAGATGCTTCTCGACAAAGGGAATCAGCGTTCTGGCCGTCACATCCCCCGCTCCGCCCGCATCCACTCCGACAATGAGCGTAATCGGCTTTTCCGGAAATTTCGTCTTCGGCTGTGCGTCCTTCTGCGGGTCCTGCGTCGGGCTCGCCGTCGGCTGGTCATCCGCCTTCTGCCCCGCGTTTTGGTTCGCTTGCGAGCAGCCTGCCGCTATGATCGCAAATACGAGCATCATCATGGTAACCGTCTTGAATAGCCAATGTTTTCTCATCTGTGTAAACCCTCCATTTGTTTGTAATCAAGCTGTGGTGAACCTCGTTCCGGCACATCGTCGACGCCCATGGCACGTGCCTCGGGCAGCGGAATATTCCGTTCCCCAACCCACGGCGAGCAGCCGGCCGACGCCCGGACGCGCCGCGATGCGGGCACCCCCTTTCCCGTCATGATGCTTTGACACCCTTCGAATTCCTGATCCAGCTATAAACAGCAAACCCCAAAAAGGCGGCGATCAAGATGACCAGCGCGACCGAATAAGGACGCGTAAAGAAAATGGAATAGCTTCCGTACGAAAGCACCAGGGAACGCCTCAAGCTCTCTTCGATGATCGGGCTTAGAACGAAAGCCATAATGAATGAGGGCAGGGAAAAATCCAGTTTTTTAAGCAGGAAGAAAACCACGCCGATGCCCAAACCGATCCACAGGTTCAGAAACATGTATTTCGAAGTAAAGATACCGATCAGCGACAAAATCAAAATCGACGGAATCAGAATCGAGTTGGGAATGGACAGCATTCTGGAAAACGCGCTGGTCACCATCTTGCCGATGACATACATCGCGATCGTGGTCAGCAGGAAGCCGTAGAAGATTCCGTACACCAGCTCTTTATGGGTGGATAGTACGTTGGGGCCCGGCTGAATCCCGTGAATAATGAACGCGCCCATGATCACGGCGACGGAAGCCGATCCGGGAATGCCCAGCGCTAGCAGCGGCACCAGCGCGCCGCCGACCACCGCGTTGTTGGCCGCCTCCGGCGCCGTGATCCCGTCGGGATTGCCTTCCCCGAAAGTCTGCGGCGACTTCGACATCTTCCGCGAAAGGGAATAGGCGAACCAGGAGGCCGCGCCGGAACCAAGTCCCGGAATGATTCCCGTCACCGCGCCGATCAGCGAGCCGAACAGCGTCGGTTTGGCCGTTTCCTTCATCTCTTTGAACGTGATGCCCGTCTTCAGTTTTCTGGAGTCGGTCACATACCGTTTGTTCAACCCTTCGCCGATCATATCGAACAATTCCGAGAAGGCGAACATGCCCACCAGCAGGGCGATGATATCAATGCCGTCGGCCAACTCCGGAAAACCGAACGTAAATCGGGACGACCCGGAAAACAGATCCATGCCCACGGTTCCCGCCATCAACCCCAGCACAACGGAGATCATGCTGTTGAGCTGATCTTTGGCGCTCAACATGCCCACGGCCAGCAGTCCCAAAATGCCGATCAGGAAAAATTCGGGATCGGTTAACTTCAAAGCGAACTTGGCCAGCGGAACCGCCAAAAATATCAGCACCAGGCCGCCGAAAATCCCCCCGATCGTGGACGAGGTCAGCGAATAGCCGAGCGCCTTTCCCGGCGAATGCCGCTTCGCCATTTCGTGCCCGTCCAACACGGTGGCCGCGGCCGCCGCCGTTCCCGGAATCCCCAGTACGATGGAAGAGATGGAACCGCCGTATTCCGCCCCCTGATAAGCGGCCAGCAGCAGCAAGATCGAAGCGAGCGGAGAAATCGCGTACGTGACCGGAAGCAGCAGCACAATCGCCATGATCACGCCCATTCCGGGCAATGCGCCAATTACCATCCCGACGAACGTTCCCAGGACGAGGACCAGCAAATTTTCCAAGGTAAATAGATTTAAAATATCGTATCCTAATATCTCCAAGTCATCCCCCCCTTTCGTTTACAGCGATATGTTCATGATCAGGGCAAACAAAACGTAAAGGATCGCGGTCAATCCCAAAGCGACGGCAGCGCCGATCCCCACCGCGTTCTTCCACCCTTTTTCCAGCCTGTAAACGGCGATGAGCAAAAACAGGAAAACGAACGTTGCCGGATAAAAGGAACCGAGCTTTTGCCAACAAACGATAAACACCGCGGTCAGCACAATGGTGAATAGAACATATTTCAGGTTGGGAAAACGAAGCCGGGTTTCCTGCTTGCGGGCGGTCCGCACCAGGCTGGCCAAACACAGCAAAATCAAGATGGCGGTCAACACGTTCGGGAAATAGCTCGGCCCCAGCGTGGATGAAGCCAACATGCCCGAAGGCGCCGAATTGATCGAGACGGCATAGCCGATCCCGAATAAAATAATGAGACACAGAGCGGCATACGATGCTTTTTTCGAACTCATTTCTATCCTCCTCCCCATTCGTCTGAATCATTCGGTCGGAAAGCTTAAAAGTGTGGTGAAAAACGGGCGGCTCCGAAATGGGGCATGGGTTTTAAGATCGCAGACCGCTTTTTTCACCGCACTTTCAAAGGCTTTCGGTGAACGGTTCTGTTTTGATCAAACAGCGCGTTCCGGTCGGAGCCGGCCCGGATGAAACCGATCTGCCCATTCCCTTTCACCGCCTGCTTTGCGCCGTCCATGACGGGGTCCGCGTATCGGCCGAACCAATCCTGCAAGCGCTCGTTCATCGACGCGCTCCGATCGCGATACGACGCCTGGCCGTACAGGTTCGTCGTCTCTCCGGGATCCTCCGTCAAATGATACAGCTCATGCGGCCCGTCCGGATAGCGATGCACGTACTTCCATTCCTTGCTCCGAACCATGCGAACCGGTCCATATTCATCGTAAATAACAACATGCTCCCTCTCCGCCATCTCCCGCCCGAGCAAAGCCGGCAAAAAGCTCCGACCCGGAAGATGCTCCCCGTCAGGCGGCTTGCAGCCCGCATAATCCAACAGAGTCGGATAAATATCGTACTGGCTGAGCAATCGATCGCAAACGACGCCTTGCGGAATGCGTCCGGGGTGGCTCAGGATCGCCGGAACTTTAACCGACGTGTCGAACATATTCAGGGAAAACGTGCCGTTCCCCTTGCCCCAAATCCCGTGATGCCCGCAATTGAAACCGTTGTCAGACAGGAAGACGACCAACGTATTTTCCCTCAATCCCAAGCTCTCCAGTTTGTCCAGCAGCCTGCCGACATTGGCGTCTATTCCCGTAACGGCGGCGAAATAACCTTCCAGACAAGGGCGGATGTACTCCTTTTCATAGGGATAAACGGCATCGGGGTGGGCTTCGCCTTGCGGGCAAGTTTCAAAGGAACAGTCCTTGTACAAATCCAGCAGCGCCCGGGGATGCTGACCGTCCACCCAGGGATCATGCGGCGCGGTAAAATGCACGCTGAGATAAAACGGTTCGTCGCGCCCGGCCTGCTCGTCCAGAAACGCGAGCGCGTCATCGGCAATCGCGTCCGTAATATACCCGGGTTCGCGCACCCATTGCCCGTCTCTGATCATGGGAGCGCCGTAATAAGGGCCGCTTCCCTTCACATGCACATACCAGTGGTCGAAACTTTGACGCGGCTCGGCGGCATTCCCCAAATGCCATTTTCCGCTGATCCCGCACCGATACCCGTTCCCGGCAAGCACATCGACATACGTGGTCTGGCCGGACAAATAATCCGGTTCGTCGTCCCCGAAGCTCCCTCCCTTTACAAAGTCGAGCACGCCGTGCTGCGAAGGGATGCGCCCGGTTAAAATGGAAGCCCTTGCAGGAGAACAGACGGGCGAGGTGCAGAAAAAGTGATCAAACCGGATTCCGGTCCCGGACAATTCATCCAGGCGGGGGGTGATAATTTCATGATTGCCCGCGCACCCTAAAGCCCATGCCCCTTGGTCGTCCGTCAAAATAAACAGGATATTCGGTTTGCGGGGGTCGCGATTCGCCATTCGAGCAACATCCTTTTAGCCAAATTGGGTGTACAACCTCTTCTCTCCATCGATAAAATTTCATATATGAAAACTTATATTATATATTATAATATTAATAACATCGGATTTCAACGTTTTTCTTTCAACATTTCTTTCAACCGGACTTACTTTTTGTTTTCTTTTCGCTTATAATGTAAGATAAATGGTTTTTCATCAGAATATTATATTTGAAAGGCATGATCTTATATGAAAGGTGAACAAGAAAACAAATCCGATCCGTCGCTGAAGGCCATCGATATTCTGGAAGCCTTGATCGACGCGGGAAAGACCGGCCTGGGCATCACGGAAGTCACCCAGAAAACCGGCCTGAATATCAGCACCGTTCATCGTATTATGTCCGCTTTAACCAAACGGGAATACACTTTTCGCAACGAAAGCACCAAGAAATATCATTTGAGCCACAAGGTGCTGCAATTTACCCAGGTTTTTCAACGCGATATGGACATCAAGGAACTGATCCACCCCTATCTTCAGCAATTGAGCGAAGACATCCGGGAAACCGTCCATCTCATGCAGCAGGACGGCAACCAATGCGTCTTTATCGACAAGATCGATTCGCCCCATCCGATCGGCTTGCTGACCTTTATCGGGAAGCGGTCGTTGATGCACTGTTCGGCGGGCGGCAAAGTGATCCTCGCTTACATGGGCAAGGAAGAACGCGACCGCGTGCTGGCGTCCGCCGGCCTTCCCCGCCTGACGAAGTATACGATCACCGATCGCGAAGTGCTGGAACACGAAATACAGAACATTATCGTGGAGGGCTTCGCCTGGAATCGCATGGAGGACCGCGACGACATTATCGGCATTGCCGCGCCCATCTTCGATGCCGGCGGAAAACTGCTTTGCACGATCAGCATCGCCGGGCCCTCCTACCGGTTCACGCTCGATCACGCGCGCCAATCCGCTTCCCTGCTCAAATCGGTCACCCGCACCATATCCGAGAAAATCGGTTATTCCGGCTAAGGTTATTCCGGCTAATGGGTCATCGGAGCACATTCGATCCGGGAGCGCATACGCAAACAGACCGCTGCGCAAAGTGCAGCGATCTGTCCGCCATGAGCCGTTCGTTCGATTTCTCCCAAACCTATCCTTTTTCTTCTCTCTTCTGTTTTTTTGTTTATTTTATCGTAATTTGTGAAACCAGCCGATTTTCGCCCTTGAGCTGAATCGGATGGTTGTCAACGAGTTGGCTTAAATCGCCGCTGACCGTGACGTCCGGGGACACGTTGTAGACGGCGTTCTGCTCACCGCCGTACACGGATTGGGAAACGGTAATCGTCGCGATGTCGCCGGTCGAATTCACCGTGAGCGACTTGAACAATCCGTCCACCGTAAACGGCTGATCCGTCTGTTCCACCGGCGTGGTCACTTGCAGCAGTACGATCAGGCTGCTTCCCGCTTGCGTCAGCACGCTTACCTGGTCGCCGACCTTGAGGTTGGCGGCGGCGACCCGCATCCCGTTGCGGAAAATCAACGAATCGCTATCCACCGTGTACGCCTTATCCACGCCGTTTCGGGTAATCGTCAATTGGTTGGACGAAGACAGCCCCGCTTTGATTACGCCGTTGAACGAGGGGGATTCATCCACCGCTTTGGTGACCTGAATCAGCGTGATCTTCCCGTTGACGATCACCACGTAGGCTTCATCCCCGGCCCTCACGGCCGACGGTTCAACCACCGAGCCGTTGCGATAAACAATGACGTTGGACGCCAGCTCATACCGCGTGTCCCGTCCGTCCTTCGCCACGGTGACGGCGTTTTCGCTCACCGCCGTTTTCAGCACCCCGTTAAACGCGTCGTTCTGCGCCGCGGCGGATTGCGTCACCTGAATGAACGTCACTTTGCCGCCGGACACCTGGACAAACACCTGGTCGCCGACCCGCAGGTCGGATGCGTCAACCAGCGTTCCTTTGCGGTAAATGATCACGTTCGAGGCGAGCGTATATTGCGCATCCTGACCGTTTCTTGCAATCGTGAGCTTGTTGTCGCTCACCTTCGCCTTCACCGTTCCGGCGAATGCGGCGTTCTCCGCAACCGCTTTGGTCACCTGCAGAAAGCTGATCTTGCCGTCGACCACCTGGATGAACACCTCGTCGCCGGGCCTCAATGCATCGGCGTTCACCTGGCTGCCGTTGCGATAGATCACCGCGTTGGCCGTCAACGCATACGGCGTATCCTGACCGGCTTTGGCGATCGTCACCGAATGGGCGGAAGACGTCTTCACGATCCCGGTAAACGTTCCGTTCTCCGATGCCGGAGCCTTCACTTCGATGAAGACAATGACGTTGTTGTACAGGCGGGCTTCCACTTGATCGCCGGCCCGCAGCTCCGAAACGTCCACCTTCGCGTTGTCGCGGAACACGAACACGTTCGGATCGATGGCGTAGGATTGAGCCACGCCGTTTGAATTCACAATCGAAATGGTGTTATTTTGCACTTCGCCGCTGACGGTTCCCGCTACCGACTGATCGTTATATTCGGGAAGCTGTTCTCCGGTGCGGTCCAGCAAAGCGGCCAATTCGGCGCGGGTCACCGGGTTGAACGGTTTGAACGTTTTGTCGTTGTATCCGAAAATCAGCTTCTTCTCCACGGCGACCGCAACATAGCCGCGAGAGCCGGCCGGGATCAGACGGGCGTCCTTGAAATTCAGGTCCGCGTTCATGCTCGCCTGCGCCTCCGCTTTCAAACCCAACGCTTTGACCAGCAGCGTCGTAGCCCACAGGCGGTCGGCGGACTTATCCGGTTGAATTTCGTTTTCATTCTCCGCGAACAAATCGTGCTCCAGCGCGACCGCGACATATCCGACGGTCTGCGGGTACTTCTTGTAAATCTTGTCGGCGTCTTTAAAATAAAGCTTGGTGTTCATTTCCTCGTCCGACTTCGCTTCATCCTCCAGCCCGAGCAGGCGAACCGCCGCGACAATCGCTTCGATCCGGGAAACGGGGCGATTCGGCTTGAACGTGCCGTCGTCATATCCATGGAACACGCCTCTGGAAGCCAAACGCGCGATGTTCTTCATCACCCACTCGAAATCTTTGCTGTTCATGTCGGAAAAGTTCAGCGTAATCTGCACATTTCCGTATTTTCCTCCGTATTTTCCCCAATCATACTTCGATTGCTTTTCATGATGCGCATTCCCGTAATTCCCGCGGTCATCGTTGCGGTTGCCGTTGCCGTTGCTGTGGGCGAACACGGATGAGGCGCCGCTCAGCAGCATCAGCAGCGTCAGCCCGGCGATGAATGCCTGTTTGAATCGCTTTTTCATTTTCAACATGCCCTCTCTCACTCCTATACTATGTTTTATAAATAAATGGATGGTAAACATTTCGGCATCTCTCAAAAAAATAGGGGGGTCGCAAAAAGAATTGACGAATAAAATGAGCAGGGGTAAAATAGTGGAATTACAAAAGGTGGGGATGAATTTGACCGTGCTGGCGATTGGAATTGCGGGCGCCATGGGGGCCCTGCTGCGGTATTCCGTGGACCTCGCGATGCAAGAATGGTGGAGCGGCTTTTTTCCGCTGGCCACTTTCGTAATCAACTGCGCAGGCTGCGCCGTGCTGGGATGGTTTTCCGTCAAGGCGGCGAACGCCGATCGGATGCCGGAATGGTTCAGGCTCGGATTCGGCACAGGCCTGATCGGCGCATTCACAACCTTTTCCACTTTCAGCATGGAAACGGTCGAACTCATTCAGCAGGGCCGGATCGGAACGGCCGTGCTGTACATGCTGCTCAGCATGTGGGGCGGGCTGTTGTTTGCCTGGATCGGCCATCAATTGGCGGACAGGCAACCCAAAAAAGCGGCAAGGAGTGTGAGCCGCTCATGATCGTTTCCGGATTGCTGGTCGCCGCCGGAGGGTTTCTGGGCGCGATCCTGCGGTACAAAATCGGTGTTTGGTCGGCACGCCGCTTTCCCGGCGTTTTCCCGGTCGGCACTCTGATCGTCAACCTGCTCGGTTCGTTTTTGCTCGGTCTGGTTATCGGAGAGCAGTGGGGAACCGCCGTCTATCTGCTGCTTGGCATCGGCTTTATCGGCGCGTTCACGACATTCTCCACCTTCAAGCTGGAGAATGTCAAATTGATCCGCGGCGGCCATTGGAGGGCGTTTGCCCTATATATCGGAATCAGTTACACGCTCGGTTTGGGTTTGGCTTACCTGGGCTACGTCGCGGGATCATCGTTCCCGTTTTTCCTTTAACCATTTCGGAGCGCCCTTATCCTTCGTATTTTTCCGGTCCTTTCGGTTTTTCGGCTTCGCTTTCGGTCGGGAAGGCGCGGTGTCCGGATTCGCTTTCGAGCGGGAAGACGCGGCGTCCGGATTCACTTTCGAGCGGAAGGGCGTGGCGTCCGGATTCGCTTTCGGCCGGGAAGGCACAGCGTCCGGATTCCCTCCCGGTTTGGAGGCGGGCCGGCGAATCGGCGCGGGATTCGCTTTTCCGGCCGCCGCGGAAGCCCGTTTGATTCCTTCAGCCGAAGCCGGATCGACCAACTCTCCGTGAAACATCGATTTGCGATCGAAGCGTACGCCCAGTTCCCCCGCGAATTTCCCCATAATGAACTGCTGCCTGGGCGTGACGATCGAAACGGACCAGCCTTTCTTGCCCATTCGGCCCGTGCGCCCCGACCGATGAAGATAATGATCGGCATCCGTCGCCGGGTCGAAATGAAACACATGGGTCAGCCCTTCGATGTCCAATCCTCTGGCCGCCACGTCCGTTGCGATCAAAAGCCGGGTTTTGCCCAGGCGAAAACGTTGAAGCACGGCGGCGCGATCCTGTTTTCCCGAATCTCCGTAAAGCGCCTCCACCGACAGCCCGACATAATTCAGCTTGGCTGCCAGTTCGCCGATATCCCCGATCTCATTGACAAAAATAAGCGCCGAATGCGGCTGAAGCGCCCGAATCAAGCGGCGGAGCGTGTCGATTTTATCCCTTGGCTCGCAAACCAGATACCAATGCTCGATTTGTTCGGGAGAACGCCCGGCCGAACCCGACGAAATCCGCACAGGCGGCTTCATCCAACGGTCGTCCAACCGGTGGGCCGCCTCCGGCACCGTAGCGGAAAAAAACAGGATTTGACGGTCGCGCAGCGCGCTGTGAAAAATTTGCTCCACTTCCCCGCCCGACCCGGCTTCCAGCATTTGATCCACTTCATCCACGACAATCGTTCCGACCTGGTCCATCTTCACCTTTTTCATTTTGATCAGTTCCAGTATGCGCCCGGGCGTACCTGCCACGATTTGCGGATGCTGCTTCAACCTGTCGATCTGACGGTTCAAGGCGGCTCCGCCGATCAGCGCCTGGCCCGCGATTCCGCTCACCTCCTGAAAGCGCCCGATTTCATGGAGAATCTGCACCGCCAGTTCCCGCGTCGGCACAACGATCATCGCCTGCAGATGCTTGGACCCGGGGTCGATTTTTTGCAGCACGGGAAGCAAATACGCGAGCGTTTTCCCGCTTCCGGTTTGAGATTCCGCGATCAGATCGCTGCCTTGCTGAATCGGCGGGATCGCCTCCGACTGCACCGGAGTGGGCTGAACGATATTCATTTGACGCAGCAAATCAACCCAGGTTTCTTTTATATCGAATGAAGCAAATCCGGCTTCGCGATTCATGCACACCCTCTTTTCCCGATCGTTTTTCTTGCTTGGCTTCATCTTTCTTGCTCGGCTTCATCTTTCTTGCTTGGCTTCATCTTTCTTGTTTAGCCTCATCTTTGCAACATATTCGCGGGAATCTTCATTCCGTTCGGCGGCATCGAATATTTTTCGCGATTTGGAGGTTAAGCGACCTCTTCGGACCAAAAATACCTGCAAAAGTGCATCTTTGTGCGCTCATCGGCGCTCGGGAGATTAAATTTCCTGCAAAAATACATGCATTTTGTGCGCTCACTCCGAAATGAAGCGAAATCCTTCGAAATACCTGCATTTTTGCAGGTATTTTCTCAAAATGCCGGTTGCAGCCTATAAATAGATGTACTTTTGCAGGTATTCAGGTAATGCTCCAAAATTCCAGCGGCGTTGCGGGAATTACGGCGGACAAAGGCGATCCTTGTCGTTTCTCCAACCTACGCTCGATCCCTGCACCGCTCTTTCGCCACACCTCTATAGCTTAATTGGTTTCGCGACGAAACACAACTTCCGGCGGCCGCATCACGCCCGCATCATACAGCATCATGGGCATCATGCCGCATCACAATAAAAAGAGACGCGGCGATATCCGCCCGTCCCAAGCAGCTTATAGGTGTTGCCGCGGCAAAAGCGCCGGTTTCCACGGCGATGGCATATCGCCTTTACGCGATAATGACCTGCATGTCCAGTTCCCCGATATTCCCCATCATCAGAGGAATCGTCAGCGCCTTTTGAGGAACAAAATCGGCCGTTCCGAGCGACTGAATGACCTTGGGCGGGGTGATGTCCACCTTGACGCCCTGGTTGTACAGGATCGTGCTGGCGTTGCCGCTGATCATGTTTCCCAGCTCCGAAATGGCGCTCTGGCCAATCTCGTCCATTTCCTGAATATGAAATCCGCCCATCATCGCCGACACCAGTTTCAGCGCCACTTGCTCATGCAGCCCAAAAACAATATCGCCCGCGATCTGGCCCGACATTCCAATTCGAATCCAAATATAATTCTCGATAGATTGAATGACCTTCACGCTCAAATCGCCGGTGGTCGGACGAACATTCACGACCTGCTCGATGACGATCTGCGCCGATTCCAGAAAAGGATTGATGTATTCCGCCTGCATGAAAACGACCCCTTCTATGCCATTTCAGACGTTCTCATGATGTCGTCATTTGTCATGTTTTTAATTATAACCGACTTTTCGGCGCAAGTATATCAAAATGTATATCAAAATCCGATGATTTTTTCAATGACACCACGGCCGAAAATAGCCCCGTTCGTCAAAATCCATTTCTTCGGGCTCGCCCGCGATCTCGATATGCTTCATCCGGCGGGCCTCCGGCAGCAGCGCCTCGGAAATATACAGCCTTTCCAGATGCAGCGTATTGGGAATGCGAACGATGCGGGCCTCCTCCGGCTTCACGCCCCAACAGCAGCGCAAAGCCGTGTGCATCGCCGCGCGGTCATGGTCCATGACGATCGGGATCTTCGCCCGCAGAAGAAACGTGCTGGTGATGACATTTTCATTCATCGTGCGAAAATCGATCCGATCGAATAAACGCCTCGTGGTCAGATCGGCCAGTCCCACACCCGTCGCGTTGCCGTGGGATTCCTCGCTCAGGCCGCCGGCGATGATCTTTTTGATGCGCGGAGCCGGCGGATCTTCAACGCCTTCGATATAGATGCGCCCGACGATATTCGTGTCCATCCCCGTGCCGCTGTAATTTTTCCCGATTTCATCCACATGCAGCACGTCCAACTCCTCAAACGGCAGTTTCGGCATCAGACGGACCGATTCCTTGAGCAGTTCCTTCTCCCGCGCCTCGATCTCCCCCGCCGGAATCGCCGCGATATCCGCCGTTTGCTCGCAGGCGTTCTCGATGATGCCCATCCCGCAGAGCACCTTCGCCTTGCCCAATACGACGCGCGCCACTTCCGGCATGTCGTCGCGGATGCCGACGACGCCGCGCCGGTGCAGCGTCAAAGCCTGATCGTGTTTGCCCATGCCGATGGCCGCCATCTTCATAATTCCGCTTTCGATCGGCGAGGTGAAATCGGTATGTTTTTTAATTCGCGCCACGATGACGATCCCGTCCGCTTCCCAGGCGAGCCGATCCGTATAGACCGGGACGCCCTTCGCCGTATCGCCGATATGCACCGTCTCCATGGAAGACAGGATCGGCGCGCCGCAATAAGCTTCGGTCACGCCGAGGCTTTCCAGCACTTCGATCTGCCCTTCGGCCGTCGCGCCTCCATGGCTGCCCATCGCCGGAAAGATGAACGGGGACGCGCCCGAATCTTTTAAAAATGAAACGGTACAGCGGATGATTTCGGCAATGTTGCTGATGCCCCGGCTGCCCGCGGCAACGGCTACCCGCATGCCCGGCCGGATTCGCTCCGCTATGCCGCTGCGCTGAAGCTCGAATCGCACTTTCCCGCCGATGTCCTGTACCCCGTATGTTTCAAAATGCTGTCGTACCTCTACGACTTTCGGAAGCTTCATCGCACCCATTCCTCCCATGTCCAACCGCCCGGCTGCGAAACGTCCATGTTGCCCGCTGTATTCAGAAGGTCGGCCCGATTCTCCAAATTCCAAAATCATGCTGCTTTAATATTTCCGCCTTGGTCAACTTTCCGGAGCACACTTGCAAAATTTCATCAAAAATTCGTTCGCCAACCGATTCGAGCGATTCCGAACCGTCGATGATCGTCCCCGCGTTCATGTCGATATTGTCGCCCATTCGCTCAAAAATCGCCGAATTGGTCGCGATCTTGATCGTCGGAGCGATCGGCGAGCCGGTGGGCGTGCCCCGACCGGTCGTAAACAGAACAATCTGCGCGCCGCCGGCCGTCATCCCGGTCAACTGCTCGATGTCGTGCCCCGGGGTGTCCATCCAGACCAGCCCTTTCTTCGACGGCTTCTGCGCGTAATCTATCAGCTCCTGCAAAGGGCGGCTGCCCGCTTTATTGGCCGCGCCCAAAGACTTCTCCTCCAGCGAGCTGATCCCCCCCTTGATGTTTCCCGGGCTCGGATTGCCTGTGCGGATATCCACGCCCATCCGGATCGCCCTGTTCTCCATCGCCTGGATCACTTCATAGACCCGTTTGGCCACTTTGTCATCCACGGCACGCCGGGCCAACAGGTGCTCCGCGCCGATTAATTCCGTCGTCTCCGCCAGGATCGACGTTCCGCCAACATCGACGATTTTGTCGCTGACGACGCCGACCGCCGGATTGGCGGACAACCCCGAACAGGCATCGGAGCCGCCGCACTCCGTGCCGACGAT
This sequence comes from uncultured Caryophanales bacterium, assembly GCA_964470405.1. Classification (GTDB taxonomy): domain Bacteria; phylum Bacillota; class Bacilli; order Paenibacillales; family CAYYCV01; genus CAYYCV01. The sequence continues at coordinate 37,488 of CAYYCV010000019.1, forward strand.
CAACTCGTCGAACCCGCACTCCACCCTTCTTTGCGCGGAGGCGTCCTGAACCATTTTGGCGGCAATTTTGGCCCCTTCCGCAATCGCATACAGCGTCCCTCCGTGGTCCTGGATGGACACCACCTCCACCGGCTTGCCGGTTTTGGCGATTTCGCCGGCCACGCTTCTGGCCTGGTGCGTCTCGCATCCCAATCCCAACACGACAACGCCGTACACGTTGGGATTGGCTCCGATCCCCGCATAGGTGCGAAACGTCTGTTCATAGTCCACGCCGACCTGTGCGCATCCGTGCTGATGAATAAACGAAACCGTCCCGTGCACCAGTTCCGTAATCTGCTTCGCCGCCTGGGTGGCGCAGACAATCGTCGGCAAAATCAGCACGTGATTGCGAATGCCCACGCTGCCGTCCGGTCTCCTGTACCCCCAAAATACGGGTTTATCGATTTGCGGCATTTCGATCGCCTCTCCCTCGTTTGCCTTCCAAATTATGGACGTGAACATGCTCGCCCGCTTCAATGCCGCAAATAGCGGCCCCGATGACTTCGCCGTATTTCAATATATCTTCCCCCGCCGCTATCGGAACAACGGCAAATTTATGGCCAAATGCGACCGCGTCTTTCAGGCGCACGGTGTGCGCCGTTCCTTGACAGACGACCGAAACCGTTTCCCCGGCCGGGATATCCTCCAGCGCCACAGCCACTTTGTCCTGCGGCTTCATCATGACGATCTTGTATAGCGAGGCCATATGCTTCCCTCCCCTTTCTCCAACCGATGCCCAACCGCTGCGCTGCTTTTTTCATCCCGCTTCTAGGATTTTACAAACACGGTTTGAATCGAGGTGAAAAATTCGATGGCCGCCTGCCCCTGCTCGCGGGAATGCGAGCTGGACCGCTTCATGCCGCCGAACGGCGCCTGCAATTCCACCCCGGCCGATTCCGCATTGATGCGGATCAGCCCCGCTTCCATATTCTGAATAAAGCTGAGCATGGCTCCGATATTCGTTGTGAAAATGGAAGCGCTCAGACCAAATTTCACATCGTTGGCAAGCCGCAGCCCTTCCTCCGGCTCCTCGAACTTCATCAGCGCGATGACCGGCCCGAAAATCTCCTCCTGGGCAATGGCCATATCCCGCGCCACCCCGTCAAAAACAGCGGGCTCCACGAAAAAGCCGCCGTCGTATTCGCCGCCGCTTAAGCGTTTGCCGCCGCAGATCAGCTCCGCGCCTTCCTCTATGCCTTTTTCGATATAGGACAGCACCGTCTTCATCTGGCTTTCGCTGGAGCAAGGCCCCATCCAGACCCCGGACCGCATGCCGTCCCCGATCCGAATTTCGCTCACCTTGGCCAGCAGCTTGCGTTTGAACGCTTCATAAATCCCGCTCTGCACGATCACCCGGCTCGTCGCCGTGCATTTCTGTCCGGTGGAGCGGAAAGCGCCGCTGATCGTCGCCTCCACCGCCAAATCCAGGTCGGCGTCATTCAGCACGACGACGGGGTTTTTCCCGCCCATTTCAAGCTGGTACTTCGCGCCGCGCGCCAGCGCGCCCTGGCCCACTTTCTGCCCGGTCGCATCCGAGCCGGTAAAGGTAATGCCGGCTATGCCCGGATGATCGATGATCCCTTGCCCGATCACCGATCCGGAACCAAGCACCATATTGATGACGCCCGGCGGCAGCTCCGCCTCGGCGAAGCACTCCATCACTTTGGCGGCGGTCACCGCGGTTTCCTGCGCCGGTTTAAAGACCACCGCATTGCCGTAAATGAGCGCCGGAGCGATTTTCCACACCGGAATCGCCACCGGAAAATTCCAGGGGGTAATCACGCCGACGACGCCCAGCGGAACGCGGGTGGTAAACATCAGCGCCTGGCTGTCGGTCGACGGGATGACATCGCCGACTTTGCGCATGCCCTCCCCCGCGTAATAGCGCAAAATCGCCACGCCGCGCGCGGTTTCGCCCCTGGCTTCGGGCAAGGTCTTGCCCATCTCGCGCGTCATCGACTCCGCGATCTCGTCCAGCCGCTTCTCCATCGCGTTGGCCGCCCTGTACAAATAATCGCCCCTGGCCGCGCCGGAAAGCCGCTTCCATGCGGACTGGGCCGCTTTCGCCGCATCCACGGCCCGATTTAAATCATCGAGGGTGGAAGACGGCACGTATCCCACCACTTCGCTGCGATTAGCCGGATTGATGCTCGGCACGGTCCGCCCCGACGAGGAATCGACCCAATCTCCATTCCAATAATTCCGATAAGTTTTCCCAACTGCAAACGCGCTCAACCGTATCACCTTTCTTTTTTATGGGATAACATCCAATTAACGCAGCGACAAAACGGGATTCACCAGCACGCCGATGCCGGAAATGGCGATTTCAACCCGGTCTCCGCCCTGCAGCGGAAAGTCGTTTGGCGGCACGGCGCCGGTGCCCGTCAGCAAAACCGTTCCGTCGAAAATATCGTTATCGCGGATCAGAAAGGAGACGAGCTCTTCCAGCTTTCTTTTCAATTGCCCCGTGCTCGCCTTCCCCTCAAACACCGCGCCGCCGTTCCGGTAAATCGTGCAGGTGATCTGGAAACGGTACGGGTCCTCCACCGCTTCGGCCAGCAAAATCACCGGGCCGATCGCGCAGGATCGCTTCCATACTTTGGCCTGCGGCAAATACAGCGGGTTCTCCCCTTCGATGTCCCTGCAGCTCATATCGTTGCCGATCGTGTAGCCCAAAATCCGTCCGGTTCGATCGACCACCACGCCCAATTCCGGCTCGGGAATTTGCCAATCGGAATCGCTCCGCAAGCAAACCGTCTCGCCGGGTCCCACCGTTCGGGCCGCCGTCGATTTCAGGAAAAGCTCGGGGCGTTCGGCATCATACACTTTATCGTAAAAGGTAACCGCATCCAGTTTGCCGCCGGTCGATTCGTAATTTCTGGCGTCCCTGCTGCGCTCGTAAGTGACGCCCGCCGCCCACACCTCCGGGGCCTCCAACGGCACGGCGAGCCGCAGATCCGCCCAAGCCGCTTGCAAGGGCGGCAATTCCCCGCTGTCCACCCGGCTCGCTATCCACTGCCCCGGCTTCACCCCGGCGGCGTCGGCGTCGCGCACCAGCTCCACAAAGCCCGCCTGCGGCAACTCAAAGATGCGTTCGTCATCGATTGAAACAGCCAATTTCGGCCTGGATTGCGGATCAAAAAAACGGAAAATTTTCATTTGTCAGCCTCCCTGGAAGTTTTTGGCCATTGCGGGAAATCCATTGCCCAACTGCTTTGAAATTTCCGCCGCGGCCTGCTTTAACATGGTGATGTACTGTTCGGTTTCCTGATCGGTCACTCTTACGCTGAGCATGGAAATGCTGATGGCGGCGCGGACTTGTCCGGAATGGTCGCGAATCGGCGCGGCGAAACATTGCACGCCCGGCTCGTTTTCCTGATTGTCAACCGCATATCCGCCGTCTCTGACCCGCTGCAATTCCTGCAAAAAGCTTTCTTCATCCGTGATGGTTTTTGGCGTCTGAACCGTGTAGACATACCCCTTGAGTACGGCGCGCAGCTCTTTCGGATCCTTGAAGGCCGCCATCGCTTTCCCCACGGCGCTGCTGTGCAGGGGAACCCTCCGGCCGATTCGCGAATACCGAATGACGGCTTTGGCGCCCTCTACCTTGTCAATGTACACTCCCTCTTTGCCGTCCGGAATCACGAGATGCAGCGTTTGCCCCGTTTTCTTGCTCACCTCCTCCAAATGCCGTCTGGCCAAGGCGCGAATGTCGATGTTTTGCAGCACAAGATTTCCCCGCTCCAGCAACTTAAGTCCCAGCTTGTATTTGCCGTTTTCCGGATTTTGGTCAACGTAATGGTGTTCCTTCAACGTTTTCAGCAAAGAATGAACCGTGCTTTTATGCAGTTCCATTTGCGAACTGATCTCCGTAATTTTCAATTCGCACGCGTACTCGTCAAACAAATCCAGAATACAAAGCGCTCTGTCGAGGGATTGAATGATCGGCATGCCTCCACCCACTTTGTTTTATATTATAAAACTATGTTTTACACTTTCGACCATTTAAGCATAGCACATCTGATCGGAACGGATCAATACCTTTCGTTACAATCGGACATCCCTGTCCAAGCGCGGAGTTGTCCGTTTTTCCGCCCCACCTTTAAAATGTATTGTTCCCTTGTTGCCAATCAAGTAAGATGAAGGTAATGAAAACGGAATGGACCGCACTTCCGGAACAGAAAGGGTGAATCGCTTGCCAAACCTGTGGACCCACCTTATATTTGGACAGCATGCGCTGGAAAAATCGGGCGGAAAGGAGTGGATTGCATCCGAATCGCTCAAACGCGTATTTTATCTCGGCTGTCAGGGGCCTGATTTTTTGTTTTATCACCATTTTCTTCCCTGGAAAAAACAGAAGCACATGAATCGGCTCGGCAGCCAAATGCACAAGGAACACTGCGGCCCGGTGCTGATCGACCTGGTGAATCGCGCGCGGGGGCGCAAGGTCGGAGACCCTTCCGCGCTGTACGTGCTCGGCTTCCTGATGCACCACGTGCTCGACCGCAATATGCATCCCTACGTCTTTCACAAATCGGGCTTTGTCAAATGGAATCATCAGCGTTTTGAAGTTATCCTCGACACGATCATGGTCAAAAAGCACCTGCGCCTGGAAACCTGGAATACCCCGGCGTGGAAGCAGCTTGACATCGGGGACCGGCTGCCGGACGACATCGCGGCATGGCTCGACGAACTTGCGCGCCGCTACTACCCGGACTGCGCGTCGGAGCTCCAAGCCGGGGATTGGAATCAGGCCTACCGCGACATGATCCGCGCTCAAAAACTGTTCCACGACCCTTACGGTTTGAAGCGGCTGCTCACGTTGGGCCAAATCGACCCGATGGTATACAAGCGGAAACACGCCCCCCTCGATTACACGAACGATGCGCGGGCGGAATGGAACGATCCCACGGACCCAAAAGAGCTTTATACCGCCAGTGTGTGGGATCTGTGGGACCAGGCGATGGAGGACGCGGTGTCCGTATTGAGCGCCGCTTACGCCGTCATGCGCAGCGCCGAATCGGACGCTGCCGGCCAGTCCGCGGCTCAGTCCCGCCTGGCCGAAGCCGTCGGCAACTTGTCCTATGAAACGGGAAGGCCGGTGGATAGCGGACTGGAAATCAAATATGTGAATCCGATTATTTGACGCACCGTCACCGTCAACGAACTTTCATAATGCGGTCCGGACAGGCGGCTTTGTGCTTGGGCATGGGTTTCCGATCATGGCTTTCCGATCATGGCTTTCCGCCGATTTCCCGATTTTACAGCCTTATCTATTAGAAAGAAATTCGCGGACAAAGGCGACCCCTGCTATTTCTCCAGCCCATGTCCAGTCCATGTCCAGCCCATGTCCAATCCACGTATCATTTTGCCACCACACATTTCAATCAAGCTGTCTTCTTTCATCCGGTTCGGCAGAGCAACAGCCCATGAAAGCGGAATGCCCCGAATCCCATTGAATATCGTGGCAATGAACGATCTGAATCGGGGGCTGAATTCGCCGAATCGGCGGATACCCAAACGGACGACGGTTGGTCCGTCCTGAAAAGCCGCATTGATCCGGCGATTGCCGCCCGCAGAAACATCGGCGCCAGGCTGCACGATACCAGCGCGCCCTAAGAGAAGCCGAAGCCCGGCCCGGGGCGCTGCGACGCTTCATCGATCAATCCGTGGGCGCGGCGCGGATGCGGAGACGGAACGCCGGATTACGGCGGGCGTCGCGTTAAAAGACGAGGGATCGAAATCCCTCGCCCGCCGATTGTGAGAGCGGCTGGAACAGGAAGCCCTGCCCGGCCTCGTGCAAATTCGGGCGCCGCCCGATCTGAAAGCGGGCCAATTTTTAGCCTTTCACGTTAAAAATACCTGCAAAAGTGCATTTATTTTTTCCGTGGACGGTATGCCCGAAGGAATTACCTGCAATAGTGCAGGTATTCTGCACGTAGTGCCCCGTTTGTGGCGATGCGCCTTGAAATAACTGCATTATCGCAGGTATTTTCCCAAAATGCCCGAAACAGGACCCAAATAGATGCACTTTTGCAGGTATTGGCGCCAAACGGGCACAAATGCTATTGCCATCGCCATCATTATTTTTTGTTTTATTAAAAACGTCCTTTTTCACGTCCCGCACAAAGGTATCCGAAGTGCTCGGAAAGCAGCGAAAAGTGTAATGACCTTCTGCCGTTTCTCCATCCCTACCCAACTCACGCTCAACCCCTGTTCAACTCATGCGCAACCTCTGCGGTGCTTCATCAAGCAACCCATGCGCGTATTCGGAGGCAGAATGTCGGATCGCGGCAAGTCATAATCCGAAATATGGGAAATCCGATTTCCCCGCTCGCCATTTCGGGATTAATATGCATATGGTCAGTTCCGATAGCAAGCCTGCGTTGGAAATACAAGGATGACAACCATGCGACAAAGTTTAAATATAACAGTTTGATCTTCATTTGGTCTGTTTGATCTCATTTGACCCGACAGATTGATCTCATTTGATTTGTTTGATCTTCATTTGGTCTGTTTGATCTCATTTGTTCTGTTTGATCTCATTTGATCTGTTTGATCTTCATTTGGTCTGTTTGATCTGTTTGACCTCATTTGACCTCATTTGATCCGATTGACCTCATTCGATTTGATTTGATAAATTTAGAAGGATAAATTTTGCAGGGACAGGCTAACGTTAATGTTTTCCAAGATTCGGACAAAACCAAATCTTACGAACTCAACTTTCGCAGAGAAAAAATCGGCTTAAATGCATGATGGGACTGAATGAA
>CAYYCV010000020.1:0-6763 GCA_964470405.1 uncultured Caryophanales bacterium
ATTGAAGGGGTGGGCATTTTGGCCTTGCCCCGGTATGCCGCCAGCGCGGCGGACACCGGAGCGCCGCTGGTCACGCTCCTGGGCATGCTTCTGGCTGTGTGCGGGCTGTGGTTTATCGCCAAATTGGGCGCGCGTTTTCCGGACAAATCCATTTTCCTGTATGCCGAGGAATTGGTCGGCGTCTGGGTCGCACGGTTGGGAAGCATGCTGATCATCAGTTTTTTCATCTTGAAGACGGCGCTGATCGTTCGCGAGTTCGGCGAGGTGATTGTGACCGTAGTGCTGCCCAAAACGCCGCTGGAAGTGACGGTTCTGATCATGCTGCTGCTGGCCGCGGTTTCGGTCCGCTACGACATGGCAACCTTCTCTTATATCCATCTTTTTTATATTCCGTTTGTCGTGTTTCCGGGCCTGGTGATCTTCGCGCTTTCCTTGAAAAATGCCTCCATGTTGAATTTGCAGCCGCTTCTGGGGAATGAGCCGAATGGCATGTGGATCGGGATGCTGACGATCGCCGGCCTGTTTCAGACCGCGTTTGTCCTGACGATTGTCATTCCATCCATGCGGCGGCCGGAGAAGGCGATTCGATCGGCGGTTTGGGGGACGTTGATCGGGGGCATGCTGTATATTCTGATCGTGATTGCGACGGTGGCCGCGTTCGGGCCGGAGGAAACGAAAATGCTGTTTTGGCCTACGCTGGAATTGGCCAGAATGACGTCGCTTCCGGCGAATATTCCGGAGCGTCTGGACGCCGTTTTCCTGATCGTCTGGGTGACGGCCGTTTTTACCACCCTGCTTTCCAGTTTTTATTTGACGGCGCACGCGCTCGGCAATGTGCTTCGGCTGCGCGATCACAAGCTGTTTTCTTTTTTCCTGCTCCCCTTTTTGTTTTTGCTGGCGATGATGTATCAGGACATCTTTCAGATGAACCACGCCATTCTGTTCGTCGGCCGGTTTGAATTGCTTTTGACCATAGCCTATCCGTTCCTTCTGTACTTGACGGCTTTGGTTCGCAAAAAAGGGAGGGAAGCCCCATGAAAAGGCGGGCGGGACTCCTTAGGGCAAGCGGCCTGATCGGCCTGATCGGGATTTCCGCGCTTCTCCTGAGCGGCTGCTGGGACCGCCTGGAGTTGAAAGACCGGGTGGTCATCCTGGCGATGGCGATCGAGCAGGAGCAAGGGGCGGGGAACGGGGCGAGCACCGCCGAAATGAAGCCGCAGTCTTCGCCGGCGCCGCCGCAGCAAAAGCTGAAGATTACTTTGCAAATCGCCGTTCCGGGCCGCATTCCGCTGGGACCGGGGGCCCAGAGCGAAAGCGGCGGAGGCGGTGCCGGCCCGGGGGGAAAGCCGGTGTGGGTCGTCAGCGTTTCCGGAAACTCCATCGACGACGCGCTCATGACCTTGCAGAGACAAGTGACGTCCCAGCTTTTTTTCGGCCATTTGCAGATCATTGTGATCGATGAGGCTTTGGCCAGGAAAGGCTTTGAAAACATCACCGACTATCTCCGCCGCAATTCGGAAATCCGCCGCACGGCCTGGATGATCGTCTCCAAAGACAAAGCGGGCAAGCTGATGCGCTTGAAGCCGGAATTGGACCGGATTCCGACGATTTATATGCTGGACATGATGAATCATATGGTGGACATGAACCGGTTTCCCGAGGATTTTATCGGGTTGTTTTGGAGCCTTTCCGCCCACAAAGGGCAGATGGCGTATCTTCCTTATGTGAAAATCGAACCGGATCACAGCGTCAAGCTGGCGGGGATGGCTTATTTTCGAAACAGAAGGATGGTCGATTGGATTCCCCCGGAAGAAATCGAATTGTTTCTGGAGATCACCGGGAAGAAAACGGGAGGCTCCACCATCACATCTCCGATTCAAGGCATCCCCGGGCTGGTGACCCTTCATATTTTCCATCGAAAATCAAAAATCACCACCGACATCCGCGGCGGGCTGCCGCACGTTAAAGTGCAGGTCCTGGTCGAAGGAACGGTGGGCGAAAAGTTTCAGGAGCCTTTTAAAATACGTGATTCCGGGCAGCTTCGCGAAATCGAGCAAACCATGAAAAAAACCATGACGAAGCAAATGCTCAAGCTGATCAGGAAAACCCAAAGGGACAAAGCGGACATTTTCGGATTTGGCGAATATGTGAGGGCCAAGAACGCCGGGTATTGGAATCGGCATATCGACACGGAAAAGAAGTGGACTAACACGTACCCCCATATCCAAGTGGATATTGAATTGAAAGTCAAGATTCGCCGCGTCGGTTTGAAAGCAAAATAGTCGGGAAGGTGCGCGCTTATGGATTATTTGCAATCGCGCGATGTCGAATATTCGGCGTGGTTGTTTTTGCTGGCAGGCTTGTTTTTGATTTTGATTGAGCAAAAGCTGTATAAACAATCCAAATGGAACAAGGAGAGGAATGCGGCGCGCTGGGCGGGATGGATCGACATCGGCGTGAGCGCGGCGATTCTGGGATACGGGCTGGTGTACAAAATATGGCATTGGTAAAGGGATAAACCGTCCGTTTTTCGGCCTATACTACAAGTGTGGTGAAAAAGCGGTGCGGGGGGCTTGGGCATGGATTGGAGAAACGCCGGTGGTCGCCTTTGTCCGTGGATTTCTTCCCCTAAAAACCGTAAAATCGGGAAATCTGCGGACAACTGCGATCGGAAATCCATGCCCAAGCCCCCTGCAAAATCTGTTTTTCACCACACTTCTAGAAGCGTGGTGAAAAAATCGGAAATAAACGATCGGGAGTACCGGATATGGGTTTATGGAATTCGGACGCATCCGCGCCGTACGTGTTGCGGGGGAAAATTAAAGTCGGTCGCAGCACGAAGCAACTGCTGCAGCATATCGGCTCCAAAAAAATCGCCGTGCTCGATCATCGGGACCTGGACGAGATGGCCGCGATCGGCCTGATCGACGCCGGAGTCAAAGGGGTCATCAACGCTTCGCGGACGATGAGCGGCCATTACCCGACCAAAGGTCCGCTGCTGCTGCTGGACGCGGGCATTCCGATTCTGGAAATTGCGCCGGAGTTTTCCGCGTCGTTCGTATCGAATGCGGAGATCCGGGCCGACGAGAAGTATATTTATACGGACCGCGGCCGCATTCCGTACACCCCTTTCAACAAAGCGAAATGGGAGGCGCTCAATCTCGAAGCCCACCGCAATTTGGGTGCTCGGTTGAACGATTTTATCGACAATACGCTGCACTACGCCAAGATGGAAAAAAGCTTCGTGATCGAGGAACTGCGGCTGCCTCCGATACGGACCGCGCTGGCGGGCAAGCACGTCGTGGTGGTGGTGCGGGGCAGCGGATACAAAAGCGATCTGCAGGCGATCGGGGAATACATCGAGGATTACAGGCCGGTGCTGATCGGCGTCGACGGCGGAGCGGACGCGTTGATCGAGTACGGCTTCGCCCCGCATATGATCGTCGGCGACATGGACAGCATCTCCGATCGGGCGCTGATGTCGGGAGCGGAGATTTTGGTGCACGCTTACCCCGACGGAAGGGCGCCGGGCATGCAAAGAATTCGCCGATTGGGCCTTCGCGCATCGGTGATTCCGGCTCCCGGAACGAGCGAAGACGTTGCGATGCTGATGGCTTACGAGAAGAAGGCGGAGATGATTGTTACGCTGGGGACCCATACGCACATGATCGATTTTTTGGAAAAGGGCCGAAAGGGGATGGCCAGCACGATTCTGGTGCGGATGAAAATCGGCTCCCGCCTGGTCGATGCCAAGGGCGTCAGCAAGCTGTACCACCGTCCGGCGAAGTGGAAAAATGTATGGATGGTTCCCGCGTCCGCCCTGTTTCCCATCGTGGCGCTGGCGTGGATTCATCCGGGAATGCAACATTTTTTCAGGATGATCTGGACGTATTTCAAACTATCGTTTCGGTAAGGGCGTGAGATTCCGATGTTGACGAGTAAATATCACATAGGCTCGATTGTGGCGATTTTTTTTGCTCTGGGCATCGGCATTCTCCTGGGCGGAACGTTGGGGCAAAAGTGGATGTTTCATACGGAGGACAATATCGTGCGCACCCTGATGGACAAATACGAGGCGCAAGCCGCGGAAAATCAGCGGCTGCAGAAGCAAATCGGCTCGCTCCAGTTGATGAACCAGGCGCTGTCTCCCGTGCTGGAGCACAAAACGATTTGGTGGGTGCATCCCGGCGGAGAGAAAAACGAAATGCTCGAAGCGATTATGACGTCGGCCGGAGCCGAGTGGGTGGATCGGGCGGCGGACGGGCTGTTTCCGTACGGACGGGACGAGGAAGCGTGGAGCCGGGCAGCTTCGAGGCCGGATATCATCGTCGTGTCCGATCCCGCAGCGCTGCGGAGGCTGCGGGCGGAGTTGGGGAACCGGGCGGCCGAGGGCGGTCCCGTTCCCCAGATCATCGATGTCGGCGACCGCGGCCTTCGGCTCGACGAGCCGCAGGCGATCGTCGATTTTATTTTATTTTTGCGAAAAATGATTGAGGAGGAGCCGCATGCAGCCGTCGGTGTCTATCGTTATTCCGGCCTGGAATGAGGGGGAAACCCTCGGCCCTACGATCCACGCGTTAAAGCAGATGCGGGATGGATACCGTTGGGATGAATTGATCGTGGTGGACGACGGAAGCGAGGACAACACGTTCGAATTGGCGTTTCCTTTAGCCGATCAGGTCATTCGCCATTCGCGCAACAGAGGAAAGGGCGCATCCCTGGAAACCGGCTGGAGGCGGGCGAAAGGGGAGATCGTGATGTTTCTTGACGCGGATCTTGGCCCTTCGTCCGCCTATTGTTACAAGCTGCTGGAGCCGGTGATCGACCGTTCGGTGGATATGGCGATTGCCCGTTTTCCGGCGTCCGGGAGGAAAGCGGGCTTTGGATTGGTTAAAACGCTGGCGGTGCGGGGGATTTATTATTTAAGCGGATTTCGGGCAACGGCTCCGCTGTCCGGGCAGCGGGCCGTGCGGCGCAGCGTTCTGGAGCGCGTCGGGGGCTTGTCCGCCGGCTTTGGGGTGGAGGTCGGTCTGACCATCGACGCCGCCCGCGCCGGGTTTCGGATCGAGGAGGTGCCCGTGCCTTTCCGCCACAGGGAGACGGGGCGGGATTGGGAAGGCTTCCGCCACCGCGGCCGCCAGTTTGTCTCCGTGGGGAGAACGTTGCTCCACAAATGGAGGCATCCGGTATGGTGAACGTATGGCCGATCTGAGCGCTTGGATTTCGTTTGCCGTTTTCGTTTTCGTCGGCGTGGGCATCGGCGCGGCGGCCTTGCCCCATGTCGTCCGTTTTTTGCTGGATCACCGGTTGACCGGGCGCAATTACAAAGGGGCTGTGATCCCTGTCGGAATGGGACTTTTTTTATGGTTTATGCTGATGCTTTTCTTTTTGCTGATCCAGTGTTGGGGGATGCTGCAATTCCCGCTTCCGGACATGCTGCAAGGGGGCGGAGGCGGATCGGTCCAGGATCGGTTCCAGACCTTTACGCTCGCTTTGACGGTCATTTTCGTGCTGGGCTGGACCGATGATGCCATAGGGAATGCGGCGGTGAAAGGGATTTCCGGCCATTGGGCCGCATGGAAGCGGGACCGGACGATCACCACCGGCCTGGTCAAGGCCGGCGCCGTCCCCGCGGTATCGTTGTGGGTCGCGGCGGAAGCCGCGGACGGGATCTGGGCGGGGCTGATCCATTTCTGCCTGCTGGTGCTGGCGACCAACGCGATCAACCTGCTGGACCTTCGCCCGGGCCGGGCGTGCAAAGCGTTCCTCCTGCTGGCGGCGTCGCTGTTGGCGGTGGCGTCCGGGCCGGGCTGGATTTTGTACTTGCTGCCGCTGCTGTCCGGCGCGCTGCTGCTGTTGCCCGGCGATTTGAAGGCCCGCTTCATGCTCGGCGATACCGGCGCCAATTTTCTTGGCTTCGGCATCGGGTACTGCATGACCGCGTCCGGGCCTCTCTGGTATCAGGCCGGCTTGGCGGGCCTGCTGGCGTGCATGCATTGGTTTGCCGAGCGCCGCTCCATCAGCGGGGCGATTGAGCGGCGCCGCTGGCTGCGGTGGCTCGACCGGTGGGGCCGGGCCGAATGATGCCGCTGCCGGAAGGCCCCGATGTTGTCGGGTCAAGCGTGCCCGGCAGGGCGGTTGAAGTGCGGGCCGGAAGAATCGGCCCGGTTTGAAGAGAGGGCTGGGAGAGCCGGCCCGGTTTGAAGAGCGGGCTGGAAGAGCCGATCCGGTTTGAAGAGCGGGCTGGAAGGGCCGGCCCGGTTTGAAGAGCGGACCGGGAGAACCGGTCCGGTTTGAAGAGCGGGCTGGGAGAACCGGTCCGGTTTGAAGAGAGGGTCGGAAGAACCGATCCGGTTTGAAGAGAGGGCTGGGAGAACAGGCCCCTTCTGCTGCAGAGGTGCCGCTTCCTGTCGCGAGGATGTCGCAGAGATGCCGTTTTCGGGACTTTGCGCTAGTTTTCGGTGTTTTGTGTGAAATATCGTATAGCCCGAACGATTCTTCGTCCCCAACGAGCCGGTTGATACGATTTTTCGTACAAAATCCGCCGCTTTCGGCGTCGATCCACCGCATATTGTATGAAAAATCGCACAACATGATCTCCAGCCGCGTACAATCAAGACCCCTTGTATGTTTTGTCATACAAATCGGAACCTCGCCGGGGAACCTTCGCCCGGAGTCCTCACCCGGAGCCCTCGTCCGGGACCCCACGCCGGGATCTCACGCGGGAGCCTTCCCCCGCAACATACTTCCCGCGCCAACACGG
>CAYYCV010000020.1:6773-30544 GCA_964470405.1 uncultured Caryophanales bacterium
CCAGCCCTCGCGGCAACCATCGCGCGGGAGCATTCGCCCCCCACCTCCCCCGCGACCCCACGCCGCGACCTCCCCCGGAACCATCGCCCGTAGCCCTCGTCCGGGACCTCACGCGGGAGCTTTCGTCCGGAACCTTCGTCCCCGGGAAAACTCACGCCGAAACCTCACCCGGAGCTTTTGCCCGTAGCTCTCACCCGGAATCCTCGCCGGAACCTTCTTCCGGAGCCTTCGCCGTATGTCTCGCAAACGTGACGCATCGACGTACGCACAAATCACCCGATGATGTTGGCTGCAAAAGAGTGCAAAAGAAGAGGATAAGCGGCGGGAACGCCCCCTGCGCATGCTGTCAAAAACGCTTCAGTACACTTCAACGCTGCACATTTCAACACCGTACACTTCAACGCTGCACATTTCAACACCGTACACTTCAACGCTGGACATTTCAACACCGCACACTCCAGCGCCGCACACTCCAACACCGTACACTTCAATGCCATACATTTCAATGCCGCACACTCCAACGCCGTTCGGCGCAAGAACGCCCCGTCGATCATGATCGTTTGTTTTTTTTGGCTTTGAAGCGGGGGGCGACATAATTGCGCTTGCGGTCGCGGAAAAATATCCACCCTGCGATGAACGCGACACCCACGGCGAAAAGAACCAGCCCAAGCAAAAACTTGCCGATCGGAAACGGGTTGTGTTCCCCGAAGGAGGCGAAGATCGCGTCTTTCATTTGCAGAAAGCCGTAGGTTGCCGCCAATCCCGGCACGACCAGCATCATGACGGCAATAAATCTGTAAAATATGATTTTCATTTCGTTTGCACCGCCGCTTTCATTGCGTAATCGACTCAATTTCATTATACTTTCTTTAAAGAGCGCGTTCAAAAGCAAGGGTGCGTTCAAAAGCGGAAATGGCTTTGCAGCCGTTTGAAAGCGGGGGTGCTGCATATGACGAAAAATTACGACGTGGTGATTCTCGGCGGGGGAACCGGCGGTTACGTGGCCGCGATTCGCGCTGCCCAACTGGGTAAAACCGCCGCGATTGTCGAGCGGGACAAGCTCGGCGGAACCTGCCTGCATCGGGGATGCATTCCCAGCAAATCGCTGCTGCGCAGCGCCGAGATGTTCGACGCGATGCAAAAAAGTGAAGCGTACGGCATCGCCGCCAAGGATGTGACGTTGGATTTTGGCAAGGTCCAGGCCAGAAAGCAGGGGATCGTCGATCAACTGCACAAAGGCGTCGAGTTTTTGATGAAGAAAAACAAGATCGATATCATTCGCGGAAACGGCAGGGTGATCGGGCCGTCGATTTTTTCGCCCAAAAGCGGCGCCGTTGCGGTGGAGATGGAGGACGGCGAATCGGAAACGCTGGTCGGCGAGCATCTGATCATCGCCACCGGGTCAAGCCCGCGCGTGCTCCCGGGAATGCAGGTGGACGGGCGGTTTGTCATGACCAGCGATGAAGCGCTGCAAATGAGCGAGTTGCCGCGCTCGATCATCATTCTCGGAGGCGGCGTGATCGGGGTGGAATGGGCGTCCATGCTGAGCGATTTCGGCGTGGAAGTGACGATCGTCGAATACGACAAGCGAATAGTTCCGCTGGAGGACGAGGATCTTTCCAAGGAATTGAAGCGATTGTTCAGCAAGCGGAAAATCAGGATACTGACGGGGGCGAAAGCGATCCCCGAATCCGTGCGGGTGCGGGACGACGGCGTAGTCATGCAGGTGGAGCACAACGGGGCCGTGACGGAATTGCAGGCGGACAAGCTGCTCGTTTCCGTGGGGCGGTCGGCGAACGCGGAAGGCATCGGTCTGGAAAATACGGACGTCAAAGTGGAGCGCGGGGTGATCCGGGTCAACGAGTTCATGCAGACGAGCGAGCCGCACATTTACGCGATAGGGGATGTGAACGGCGGATTGCAGTTGGCGCATGTCGCAAGCCACGAAGGGATCGTTGCCGTCGAGCATTTGTGCGGGCGGCAAGTGCATGTAACGCCGTCCCATCTCGTTTCCCGGTGCATCTATACGCGGCCGGAGCTCGCCTCGGTGGGCTGGACCGAACAGCAGGCCAGGGATCAAGGATTTGAGACGAAGATCGGAAAGTTCAACTTTAAGGCGATTGGCAAGGCGCTCGTCTTCGGGGAATCGGACGGTTTCGTCAAGGTCGTGGCCGACAGCAGGACGAACGACATTCTCGGCGTTCATATGATCGGCCCGCATGTCACCGACTATATCGGCGAGGCGGCATTGGCCCAGTTGGTGGAGGCCACGCCGTGGGAAGTCGGACAGATGATTCACCCGCATCCGACGCTGTCCGAAGTGTTGGGGGAAGCGATGCTTTCGGTTGACGGAATGGCGATCGGGATGTAATATATAAGTAGATTATGATTAAGTATTAGGACCAGGTATTAAGTCGTGAAGGAGGTTCTTCCGGTGGCTAACAAGGCATCAACCCGTCAACTGAGCCGTCATCAGGAACTCGGTTTAACCGATGATCAAGCGATAGAAATGTACACCAAGATGCTGCTTGCGAGGAAATTTGACGAGCGAGGGCTGATTTTGCAGCGGGCTGGGAAAATCAATTTTCATGTTTCCGGCATTGGCCAGGAAGCGGCCCAGGTTGGCGCCGCTTTTGCGCTGCAAACGGATAAGGACTACTTTTTGCCGTATTATCGAGACTACGCATTTGTTCTATCGATCGGAATGACCGTCAGAGAATTGATGTTGTCCATATTTGCCAAGGCGGACGATCCGGCCAGCGGCGGCCGGCAGATGCCGGGGCATTTCGGCTACAGGAAGCTTCGCATCGTCACGGGTTCCAGCCCGGTCACCACGCAGGTTCCCCACGCGGTGGGATTCGCGCTGGCGGCCAAGATGAAGCGGCAGGATTTCGTTTCTTTTGTTACGTTCGGCGACGGTTCGAGCAATCAGGGCGATTTTCATGAAGGATTAAACTTTGCCGGAGTGCATAAGCTGCCGGTGATTTTTATGTGCGAAAACAACCAGTACGCCATCTCCGTTCCGCTGCGCAAGCAGGTGGGCGAAGCGCGGATCGCCGATCGCGCCTTGGGATACGGCTTTCCCGGCGTGCGCGTGGACGGCAATGATGCGTTGGCGGTGTATCAGGCGGTCAAGGAAGCGAGGGCGCGCGCCTTGAAGGGGGAAGGCCCGACGCTGATCGAAGCGGTGATGTACCGCTTCTCGCCGCATTCCACGTCGGACGACGACCTGGCGTATCGCAGCCAGGAAGAGGTGGATCAAAACCGCCGCAAGGACGGGATCCCCCGATTTAAGCAGTATTTGATCGATTGCGGCATCTGGGATGAAGAACGCGACCAGGCGCTGGCGGCACGGGCGACGGCGGAAGTCAAGGAAGCCACCGAGTTCGGCGACCGCGCGGCGTTCCCCAAGCCCGAGGATGCGCTGCTGCACGTGTATGCGGAGGACGCGAAGGGGGAGGATGCGGATTGACTTCCATGAACTACCTGGATGCGATTCGAAGCGCCATTGAAGAAGAAATGGCCCGGAATGACAATGTGTTCGTGATGGGAGAAGACGTCGGGGTCAAGGGCGGCGTTTTTGGCGCGACCAAAAACCTGATGAACGAATTCGGCGAGATGCGCGTCATCGATACGCCGCTGGCGGAATCGGCCATCGCCGGGGTGGCCATCGGCGCCGCGATGTACGGATTGTCGCCGATCGCGGAGATGCAATATTCCGATTTCATGCTCCCGGCCACCAATCAAATTATTAGCGAAGCGGCGAAAATTCGTTACCGGTCGAATAACGACTGGCATTGTCCGCTGGTTATCCGCGCGCCGATCGGCGGGGGCATATTCGGCGGCTTGTACCATTCCCAATGCCCGGAATCGATATTTTTCGGCACCCCCGGATTGAAGATCGTCGTTCCCTCGACGCCGTACGATGCCAAGGGGCTGCTGAAGGCGGCGATTCGCGATCCGGATCCGGTGCTTTATTTCGAGCATAAAAAATGCTATCGGATGATCACCGGCGAGGTGCCGGAAACGGATTACACCGTGCCGATCGGCCGGGCCGACGTGAAGCGGGAGGGCGACGATATCACCGTGATCACTTACGGCCTTACGGTTCATTTTGCGTTGCAGGCCGCGGAGAGGCTGGAAAAGGAAGGAATCAGCAGCCATGTGCTGGATTTGCGCTCCGTGCAGCCGCTGGATCGGGAGGCGATTCTCGAAGCGACGGCGAGAACGGGCAAGGTGCTGATCGTTCACGAAGACAATAAAACCGGCGGCGTCGGAGCGGAGGTGGCGGCGCTCATTGCCGAGGAGTTGCTGTACGATCTGGATGCTCCGATCAGCCGGCTGTGCGGATACGATGTGCCGGCGATGCCGATCAGCCCGCCGTTGGAAAAGTTTTATATGCTGAACAGCGAGAAGCTGGAGGCTGCGATGCGGAAACTGGCGAGTGTTTAAAAGTGCGGCGAAGAAGCGCGGCGCAGGGGTTGTGTATCGGAAACCGATGCCCAAACACGGAGCCGCCCTTTGTTTACCGCGCTTTTAAAATCATCGCGCAGATGGGAGGAGGCCCGTTCATGCGGGAAGCGAATGTGCGGGGCACGGAGATCGTCATGCCCCAATTTGCGGAAAGCGTCGTTACGGCGACGATCGGAAAATGGTTGAAAAAGCCGGGGGACGCGATTGAGGAATACGAAGCGATATGCGAGGTCATCACCGATAAAGTGACGGCTGAATTGCCGTCCACAATAGCGGGCGTTCTAAGGGAAATCTTGGTCGGCGAAGGGACGGAGGTCCAGGTCGGCGCTCCCATCTGCATCGTCGATCAAACGGCGGGCGCGGCGGTCGACGAAGGTGCGAAAGCGCCGGCCGGCGGGGAGGCGGCGGTCGGTTCTGCCGAATCGGTCGATCTGAGGCAGCGCCTTTCTCCCGCTGTCCGCCGGCTTGCCGACGAGCATCGAATCGATTTGCGGCAACTGCGCGGCAGCGGCCTGGGCGGGCGAATTACGCGCAAAGATGTGATGCGGTACTTGGAAAGCGGGGAGCGGGGAGCCGTTCCGAACGCCGAGCGTACCGCCGCGCGCGCTCCGGAAGAGCCGGTTGAGCACGATGTGCGCAAAGAGGGGAACGGAGCGAAGATTCAGGTCAGATCGACCGGACTGCATCTGTCGGAGAGTCCGAGAATTCCGACTATCGATGTGCATAGCGAGCATCAGGGAACCGGCGAATATTTTGTCGATATTACCCCGATACGCAACACGATCGCGTCCAGAATGCGGCAAAGCGTCACCGAAATTCCCCATGCCTGGACCATGATCGAAGTCGATGTGACCCATTTGGTCGTGCTCCGCAATAAGCTGAAAAACGATTTTTACAAACAGGAAGGCATCAATTTGACCTATTTGGCTTTCCTGATCAAGGCTGTGGTCAGCGCGATCAAGGATTACCCGATCATGAATTCGGTTTGGGCCATCGACAAAATTATCGTCAAACGGGATATCAACATCTCGCTCGCGGTCGGAACGGAAGATTCGGTCATCACGCCCGTCATTAAAAAAGCGGATCAAAAAAGCATCGCCGGCCTCGCCAGGGAAATTGAACAGTTGGCGCTGAAAACGCGCACAGGCAAATTAACCCCCGAGGATTTGCAAGGGGGCACGTTTACGGTGAACAATACGGGTTCCTTCGGTTCGATCCTGTCGTTTCCGATCATAAACTATCCGCAGGCGGCCATTCTCACGTTCGAATCGATCGTGAAGAAGCCGGTGGTGATTCAGGATATGATCGCCGTTCGCTCCATGGTCAACCTGTGCCTGTCGCTGGATCATCGCATTCTGGACGGCGTCATCTGCGGAAGATTCCTGCAGCGGGTGAAAGAGAATCTGGAGAGCTACGGCCCGGATACGAAGCTATATTAACGAGCTTATCCCAAATGACAGGATGGACAGCAGCATGGCGGCCACCATCACATAAATGATGATTTTGAAGATCATTTTATTCGATTTCATGTCAAGATGCGCTCCTTTTTGGGTATACTAGAGTATGCTCTGTCATTATTTTACCTTAAAATGATCGTGGGAGGAAAGTGCATTGTTGCAGCAACGTGAAATTATTCATAAAGACCGCTTGACCGGCCGGTTTATGGAACTGGTGCGAATCGACAGCGAATCCAGGCATGAACGGGAAATCAGCGAGCATTTGAAAAAGCAATTTGACGCCCTCGGCCTCCGCGGGTTTGAGGATAACACGATGGCCGCGACGGGCCACGGCTCGGGCAACCTGTTCTTCGCCTGGGAAGCGTCGCCGGGATGGGAGCATGCGGAGACGCTGTTTTTCACCTCGCATATGGATACGGTGACGCCGGGCAAAGGCATTCAACCGCGGCTGGACGACGACGGCTATTTTCGCAGCAACGGCGAAACGATTCTCGGCAGCGACGATAAAGCGGGCATCGCGGCCATGCTGGAAGCGATTTGCGCGATGACCGAGCGCGGAATGCCGCACGGCAAAATCCAATTCGTCATTACCGTCGGCGAAGAGAAAGGGCTGGTCGGATCCAGGGCGATCGATCCCCAGCATATCGAAGCCGCTTACGGCTACGCGCTCGATTCGAACGGCCGGGTCGGAGGCATTTGCGTCGCCGCTCCCTCTCAATCCAAGATTCAGGTGATATTGCGGGGGAAATCGGCGCATGCCGGCGTCAACCCGGAATCGGGAATCAGCGCGATCCAGGTCGCCAGCAAAGCGGTTTCCCGCATGCCGCTCGGTCGGATCGACAAGGAAACCACGGCGAATATCGGGCGGTTTGAAGGCGGCGGGGAAACGAACATTGTTTGCGACCAGGTGACGATCTCCGCGGAAGCCCGCAGTCTGGACAAGGAGAAGCTGGACAGACAGATCGAGGCGATGCGCTTGGCTTTCGAGTCGGCGGCGGCGGAATTCGGCGCGCAGGTCGATTTTCAAAGCAACATCATTTACCCGTCCTACCGGTTTGACGATCAGGCTCCGGTGGTGAGGCGCGCGATGCAGGCGATGCGGCGGCTCGGCCATGCGCCTTTTACGTTTCAGTCGGGAGGCGGCAGCGACGCGAATGTGTTTAACGGACTCGGCATTCCGACGGTAAATCTCGCCGTGGGATACGAGCATATTCACACGACCAGGGAACAGTTGAAGCTCGGCGATCTGGTCGGCTTGAGCGAGATTGTTGTTGCCATCATTCGCGAGGCGTCGTCTTGATTCGTTGGGAACGGGCCCGCGTCTCCGGGTGCGCGGCCGCAAGCCATGAGCTGCAAGAACTGGAAGTTTGCCTTGACGATGGAAGCGTTCATCGGGCTTTGCACTATACCGATGTATTCGGCCCTGTTCGGGTGGGGGACGAAGTTCTGTTGAATACGACCGCCGTTTCCCTTGAACTGGGGAGCGGCGGGTTTCATTTTGTCCACGCCGTTCTGAACCGGCGCGAGGGTCTATATGCAGGGAGCCGCACGCCGGCGCCCGGGCATATTATGAAGCTGCGCTACACGCCGCAGCAGCGCGCGGTCCTGGCCGCGGAGGAGCCGGACAGCCCGCACCACGCCGTTTTCAGGGAACCGCGGGATTTGTCCGGCATGCCGGTGCTGATCGGGGAGCTCCACAGCATGCTGCCCGTCGCTCTGTGCTGGCTGCGCTATGTCGGCGCCCCTCATCGGATCGCTTATATTATGAGCGACGGGGGTGCGCTTCCGCTGGCTTACAGCCGACATGCGGCCCATTTGCGGCGGCTCGGCTGGCTTTGCGGGACGGTGACTTACGGCCAGGCGTACGGGGGCGATCTTGAAACGCTGAATAAATTTACGGCGCTGATTGCCGCCAGGCATATTTTACGGGCCGATCTCGCCGTGGTGGCGATGGGGCCGGGGATTGCCGGCACGGGAACGCGGTTGGGGCATTCGGGCGTGGAGGTGGGCGAGTTGATCAACGCCGTATCCCGCCTCCGGGGCAAATCGGTGGTGATGCCCCGGCTCAGCTTTGCCGACGCGCGAAGCCGCCATCGGGGATTGAGCCATCACCTGCTGCACGGCTTGTCCGACGTCGCTTACGCCAGGGCGATTTTGCCGCTGCCGGACCGCCTTCCCGCGGCGCATCGCTCCCGCATTGAGGAACAATTGCGGTCTGTCCGCGACGGGCTCTACGATATCCGCTGGATGTCGGGCTGCGATCCGGAGGAAATCGCCGAAAGCCAGCGCCTGTACCCCGAGCCGATCACCACGATGGGCAGAGGGGTTCGCGAGGACGCGGCTTTTTTTCAGGCCGTCTGTGCGGCCGCCAGCGCCGCGGCGGAGGAAGTGCCGACAGATGGACTATAGGAGTATAATAGAGGCAATCGATGCAGAAATGGGAGTGGATCGCGATCATGAACAAGTCAAACAAGCCCTTTGAAGAAGTGACCTTCAAGACGGAGCCTATTTTTCAAGGAAAGATCATCTCGCTTCAGGTGGAGCACGTCCGGCTGCCCGACGGAAAGACGGCGACCCGCGAAGTGGTGAAACATCCGGGAGCGGTCGGCATCCTGGCTTTGATCGATCAAAATATGCTGGTGGTGGAGCAGTATCGGAAGCCGCTGGGCCGAAACCAGATTGAAATTCCGGCCGGCAAGCTGGACCCCGGCGAGGACCCGCTGGCGGCGGCCCGGCGGGAGCTGGAGGAGGAAACGGGCTACCGCTGCGGGTCGATTCGTCGCCTGTGCTCCTTTTACACGTCGCCCGGGTTTGCAGACGAGTTGATCCATCTTTATTTGGCCGAAGATTTGACCGAGGGTCAGGTTCAACTGGACGAGGACGAATTTCTGTCCTGCGACAGCATCACGTTGGAGCAGGCGCGCGAGTATATGCGGGACGGAAAAATCAGCGACGCCAAAACGATTGCCGCGATCTATGCGTGGCAGTTGTATCGGCTGACGGGGGACATCTGATATGAACTCTTATTTTGTCGACCTTCACATTCATATCGGCCGAACGGTGCAGGGACAGCCGGTGAAAATCAGCGGTTCCAAGGATTTGACGTTTTTTAATATCGCCCACGAGGCGTCCGAACGCAAAGGCATGGATATGATCGGCATCATCGATTGCCATTCGCCCGGCGTGCAGGCGGAAATCGCCGACCTGCTCGAGCGGGGCGAGATGGTGGAGCTGCCCGGGGGCGGCATTCGCTACCGCAAGACGACCGTCATCCTGGGCAGCGAGATCGAAGTCGGGGGCCCGCAGAAAGGGGCGGCCCACTTGCTCGCGTTCCTGCCGTCTCTCTCGGACATGCGGCTTTTCACCGCCTGGATGAGCCAGCATATGAAGAATGTGCAGCTCAGCTCGCAGCGGATTTACGTTGCCGCGCGGGAGCTTCAACGGGAAGTGTGCGATCGGGGCGGCATCCTTATTCCGGCCCATGTTTTCACGCCGCACAAGGGGTTGTACGGAAGCTGCGTCGAACGGATGGCCGATCTGCTGGACCCCGACCGGGTGTGTGCCATCGAGCTGGGATTGAGCGCGGACTCGGAAATGGCGGGCACGCTTTCCGAACTGGACCGGTACGCGTTCCTCAGCAACTCCGATGCGCACTCGCTGGGCAAGATCGCCCGCGAATACAACCGCATCGAAATGATGGAGCCGTGCTTTCGGGAATTGGTTCAAGCTTTGCTGCGCCAGGGCGGCCGGCGCGTGGCGGGCAATTACGGGCTGCGGCCGAAGCTGGGCAAATATTACCGCACCTTTTGCGCCCATTGCCAAAAAATCGCGGATCGGGACCACGACGTTGCCGCTCCCTGCGCATTTTGCGGAAGCACCAAAATGGTTCGCGGCGTGTCGGACCGCATTATGCATATCGCCGATCGCGAGCATCCCCGTTTTCCGGAGCATCGTCCGCCCTATCACTACCAAATTCCGCTCGAATTCATCCCCGGTTTGGGCAGGAAAAAGCTCGATCTGCTGCTGGAGCGGTTTGGCACGGAAATGAACATTCTCCATTTCGCTCCGGGGGATCAACTGGCTTCCTGCGCGGGCGGGGAGATCGCCGACTTCATTTTGCGCGCCAGGGAAGGCACGCTTGAGCTTCAGGCCGGGGGCGGCGGGCAGTACGGAAAAATCGTGAGGCCATAGAAGCATACAATCCCCCTTGGACTCATATGCTTTACCAAACCGACAATCGCGCGACGCGGGTCTTTTTGAGGACAAGGGGGAGTGGGTATGGCCGCCAGATGGAATTCAGCCGTCCAACATTATATGAAAGAGCATTTGCCGCTCTACATGTTTGTCTCCATTTTATTTGTGATTGGCGTGATCTTCGGGGCGTTGATGGTGAATGCGCTGTCCCTGGGACAGAAGGAGGAGCTTTCCCGGTTTCTGGGGAGCTTTTTTCAAACCATAGACCAAAGCGCCGCCTTCGACGCAAAGCAGTCGTTCTTCGAGGCTTTCTCCACCCAGTTCAAATGGATTGCGCTGGTTTGGGTTTTGGGTTTGTCGGTGATCGGGCTTCCCCTCGTTTTGCTGCTGGATTTTTTAAAAGGCGTGCTGGTCGGGTTTTCCGTCGGCTTTTTGACCGGACAACTGTCGTGGAACGGCCTGCTGTTCGCGTTGGTGTCGATTATGCCGCAAAATTTGATCCTGATCCCCTCGCTGCTGATTTGCAGCGTGACGGCGGTCGCTTTTTCCGTCTACGTGATTCGGAATCGCCTGATTCAACGAAAAGGATCGATTTCCCGGGCGTTTCTGTCGTATTCGCTGACCGCGCTCATGGTCGTGATCGCCATTTTGGCTGCGGCGCTGTTTGAAGCCTTTGTCACGCCTGCTCTGATGCAATGGGTGACGCCGACGCTGCTCCGGAAATAATTGACTTGCCCCCTGTGTCAACCTATAATTAAAGGGATGACGTATATGCCCGACGTGAATGGCAAGTTTGCTTCGGCAAGCTCGTGGGGGGAATAGCATGGAAGCAAGAATTGAGAAAATTAAACAGCAATTGCAGTCGCAGGCTTATAAATTGACACCCCAGCGAGAAGCTACCGTTAGAGTCCTGTTGGAAAACGAACAAGATCATTTGAGTGCGGAGGACGTATTCATGCTGGTGAAGGACAAGGCGCCTGAAATTGGCTTGGCTACGGTTTACCGCACGCTTGAATTGTTATCCGAACTGCATGTCCTGGAAAAAATGAATTTCGGCGACGGTGTGGCGCGCTACGATCTGCGGGATGTGAACAGCCACCATCACCACCATCATCTGATTTGCGTGCAATGCGGAGCGGTGGATGAAATCATGGAGGATTGGCTGGTTCCGCTTGAAGAGCGGCTGACCGATCATTACAATTTCAAGGTGCTTGACCATCGCCTCGATTTTCACGGCATTTGCTACCGCTGCCACGACAAGAACGCGGATGAGAGCGGCAAGGATGAGAACGGCAAGGATGAGCAGCACCAGGGTGAACCGCATAAGGATGAGCAACGAGGATGAATAACGCAAGGATGAACCACGCACACCGTGATGAAGAACGAAAAAAATCATAAGAGAAGCCGAAGCTTTTCGCGCCAACGGGCTTGCCGACGAACATTCGGCAGGCCCGTTTGAATGTAACGGGGCGAAAAGAAAGAAGAATCGGACGCGAAGCGCTGAATAAGCCTCCCAAAGAAGCATTTGCTTTGAGGGAGGTTGTTTTATAGGCTTTTGTTTTTATTGTGATTGAGAAACAAATCGTTAAAGATGTTGAAAAATCGATGATTGCCGGATACGCAAAATTGAATGGCTCCCAAGCGGTGGCAACGCAAGTAACCGTAAAGGATGTAATTCTAAATAAAAAGAATTTATCATTCCAAATTTTCAATAAGGAAGGTACAACGTTCATCCAGAAAAAAATCCCGGGGAACGCCCCAGTCGTTTATTAAACAAAAAATGGAAACCGCTCTATATCACCGGCTTTCAGGTTCCTCCGGTTCTTGGCAATCTGTGACTATGACGTATAACGGGAGTTGGGATTATTCGACCAGCCTACAATAGATCGCTATACTTTTAATAGTGATCTATTGCCTGCTTGTTCAGTAGACAAGAAGCATAGTAAATGGGAAAATAATGGTACCCCAATAAAATAATCTTGTGGAGAGTAGGATACGCATGAAAAATTTATTACTAGCCGTATTGCTCATATGCTTTATAACTGGATGTAACAATGAAAATGGGGGCGATTCGAAGATAACCCATAGCCCGTCGAATAACTCTCAGGAAAAACTGAATACACCGACACTCCCGGCCTCAGAATCACCGGGGACTATAAATCAAAATAAGGATACTTCACCAACGGTAGAACCTGAAGTCACTCCAACTCCTTCTGAATCAACAAATACGCCGCTTGAATTAAAATCGAACGAGTACGATCCGGCAACAATTGCAGAAGGCGATGTGATCGAGGGGCTCACTGCCGTTTCAGTGGTAAGGGATGCCGTTGGGCCTGGTTCCCTTCGAATCGAGTTTTCGGGGGAAGTCAAACTATCCGGTGATTTCAAATACTACACGCGGGAAGAAACAACGATTGAGGCGTACGAGGTTTATCTAACATTAGATGAAGATTCCATGACTCATTTTCCACTCTGGGCGGGGACGAATACAAAATTTCCGTTAAGATTGGGGATTGCAAATGCATCAAATTATTCTGAGCTTTTCGGCAAAGCAGGAACGAGCGGGAAATTATCAGGAACTTTTGATCATGTAATTTTAGAATATATTCCAGGGAAACCCGCAGAGAGTCAGATGGATATAGTGAAGGGGGAAGTCGTTAAATAAGACGACTTCCTTTAAACTGGTTTGAGTGGATTATTCTTACCATTTCTCACCAAGGTTACTTTATAACAATGTTTGTTATATACCTTCATCGTTGATCAATTCGATTAAATCAACGGGTAAAGTTTTTTTGTCTTATCCTTGAACCATAAATCGCAGGGGAGAGGAACACGGGATTCCCAAGGGCGGTCCCATGCTCGAATGAGGTTGGATAAACCGCCTTTGTTCATATCATTCGATCAATCAGGGATCGCAAATTGTCCTTTTTGTAAACCGCCCTTTTCCCGATAAAGCACTTTTTCCGAAGCATGAAGGAGCGCACCTCCGGCGAAATACACTTGATGCTGTATTCAGCCCATCACCACGCGCACCTGATGGGTTCGCCCGTCGCCGAAAACGGGAAGAACGGGGCCTTCGATCGGCTGGCCGTCCACCGTGATTTCCGCTACCCCTTTGCTGACATGATTCGGGTTCTCCACCAGAATCGTGTACGTGTCGCCGCGAAAGATGCGGACGACGGAGTAGCCGTCCCAGTCACGGGGGATGCACGGGTCGATTTTCAATCCGTCGAACGCGGGTTGAATGCCCAGGATCGCCTGGGTAATCGCCGCGAAGTTCCAGGCGGCGGTGCCCGTCAGCCAGGAGTTTTTCGCTTCGCCGTGGCGGGCCGCGTCCCGGCCGGCGATCATCTGCGAATAGACGTATGGCTCCGTGCGATGGATGTCGCTGATTTCCTCCAGATAAGCCGGAGCGATTTTCCTATACAGCTCGAACGCCCGGTCCCCTCGTCCCAAGACGGTCTCCGCGATCATGACCCAGGGATTGTTGTGGCAGAAAATCCCCGAGTTTTCCTTATAACCGGGCGGGTAGGAGGATATCTCCCCGAGGTTTAATTGATAAGTGGAGTAGGGCGGGGTTTGCAAAATGATGCCATAGGCGGTGTCCAATTTGTCCCGCACGGCGTTCAACGCTTTTTCCGCCAGCTTTTCCTCCACTCCGATGCCCGCCATCACGCAGAAGCCCTGCGGTTCGATAAAAATTTGCCCTTCCCCGCATTCCCTGCTGCCCACTTTGTTGCCGAAATGATCGTAAGCGCGAAGAAACCATTCGCCGTCAAATCCGTGTTCGAGCGTGGCTTGCCGCATTCGTTCGATGTGCGCCTGCGCTTCGGCTGCCTCGTCGTTCCGTCCCCTGCGTTGGCACAGCTCGACGTATTCGCGTCCGGCGTAGACGAACAGCCCCGCAATAAATACCGATTCGGCTGTTCTGCCCTCGATATTTTGCGTCGTTTGGAAAGACTCTCCCGGCTCTTCGGAAAAACAATTCAGGTTGAGGCAATCGTTCCAATCGGCGCGTCCGATCAGCGGCAGCCCGTGCGGCCCCAGGTTTTCTACGACATGGTGGAAGGAGCGCTTCAAGTGTTCGAACAGGGGGGCGGCGCGGTCGGGATTGGAATCGAAAGGCACCAGCTCGTCGAGAATGGCAAAATCCCCGCTTTCTTTAATGTAGGCGGCAGTGCCGAGAATCAGCCAGAGCGGATCGTCGTTGAAGCCGCTTCCGGCCTCGTTGTTTCCTTTTTTCGTCAACGGCTGATATTGGTGATAGGCGCTGCCGTCTTCCAATTGGGTGGCGGCGATGTCGATAATCCGCTCCCGCGCGCGATCCGGAATTTGATGCACGAACCCGAGCAAGTCCTGGTTGGAATCGCGGAAGCCCATGCCGCGTCCGATGCCCGATTCGAAATAGGAGGCGGAGCGGGACATGTTGAAGGTGACCATGCATTGATAAGGGTTCCAAATGTTGACCATCCGGTCCAGCCGTTCATCGCCGCTATTGACTGTGAATTTCGAAAGCAGCCGGTTCCAGTCGGCTTTCAGCGCGTTCAGCGCATGGGCCACATCCTGGGCGTCGGCGAACTGGCGGATCATGTCCAACGCCCGCGTTTTGTTGATAAGGCCGGGACTTTCCCATTTTTCTTCCTGCGGATTTTCCACATAGCCCAACACAAAATTAAAGGATTGCTGTTCGCCCGGCTGCAGCGTGACGTTCAGAGAGTGGGAGGCGATCGGAGACCAGCCGCTGGCCACGGAGTTGGAGGATTGGCCCGCGGCGACGGCTTGCGGCTGATCCAATCCGTTGTACAGGCCGAGGAACGCTTCGCGGTCGGTATCGAAGCCGTCGATCGGACGGTTCACGGAGAAGAAAGCGTAATGATTCCGGCGTTCGCGGTATTCGGTTTTATGGTAGATGACCGAGCCGTGGATTTCGACTTCGCCCGTGCTTAAATTGCGCTGAAAATTGGTCATATCGTCCTGGGCGTTCCACAGGCAAAATTCAATAAAAGAAAATAATTTTACCGATTTTTCCATCGACGATGTGTTGGCGACCGTGACCTGGTGTACTTCCCCGTTGAAATTTAGCGGCACGAAGGAGATTTGGTTGACGCGAACTCCGTTTCTTTCCCCTGTGATGGAAGTGTAACCGAGTCCGTGGCGGCATTCGTAAAATTCCAGCTCCCGTTTCACCGGCATCCATCCGGGAGTCCAGAAATCCCCGTCGTCGTACAAATAAAAATATCGCCCGCCGCTGTCTATCGGAATATTGTTGTAGCGGTAGCGGGTGATTCTTCTTAGACGGGCATCGCGATAAAAGCAGTAGCCTCCCGCCGTATTGGAAATCAGGCCGAAAAATTTTTCATTTCCCAGGTAATTAATCCAGGGATAAGGGGTCTTGGGGGTATGGATCACATACTCCTTGTTTTCGTCGTCAAAGCGGCCATACTTCATTGGATTGCGCTCCTCTCAAAATAAAAAATAGGGTGGATCATTAACTAACGCGCGTTAGTAAAATTCGCGGGCATTCCCCGCCCGCTCGCTCTCTGCTTCCCGTCTGTTTCCCTTCTTTGCCGATTTCCTTCCGTTCCCGTCCGGGTTCCGCCCGGTTTGCCGCAATCTGTCCTTTTTTCGCAATCCGCTGCATTTCCCAGGGCCTGTCACATTTCCGGAAACAGGCATTCAAGGCGACGGAGGCTGCCTGCACGAATCCCTGACAATCAATTGGGTCTGGAAGCTTGCCGTGCTGAAAGATACGGCGCCCTGCCCGCACATGTCGACGATTTTATCGACGGCCGCCCTGGACATATGGTACATGGGTAGCCGAACGGAGGTCAGGCCCGGCGTGAGCTGCGCGGCGACGGGCACATCGTCGAAGCCGACCACCGAGATATCGTCCGGAACGCGAATGCCCCGCTCCTTGAAAGCTTCCATCGCGGCGATCGCCATATCGTCGTTGGCCGCGAATAGAGCGGTCGGAAGCTTGCCGCCGCGAGCCAGCCTCAGCGCTTCCTCGTAAGCGTCGGTTTTGAGAAAATTTCCTTCGAGAACAAACGCTTTGTTCATCGGCAACCCTTGCTCTCTCAGCACATTTTCGTATGCCAGATACCGCTGATGCCCGGAATGGGTGTTCATTTGGCCGCACAAAAAGCCGATCTCCCGATGCCCCAGTTCGATCAGATAACGCATTGCCGCGGAAGCGCCTTCGTAATCGTTGGAGTTGATGACGGCGAGGTGATTTTTGTCCAGGTGGTGTTCGATAATTTCGGCAATGTTGTAGTCGATCAGCACGAAGGGATCGCCAAATCCGGCGATTTCCCGAATCAACTCCGTGTTTTGCTGCGTGCCTACAATGATCCCGCCGTCTATCCGCTTTTGCAGGAAAGCGCTTTTGACCTTCAGGAAATCCTCCGCGGTGTACACGGTGTGAACCAGCACGTAGTAACCCGCGGCATTGGCCGTGTCGATCACGGCGTCGACGAACGGGGCGAAATAGTTGTTGCGGTAAATGCGGTTCTCGTTTTCCCGCTCGGCCATGCTGACGACGAACAATCCGATCGTGTTGGTGGCTTTCCCGGCCAATACGCGGGCGGACGTGTTGGGCTCGTAGTGGTACTGCTCGATGATCTTGAGCACCTTGTCTTTCGTTTTCTTGGGGATGTCCGGGTAGTTGTTGATCACTCTGGAAACCGTGCTGCGGGAGACCCCGGCCAATTTGGCTATATCCTCGCTGCGCATAGAGCCTCCTTGCAAACGCGTGTTAGTTACATTCTACACTATGTTTTTCGTTTATTCAACGGGTTTGCTTGCGGTCAGCGCATCGACCAGCCCCGCGCCCTGCGCGCGAACGGGCGCGCCGCTCAGCCGGACGGCGGTACGCCTCAGCCTGGATTTCACCTGCTTTTGCGACAGCTTCGGGCGCAGGCTCAGGAGCAGCGCGGCCGCGCCGCGGACGTGGTGCGAAGCCATCGAGGTGCCGGAAAGGGCGCGATATCCGCCGCCCGGGTAGGTCGATCGAATATCGACGCCGGGGGCGCTCAGGTCGATGCCTTTGCCGCGGCTGCTGAAATCGGCGATCCCGTTATTCCGGGTGGAGGCCGCGACGGCGATCACCTCGGGATACCGGGCGGGATAATCGATTTGGCCGGAAGCCGCGCCGCTGTTGCCGCAGGATGCGATCATCAGGACGCCCTTGCGGGAAAGGGAGCGGATCGCTTTGTGCAGCGCGGCGTTTTTGGACGGCGCGCCGAAGCTCATGTTGACGACGCGGATGCGATGGTTTTTGCACCAAAGCAGCCCCTCGATCACGTCGGAGATGTAGCCGCTGCCGTTCTTCCCCAGCACCTTGACTCCGTACAGCCGGACGGCGGGCGCCGCGCCGACGACGCCGCGGGGGATGCCGATCGCGGCGAGCGTGCCCGCCACGTGGGTGCCGTGCCCGTTCTGATCGTAGGACGAACTGCCCTGCACGGCGTTGTACCGCCCGGCGACGCGCAGGTCGGGGTGGCGGCTGATGCCCGTATCGACGACGGCGGCGCGGATGCCGCTCCCTTTGGCGTATTTCCACATGGGCACCGCGCGGATCCGTTCGATGCCCCAGGGAATGACCGCCTGATCGACCCGGGGCGCGGCCGCCGACGTCCGGGGACGCACCGCCAGATGGCGTCTGACCATGGCGTCCCGTTCGATTTTTTTGACGCTCGGATGGCACGACAACGCTTGGTGCTGCCGCCCTTTTTTCAAGTGGCAGCTTATGGCGTTGAGCGCTTTAAGCTGTTTCAACGGCTGAATGCCCATCGACTTCAAATAGCGGATTCCGTGCAGATACCCGCGCCGGTTTTTGAACAGGATCAATTTTCGTTCCGTGCGGCTTCCGGGATGCTTGCTGACGGCCGCCGTCAGCAGAGCCTTGAATGTTTTCATGCGGTTCGCTCCTTCTTCGGGTTTCTTGATCTTGCCATTCTCCGTCATTTAATATATGTGCGCCGGGCCATTTTTGATTTCAGCCGTCGACAGGCGCTACATATTTATGGAGCGAAGCGGAAAAATTAGAAATGCGGCGGGAAAGCCGGCGCGGCGATCTTATGTTTTCACCGGCTTTTCAGAGAAGGAAAGGGAGGCTCGCTCAGATGAAAATTGGAGTGCCGAAGGAAATCAAAAACAACGAAAACCGCGTAGCCCTGACTCCGGCGGGCGCGCACATGCTCGTACAGGCCGGCCATCAGGTGTTCGTGCAGCGGGGGGCCGGGGAAGGAAGCGGGTTTGGCGACGAGGATTACGTCAGGGAGGGCGCGCGTATTTTGCCGCATGCCGCCGACGTCTGGTACGGCGCGGAAATGATCGTAAAGGTGAAGGAGCCGCAGGCGTCCGAGTATGCCTATTTTCGCCCGAATCAGATTTTGTTTGCCTATTTGCATCTGGCCGCGGCCGGGGAGCTTGCCGCCGAACTGGTCCGCAAGCAGGTTGCGGGCGTCGCTTACGAAACCATACAGCTTCCGGACGGCGCGCTGCCGCTGTTGGTCCCGATGAGCGAGGTGGCCGGAAGAATGTCGGTGCAGATCGGCGCTCAGTTTCTTGAGATGTTTTATGGCGGCCGGGGCATTCTGCTCGGGGGCGTGCCCGGGGTGCCGCCGGCGGAAGTGGTGATCGTCGGCGGGGGCATCGTCGGGATGAATGCCGCCAAAATGGCCCTCGGGCTTGGCGCCGATGTGCTGATCGTCGAACTCAGCGCGGAGCGGATGAGGTACATTGACGATATTTTCGGCGGCCGGGTCCGCACGATGATGTCGAATCCGTACAACATCGGCTGCGCCGCGGAGAAGGCCGATCTGCTGATCGGGGCGGTGCTGATTCCCGGCGCCAGGGCGCCGAAGCTGGTGACCGAAGCCATGGTCAAGCGGATGAAGAAGGGCGCCGTGATCGTGGATGTCGCCGTTGACCAGGGCGGTTCGATCGAGACGATCGACCATCCGACGACGCACAGCGATCCGACCTACGTGAAGCACGGCGTGCTCCACTACGCGGTGGCCAACATTCCGGCCGCGGTGCCGCGCACCTCCACGCTGGCGTTGACCAATGCGACGCTCCCTTACGCCATGCGCCTGGCCGGCCAGGGGCTGGAACGAGCCGTGGCGGAAAGCGGGCCGTTAAGCCTGGGCGTCAACACGTACAAGGGGCGGATTACCCATCGGGCGGTGGCCGAAGCGGTGAACATGCCGTATGTTCCGCTGGATCGGGCGACGGACCGGCCGAAAACCGATTTCGCCGGAATGAGAAATTAATCGTCCGCCCGGCATATTCAAATCGGGAGATTCATAGTGTAGACTATGGAACAAGCCGTTTGATTCCGGATTGGGCCGGTGTCCGGGAGGGATGATTCATGATTATATCTTTCAGGAAATGGGTGCGGTGGCTCAAGTTTATGCTGTTGTTTATACTGCTCACCCTGCTGCTGTATCAATTGACGGGATGGATTTCGGACTGGACGCGCCCCGACCGGCGGTATCGCGAACCGGAAGGCCGGTCCGTCAAGGCGTTCCAACTGTCGGATCGGGTTGCGGAGCCCCGTTCGCCGATGGAGCGCTTGCGTTTTTTTTATTGGTTTGGGGAGTAGGGGCCGCGTCCGATCTCCCTTATT
Organism: uncultured Caryophanales bacterium; assembly: GCA_964470405.1. Classification (GTDB taxonomy): domain Bacteria; phylum Bacillota; class Bacilli; order Paenibacillales; family CAYYCV01; genus CAYYCV01. The sequence goes on from CAYYCV010000020.1 coordinate 26,529, forward strand.
TCTGCATGCGCGGGCAGGAATCCGCAGGTTTGTGTTGAAATCATATCTAGACGATCGATGAAAGGCATGAACCGGATATGATGAATCATTTGCAAACCTTTATACACTATCTTTCCGTTGAAAGGGGTTTGGCCAAAAACACGCTGGAATCCTACGAGCGGGACGTCACCCAGTATATCGAATACATCCATGAGCAGGGCGTGGTCTCGCTGCATCAGACGGCAAAATCCCATATCGTCAATTATTTGCATAAGCTGAAATTGCAGGGACGCGCGCCGGCCACTTTGTCCAGAAGCATGGTGTCCATCCGTTCTTTTTATCAATTTCTGGTCAGAGAGAGGCTGTTGGATAAGGACCCTTCCTTGAATATGGAGACGCCGAAGCTGGAGAAAAGACTGCCGAAAGTGCTGACGATTGCCGAAGTGGAAAACCTGCTCGAGGCTCCGCAGTCTTCCAGCGCCAGCGGCATGCGGGACAAGGCGATGCTCGAACTGCTGTACGCGACCGGAATTCGGGTGACGGAACTGGTGTCGCTGGACGTCGGCGACGTCAACCTCGGGATGGGATTCGTTCGCTGTATCGGCAAAGGCTCCAAGGAACGCATTATTCCGCTGGGCAAAATCGCCGCTCAATGGCTCGACCGGTACGTGCAATCGATGCGGTCGAAGCTGCTGAAGCGATCCAAAAACGAAACTGCGCTGTTCATCAACCAGAGGGGCACGCGGCTGACGCGCCAGGGCTTCTGGAAAATCATGAAGCGGTACGCCTTGACGGCTTCGATTTTGAAAGAAATTACGCCGCATACGCTGCGGCATTCTTTTGCGACCCATCTGCTGGAAAACGGGGCGGATTTGCGCTCGGTTCAGGAGATGTTGGGGCACGCGGACATATCGACGACGCAAATTTATACGCATGTGACGAGGGCGAGAATGAAGGAAGTCTACGATCAGACTCATCCGAGAGCCAAAATTTAAACGGGAACGGCGCGGCGGCGTCGACTGCGAACGACCACAAAGGAGACGGAGTTATGCATTTTGAACGAATTTGCTTGATCGTACTGGACAGCGTGGGGATCGGCGAGCTTCCCGACGCCGGCCGGTTTGGCGATACGGGGTCGAGCACGCTGGGCCACATTGCCGACAGGGTGGCCGGTTTTGCCGTTCCGCATTTGCAAGAATGGGGGCTCGGCCATATCGCTCCGCTGCGAAGCGTGCCGCCGGTGGACAACCCAAGGGCTTATTACGGCAAAATGACCGAGGTGTCCGTCGGAAAAGACACGATGACCGGACACTGGGAGATCATGGGGCTCAAAGTCAACATTCCTTTTAAAACGTACCCTCAAGGGTTTCCGGAGGAACTGATCCGGCAGTTTGAACAGCGAACGGGCCGCAAGGTGATCGGCAACAAGCCGGCTTCGGGCACGGAAATCATCGCCGAGTTGGGCGAGGAGCAAATGCGCACCGGGGCCTGGATCGTCTATACCTCCGCGGACAGCGTGTTTCAACTGGCCGCGCACGAAGAGGTGATCCCGCTGAAGGAGCTGTATGCGGCCTGCGAGGTGGCCAGAGAGCTCACGCTAGCCGATGAATTTGCCGTGGGCCGGGTCATTGCCAGGCCTTATTTGGGGGCGCCGGGCGCGTTCATCCGCACGCCGAACCGCCACGATTACGCCGTGAAGCCGCCGCAGCCGACGGTGATGAACCAATTGAAGGACGCCGGCCTGGATTGCATTGCGATCGGTAAAATCAACGATATTTTTACGGGAGAGGGCGTCACTCAAACCAGCAGGACCAAAGACAATCAGGACGGGGTGGAGCAGACGATTGCGGCGCTGGGCCGCGATTTCAAAGGGCTGTTGTTTACCAATCTGGTCGATTTTGACTCGCTGTACGGCCATCGCCGCAATCCGCAAGGGTATGCCGACGCGTTGCAGCGGTTCGATCAGAGCCTGCCGCGGATCATGGAAGCGCTGGGGGAGAACGACTTGCTGGTGCTCACGGCGGATCACGGCAACGACCCGTTTCATTCGGGCAACGACCATACGCGCGAATATGTGCCGCTGCTCGTATGGAGTCCGGCTTTTCGCGACGGCGGGGCTTCGCTCGGAACGCGCGCAACCTTTGCCGACCTGGGCGCCACCGTGGCGGAAAACTTCGGCGTTTCCGGCACCGGCAACGGGACCAGTTTTCTGTCCGAATTGAAATGAATTAACGGAGCTAAATTGAACTAATTTAAATGGAACTGAATTGAACTGAATGGAATGGAATGGAACTGAACTGAATTGGATGGAATGGAACAGAAAAGAACCTGAATGGAATTAAATGTTAATTAATGGAACTGAATTGAACGAAATTGAATGGTACGAAATGAATTGAACTGAATTGAACGGAACGGAACTGAATTGAACTGAATTGAACTGAATTGAACGGAACCGAATCGAATCGAACTGAACTGAACAACGGCCTGTAGGCCGTATGGAACCGCAAGCTTCTGTTTTTGCGCGTGGAGGCGATGGCATGAGAATGGTGGATTTGATCCATAAAAAGCGCTACGGCGGGCAACTGAGCGCGGAGGAAATTCGCTATCTGATCCAAGGCTGCGTTAGCGGCGACATCCCGGATTACCAGATGGCCGCATGGGCGATGGCGGTCTGTTTCCAGGGGATGACGGCGGAGGAAACCGCCGAATTGACCTTGGCGATGGCCGCTTCCGGCGATACCGCCGATCTTGGCCGCATACGCGGAATCAAAGTGGACAAGCACAGTACGGGCGGCGTGGGAGACAAAACGACGCTGGTGCTGGCGCCTTTGGTTGCCGCGGCGGGCGTGCCCGTGGCCAAAATGTCGGGCCGGGGGCTGGGGCATACCGGCGGCACGATCGACAAGCTGGAGTCGATCCCGGGCTTTACCGCGGCGCTGGAGCGGGAGCGATTCATCGAGCAGGTGAATCGGTGCGGCGTCGCCGTGATCAGCCAAAGCGGCAACCTCGCTCCGGCGGACAAGAAATTGTACGCGCTGCGCGATGTGACGGCCACAGTGGAGTCGATTCCGCTGATCGCGAGCTCGATCATGAGCAAGAAGATGGCTTCAGGCGCCGATGCGATTTGTTTGGATGTAAAGGTCGGCTCCGGAGCTTTCATGAAGTCTCGCGATGATGCGTTCGAACTGGCGCGTACGATGATCGCGATCGGAACGCAGGTTGGGCGCGAAACGGCCGCGGTGGTCAGCGGCATGGACCAACCGCTCGGTTGCGCCGTTGGAAACAGCCTGGAAGTGATGGAAGCGATCGAAACGCTGCGCGGGAACGGCCCGCGGGATGTGGAGGAGCTGTGTCTGGCGCTCGGCTCGCAAATGCTCGTATTGGGACGCAAAGCCGCCGATATCGATGAAGCCCGCCGCGTTTTGCGGGGCTGTATTGCGGATGGGAGCGCGTTTGGGAAGTTCAAGCAGTTCGTGCAGGCGCAAGGGGGCGATATACGGGCCCTCGAGCAGCCCGACCTGCTTCCTTCCGCGCAGCGGCAAATTCCCGTGTTTGCGGGGCAAACCGGTTATGTCGCCGCCATTGAGGCGGAGCGGGTTGGAGTTTGCGCCATGATGCTCGGCGCGGGCCGGGAAACGAAAGAGGCGGCGATTGATTGGGGCGCCGGTATTCTGCTTCGCAAGAAGGTGGGGGATTCGGTCGTGGAGGGTGAAGTCGTGGCCGAAATGCACGCGAATGAAATGGAGCAGGGAGCCTTGGATCAAATTGGCGCTCACCTGTCGTCCGCCTTCATTTTCAGCCGCGACAAGGCCGATCCGCCGCCGTTGATTTACGCGGTGGCAGACCGGCGCGGCGTCCATTTGCCGATCGCGTGATACGCTCTGGCGGTCTTTGCGTGTTTTTGCCGATCTGAACGGTCTGTTCATCCGTTCGCACGAATCGGCCGCATTCCTCGGAAGTGCGGTAAAAAAACAGGCGGCTCCGCCGCGCTTGTGCATGAGTTTCTTCCGCGCCTGGACGTCGGTTTTCTCCGCGCT
>CAYYCV010000020.1:30644-33938 GCA_964470405.1 uncultured Caryophanales bacterium
CGCCGCGCTTGTGCATGAGTTTCTTCCGCGCCTGGACGTCGGTTTTCTCCGCGCTTGGATATGAGTTTCCTCTGCTCTTGAGTATGGGTGCCGATCGCAGTGTCTGCCGACTAGGTTGTGGGCCGAACCGTGGGATCGATCACGCAGGTTCAGGCGCGCTACTCGACCCGGAAGCGGACCGGAATTTTAACCTTTCAGGCCAAAATACCTGCAAAAGTACATCTATTTCCCCCGAAGACGGCCATGCCGAAGAAATACCTGCAAAAGTGCAGGTATTTTGCGTCCAATCCCTTGTTTACGGCGATTGGCTTTGAAATACCTGTATTTTTGCAGGTATTTTCCCCTGTCGTCGGAAATGCGACCCAAATAGATGCACTTTTGCAGTTATTGGCATCAAGCGGCCCTGAAACGTCAACGCTCATGAAAGTCCACGGACGAAGACGTTCCTTCCGCGTTTTTAGCCCCGCCCAACCTCCGCTTCTCCAATCGATGTCTAACCTCGGTTTCTCCAACTCCGCTCAACCTTCGCTACTCTAACCGACGCCCTCCTCCATGTCGCTTTGCGCACCACATTTTTAGGCGATCGTCGATTGGGGAGGCCCCATCGGTCGGACCGGATCGCCGATTGGGGAGGCCCCATCGATCGGATCGGATCGCCGATTGGGGAGGCCCATCGATCGGACCGGATCGCCGATTGGGGCACCCCGCCGGCTGAGGCGGGCCGCCGCTTTGTTCGCCGCACTTTTCGGGGGCAACGGCGAAAGCCGGATTTTCACCGATCGAATTCAATCGAAACTCCGATCGAATTGGATGAAAATCCGGCTTTTCCGTCCGGCCTGTTTCCCGGTTTTAGCGGCGATGAACCGCCCGTGCTCTACGGGTTGGTTATGGCGATATAGTCCAGGTGGCAATGGTTGCTGCTCGAGTTCGGATTTTTCGCGCCGGTCACCACCATCTTGATGGTGTGATTGCCGGAGGTCAGCCCCTGCTGATCGAATGCCAGCACCTGATCCTGTCTGGAAGCGGCGTACGAGTCAAAGGTCAATTGATAAACCCCGTCCAAATAAACGTCGAATTTTCCGGCGCTGCTCCCTTTTTGCGTGTACAGCTTCACGCCCGTCCCGTTGAACGTGTATTCCGCATCGGCGCCGGTCGTGTTGCTGTGCGATATCGTGCCTCCATAGCTTCCGGTTCTGGATATGTGGCTCCAACCGCTGCTGTATGTGACGGACGAGTCGGTATCGTCGATGAACGTTTCGGCCGGCTGCGCAGCGACAGGGTTCGTGGAATATTCGAACAAATCCAGGTTGCAGTTGTTGTTTGTCGCATTTGGATTTTTGTTTCCCGTTACTACCATTTTAATGGTATGCGGGCCATCGGATAACGAAGTCGTTTCATAGGCGACTACATTGTATGCGGGCGAACCGGCGTAGGAATCGAATGTGGAAACCTTGTTTCCGTCGATGTAGATGTCGAATATTCCCGTTGACGGCGCTTTTTTGGTGATTAGCCGAATGCCTGTTCCCGTGAAGGCATACTCGGCATAGGCTCCCGTCTCGTTGCTGTTCCTGCCCGTGCTTTTGTAGAAGCTGGAGTTGGTGTGGTCCGCCCAGGTGCCGCTATAGGTGACGGAGGCATTCCTGTCGTCGGTTTGCTTCCAGCGGGTAATTTGACCGATGTCATGCATCAAGGCGATGCCGGCCGGGGATATTTTGCCGCTGGGGCCCGGGGGGATGCTGATGGCGAACGACGCGTATCTTTTGTTGTAGTAATGCACTTTGTTCGCGACAAAGTTGGCGTTATTCCATGGCGAAGCGGGCGACTCGTTGTCCGTAAACGACCAGTAGCTGTCATACGCGGTCCAGACTTCCTCCCAGGGAGTGTCGTTGCCTACCGGCGGATCGCCTTGCACCATCTCGGCCAGCCGAACGTCTGTCGCGGCGAGCTTGTTGTCGTCGTGGAACAATACCAGCGTGTCCGGTTGAATCGATTTGACGTGGGCTTCCAATTCGGCGGCCTGATTGTTCGTCAGAGCCTTCGCGTGATCAAACCATACGGCCATGACCGGTCCGTAATTGGTCAGCAATTCGGTCAATTGGTTTTTGGCAAAATCCGTATAGGCGCTTACGCCCTTGACACCGTTCGGAAAATGATACCTGTCGTCCGAATTGTAATAGATGGCGAACTTCAGCCCGTAAGCGGCGCAAGCATCCGATACGGCCTGAACGATATCCAGATCCGGCGTCGAGCTTGTCGCGATATCGTAGGTGGTATAGGCGCTGTCCCAAGCCGCCCATCCGTAGCGGTGTTTGGCGACGACGATCACGTACTCCATCCCGGCGTCTTTGGCCGCCGCCACCCATTGATCGGCATCGAAATCGGTGGGCGCAAACAGGGTGGACGCATAATTTTGCGGGTTGCCCTGGCCGCCGGTCGTCCCCGTGTACGTATTCAGTCCATAATGCGGGAAAAAGCCGAATCCCAAATTGACATATTCATCCGGGGTGGTGGCTTGCGTGCCTGGAACGCAGGCGAAAACGGAAAGTCCCACCGCAAAAATAACAGCCAACAACAATTTTTTCATGGATCTGCCTCCTTGAATTTGTAAAATCCGCAGGAAATCCGCAGGCAAGGGCGATCGCTGTCGTTTCTCCAACCGATGCTAACCCCTGTGCCGCTTCTTTACCGCACTTTTAAGTGTCAAAAAGCGTTTAATCCGTATACTTGATGTAATCCAGATGGCAATGGCGGCCGGATGAATTGGCGTTTTTGGTCCCGGTCACGACCAGTTTGATGGTGTGGGATCCCGGGGCGAGATTGTTTTTATCCAGTGCCAGAACCTGATACTGCAAGGACGAGGCGTAGGAATCGTAGGTGATCTCCTTGACGCCGTCGATGTAAACGTCGAATTTTCCGGCGCTGGGTCCTTTTTGCGTGTACAGCTTGACCCCCGTGCCATTGAAGGCGTATTGCGCGTAATCGTTCGCCGTATCGCTGTGGGACACGGTTCCGTCGTAGCTTTGGGCGCGCGAAATGTGGCTCCAGCTACCGCTGTAGGCGACAGCCGAATCCGTATCATCGACGATCGTTTCAGCCGGGGGATCCAACGTCGCGATAAAATCCAGGTGACAGTGGCGGCCGGATGAATTGGCGTTCTTGGTCCCGGTCACGACCAGTTTGATGGTGTGGGACCCCGGGGCGAGATTGTTTTTATCCAGTGCCAGAACCTGATACTGCTTGGACGAGGCGTAGGAATCGTAGGTGATCTCCTTGACGCCGTCGATGTAAATGTCG
>CAYYCV010000020.1:34038-43758 GCA_964470405.1 uncultured Caryophanales bacterium
CGCGTAATCGTTCGCCGTATCGCTGTGGGACACGGTTCCGTCATAGCTTCCGGCCCGAGAGATGTGGCTCCAGTCGCCGCTGTAGGCGATCGCCGAATCGGCGTCGTCCACGATCCATCCTTCCGGCGGCTGCGGCGGCGGATAGTCGCCGACCTCCAGCAACGTGTTGTAATTGTCCGTCGAAATCTTGCCGCTGGGGCCCGGGGATACCGATAGCGCGTAAGTGGCGTTTCTGCCGTTGACCAAATCCCTTTTAGCCGCAATTTGGGCGGCCGTATATTGGGATTGGCGCACGTCGTCGAAAGACCAGTAACCGTTCGTATTGAGATACCAATCGTTCTCCCAGGGCGCTTGATTGTTTGCCGGCGGGAGCCCTTGCGAGCCTTCTTCCTGCACGTGGATGTCGGAAATGTCCGCATGCGCGTTATGGAACATGACCAGCGTATCCGGCTGAATGCTTTGAATGTAATTTTTGATTTCCACCGCCTGGCTGTGCGTGATTGCTTGAGCCGCGTCGAACCACACGCCTGTGATGGTGCCGTAGTTGGTCAGCAGCTCCGACATTTGGTTTTTCACAAATTGCGTATAGTTGGCGTTTTTGTTGGTCCAGTCGTGATTGGGAAGCTTGGGATCGGGATAATTGGTTCGGTCCAGCGCCGAGTAGTACAATACGAGCTTCAGACCGTAGTCATCGCAGGCGTCCTTTACTTCCTGCACGGTGTCCAGATTGGGCACGCTGCTGGTGCCGATGTCGTATGTAGAGTAGGCGCTGTCATAGCCGGACCAGCCGAAGTGATGCTTCACCGTGTAGATCATATACTTCATGCCGGCGGCGCTGGCTGCTTCGGCCCATTGATACGGATCGAAATCGGTGGGGTTAAACAGGGTCGAAGGATAATTCACGCTGACCGGGTCGTTGCCTTGCCGGCCTTTCTTGCCGTTGGTGTAGGTGTTAATGCCGTAATGCGGGAACATGCCGAATTGCAGATCGACATATTCGCTTGGCGTTTCCGCCGCGGCGTTGGGAGCGCCCGTTGGAAAGCCGGACAGCGCCATGGCAAAGGCGATGACGAAAATGCCCGCTTTGCCCAAAGCCCTGTAATAACCGCTTTTTTTCATGCCCTCTACCTCCTCATTGGTTATGAATTGAATATAAAGCGCTTTCAAAACATATTTAGTATATCATACAGACTAAATAAATGCACGAATTTTTATTTGAAATATGTGTTTGAAAGGAATAGAGGGATTGGGAAGGGGTTAAAATAAAGAGGGAAGCCGTCTTCGTCCGCGATCTTCTTCCGGAATACGATGTCAATTTCGCTATTTTATATTTACTTTATACTAATGCTTTGCGGAATCCCCATTCTCCTCGGTTTCATGATGGATGAAAATGGCCGGGAATTGATCCATGACCATGGAGATAGCGCCGTATGCGACCCCGAGATCGCCGAAATCGGAACAGTAAATGTTCAGGTTTCGCAGAAACCTTTCCGGTATCGCGTCTTGCAGCGTATGCCATATGGCATTCAGAAAGGGCGTGCCGAGCAGCGCGAGGTATCCACCGATGCAAATGTCGTCCGGGTTGTAGGCGTTGATCACATTGGCCAACCCGATGCCGTGATAGTGGCCGAGCTGGTGCACGGCTCCCATGATCGTTGCGTCGTTCTGTTTCATTCGATTCGAAATTTCCGCGAACGGAGTTTGCGCCGGATCGGTATTCAGCATTTCGTACAATGCTTTGATGGAGCCGTATGCTTCCCAGCATCCGCGATTTCCGCAGGTGCATTTTTTTCCGTTCATATGGATCGTGGAGTGCCCCAGCCGTCCCGCCGTTCCCTGCGAGCCGACCAGCAATTGATGGTTTTGATAAATTCCCGCGGAAAGCCCCCAAGACCCTCCGACATAGACCAGATGCTGTCGCATGTTCCTGCGCCCGAAATGAATTTCGCCCATGGCGCCCGCATACGGGGAAGGATTGATCCAAATCGGGGTGTTTGGCAGCCTTTCCGTCAACGCTTTTTTGAGGTGAAACTCGTTCCAGCTTTTCCAATTGGCCAAATAGATGACCACATCCGACTGAAAATGATAATAGCCCTGGATGGCAATACCGATGCCGGCAATCGAAAGCGGGCGATCCGCATAGCGATCCTTGATGGAAAGAATAAGGCCCGAAAGCTCCTGAATGAAGGGCAGCGGCTCTTTTTGAACAATGGGAAAGGAACGGGCCTCCAGCTTATTCCCCGCCAAATCGGAAATGAGAACGATGTAATGCGTGATCTCGATATCGATTCCAATGATGATTCCCGCGTTCGAGTGGATATCGGTCAGCGTGGGCGGGCGGCCTCTTGACGTGCTGGCGGTCCCCAGTTCCTGAATGACCCCTTTCTCCAGAAAGTATTCCACGCAGCTCGAGACGGTCATTTTGTTCAGCCCGGTCAAGGTTGAAATTTGCGCCCGGGAAATGGGCCGGTGTTCAAGAATGGTTTTGAGGACGTATTCCAGATTGATTCTTTTCAGGAGCTCCAAGCTCCCCTTGGTTCCGGAAGCGTATTTCATATCGTCATCACCCTTGAGGACTAATTTGTATAGATTTTATATAAAATAGTCGGGTGTGTCAAACGATTTTGGCAGATTTTTTATTGATTCTAGTTGAATTTAGCAAAATATTCGTAAAATCTCTTGACAAATTACCGACAGCACATCTATATTAAATATATTCTCATTACTAAATAACCACAATCCAAGGAGGTCACAGAAGAATGAACAAAAAATCGCTTTTTCTTTGTTTGCTGAGCCTGGTTCTTGTTTTTGCAGTAGTAGGCTGCGGTTCTTCAAACACGGCAAACGACAAGGAAGGCGCTTCATCGTCCGCCAATCAGCCCACAAATGACAATCCGGCGACTGCCGGCCCGGCTGCGGATGAGAAAGTCGAAATCGATTTCTGGGCATGGGCGCCCAATGACGCCGAATGGGTAGAGACAGAGAAAGCTTTTAATGAGAAATATCCGAATATCAAGGTGAATTACACGCGCTACAGCTCACAGGAATACGCGGAGAAAATCAAGATCGCCATTGCCGGCTCGTCCGCGCCGGACGCCATGGGATTTGAACTGTCTTCGGCATCCAAATACGCCTCTATTTTGGAACCGCTTGCACCTTACGCGGAGAAGGCATGGGGCGCGGATTGGAAGGGCTTGTTCAATGAGGCGCCGTTGAAACAGGTGGAGGCCATCGATTACAAACTGCTGCCGACGGGAGTCGCCGTCACGCCGGTCATTGTCTATGACGCGGACCTGTTCGACAAAGTGCAGGTTCAACCGCCGCAAACGCTGGAGGAATTGAAAGCGGTTCTGAAGAAATTCGAGGAAGCCAAACTGGACGGCGTGATCCCGCGGCTCGGTTTTCCGGGTGGAAAAGCCTCTTCGTTCAACGATCTCTACTTCAATATTGTCAACCAGATAGCTCCAAACAAATTGTATGAAGCGGCCGACGGCAAAATCAAGTTTACAGACCCGGATATTGTGAAGGCCACGGAAATCTTCAACAGTTTGTATACGGACCAAATCGTGCAGGACGGCAACCTGACGTTGACATTCAGCCCGCAGTTGACCGACATGTTCTTTAAAGGCAAGAAATTTCCGATGATTGTGGTCGGAGCCTGGACGCTGAACTGGATCACGCAATTTCAGGATCAGGGCGGAAACTACGGCATTATTCCCTTCCCTTCCATTAATGGGGCGGAGCGCTCCGTTCAGGTCAATGCGGATTTGCCCCTCGGCATGAACAAGGATTCCAAACATAAGGATGCGGTGTGGAAGTTTATCGAGTTTATGACCACGGGGAAATACCAGGAGATCGAGAGCAAATCGCTGCTGTTCCTTCCGGTTAAAAAAGGATTGAAGGCGGACACTTCGTTGCTGAAATCCGACATAGCCAAAAAGGGCGCGGATCTGGTTGTCGATATGTCGGAAAACCATGCGGCCGGTACACGGTTCCTGGCGTATCCGGAATTGACGGAATCCATCTACCTCAATGTACAGAAAGTCGCAACGAAGGCGTTAACGGCACAAAAGGCGATGGAAGAAATTCAGAAAGTATCGGATTCCATCAAACGCTGACAGGCAGGACCCGATTGGAGAAATGAGGAAGGCGCTGGCGTGGGCTTTCCTCATTTTCTCTAGAAGTGCGGTGAACAAAGCGGCGCAAGGATGGGGCAACAGCGATTGGAAACATCGGAAACATCGGAAACATCGGAAACCCCTGCTCCATCCCGAAGCCGCCTGTTTTTCACCCCCCTTCCAAATCAGCAGTCAAGGAGAGCATTTATATGAGCCATAAGGTGCAATGGAGCGGCTATGCCTTCATTTTTCCCGTGTTTCTGTTTCTGGGCGTCTTCGTATATTACGGCATCGGCTATAACGTGTACATCAGTTTGATGGACTGGGACGGCATTGGGGAGAAGGAGTTTATCGGGCTGCAAAACTATGTTCGATTATTCCACGATCCCCTGGTTTACGATGCCATATGGCATACGTTCCTGTTGATGCTGGTTTCGATTCCCAGTTCGATGCTGCTCGGCTTTATTTTCGCGGTATTGCTTCACAGTGCCCGCCGTTGGATCAGTTTGCCCAAAGCCATTTTTTTCTTGCCGTACGTGATGGCGATCATCGTCGTCGGCATTACCTTTCAAATGATTTACGAGCCCAATTACGGCCTGTTGAATGAAACGTTGCGCACGCTGCACCTGGACGGATTGACGCATATATGGATCGGCTCCAACGATACGGCGCTATACAGCATCGCCGCGGTCTACATTTATTCCCATACCGGTTTTTACATGCTGCTTTACTACACCAGTATATTGAACATCGACAGCGAGGTATTTGAGGCGACGGCGATTGACGGGGCCGGGGCGATGACGAAAATCACCCGGATTATTTTCCCCATGTTGAAAGGAACCCATATGATCTTGTTGATCTTGGGCGTGATCGCTACGCTGAAGGTGTTTGAATTGGTTTGGATCATGACGCAAGGCGGGCCCGGCGGCGCGACGGAGCTGCTGTCCACCCTCGTTTTCAGAAAAGCGCTGCTGGAATTCAAGCAAGGGTACAGCGCGGCGATTTCCGTGATCATGCTGATGATTGCGGTCATCTATACGATCTTCCAATTGAAGTCATACAACAAAGCAAGAAGGTGAGTACATGTTAGGCAGATTGAAATTATGGGAAAATGTGATGTTCAAATCGCTGCTGCTGCTGACTTCCGTGATCTGGCTCGTTCCGCTGGCCTACCTGGCCTATTATTCGTTTCTTGGGGACGGGTTCGGAAACTATTTGGCCGTGATCCGGTTGGGTTTGTTTACCCGGTTTCTCGCCAACAGCGCGATCATCGTCTTCTTTGTCGTCACCATCCTTGTTTTGTGCGTCGCATTCGCCAGTTTCGGATTCAGCAAAATGCATTTTCCCGGTCGGAACCAACTGTTTTATTTCGCCTTGTTCGGGATGATGATTCCTTCTTCCGCCATGCTGGTGCCGCTGTTTCAAACGATCAAGGCATTGGGATGGATCAATTCGTATTTGTCTTTAATCGGCCCTGAAATCGCTTTGATGTCTTCCTTTGCCCTGTTGATCACGCGCAATTTCTTCGATGAAATTCCGAACGAGTTGTTCGAAGCGGCCAAAATGGACGGCGCCAACTCGATCAGTCAATTTTTCCGCATTGTTCTTCCGCTCGGCTTGCCGATTCTGACTACGGCCGGCATTATCGTGTTCCTGCATTCCTGGAACGAGTACATGCTTCCGCTTGCTTTCATCAGCGAAAAAACCATGTTGACCATCACGATGGCTCCATCATTTTTCATAGAGGAATATTCGGGAGATTACAATAAAGTGTTTGCCGCTATGGTGCTGATCAGCATCCCGATCATTTTGCTGTATTTGTTCGGCCAGAAGTATTTGCAGCGGGGGTTGACGAGCGGTGCGATCAAGTAACGGAGCGCGCTCCGAAACCTCGCCGCCGCGTGGAAGGAGATCGGCTTGCCGCCGCGTGGAAGGAGATCGGCGTGCCGCCGCGTGGAAGGAGATCGGCTTGCCGCCTTTTTGAATAGGCAAAGGAGGGATCAGGCCATGGGCAGAAAGCCGAATATCAGGAAGCCGAACATTTTGTTTCTGTTCAGCGATCAGCATAATGCGAAGTGTCTGTCCTGCAGCGGGCACGCACAGGTGCGGACGCCGAATCTGGATCGATTGGCCGCCCAAGGCTGCCGATTCGAGCAGGCGTACACCGTAAACCCGATCTGTACGCCGAGCAGGGTCAGCTTTTTATCGGGGGTTTATCCTTCGGCTCACGGATACTACGGTTTGTACGGCGCGGAACCCGCATCGTCCCTCACCAGCCTGTTTCGCCATTTTCGGTCGAACGGCTATCGCACCGGCGCTCTGGGCAAGCTTCACACGCCCCGTTATTGGATCGAGCGGGATTGCCAATTCGTTTACGACGAGTTTGTGGAGTATCCGAAATATTTGGAAGGCGCCGGGCTGTACGAAAAGAACGATAACCGGAATTTTACCGGCAATCGGGACGGGGAAGCCTCGGCGCTTCCGTTCGAGCATAGCTGCGAATCGGCGTTGGCGCAGCAAACCGTCCGCTTCTTGCGAAATGAAGGCGAGCCGAAAGATCGCGGGGAGGACCATGCGCCGTGGCTCGCCTGGGTCAGCTTCTCCAGACCGCATCAGCCTTATACGCCTTCCCGTCCGTTCGCGGACATGTATCCCCCCGAAACGGTCGCATTGCCTCCCGTTGCCGACGGCGAGAAAAAAGAGGTGCTGTCGCGGCGGTCCGCAACGGGTACGGCGCGGCTCCGGCAGCTTGTGAGCGCCTATTACGGGCTGGTAAGCCAAGTGGATCACGCAATCGGCATGATCATGCAGGAATTGGAAAGATCGGGAGAACTGGAGAATACCATCATTGTGTACAGCTCCGATCATGGCGATTATGCGGGGGAACACGGACTCATAGAAAAAAAAGGCGGCATCAGCTATCGCGCCATCACCAACATCCCGCTCATTGTGAGGCTGCCCGCGAATGCCGGCTTTCCCCGTCGGCATGTATCCGATGCGATTATTGAATCGATCGACGTGTTTCCCACGCTGTGCGAGCTTTCGGGAAACGACATCCCGGACACCGTGCAGGGACGCAGCTTCGCTTCGATCCTGCGGGGAGAGCCGTCGCGGCATCGGGATTCCGCTTTAACGGAAAATGCGTACCGGAAGTCGCTGACAACGAAGGCGTGGCGGTATGTGGCCAATCTCCATCCCGATCAATCGGATGAGTTGTATTCCATGGAGGATGATCCCTGGGAGCTTCGCAATCGAATTGACGATCCGTCTTGCGCGGATCGTGTGAACATCCTGCAGAGGCAACTGCTGGATCGTGTGGTGCGGGCGAGCAAGCCCGTTACCGTCTTCACCGGGGGATGGCACAACCATCGCTACGATCGCGATGGAAGGGCGAAGCCGCATCATAACAATGAGGATCATCCGTATTGGTGATACGTGATAGCGAGAATGGAAGCAATGCCAACACTGGTATGGAGGTATAGAGATGATGGAAAGGGAGAAACGGAGATCCGGCGAATATATGTCGGGCAAAAAGCCCAATGTGGTTTTTCTCATAGCTGACGATCATAGCTTCGGCGCCATTCGCGCTTACGGAAATCGGCAGGTCCGGACCCCGGTATTGGACCGTTTGGCAAATCAAGGGGCGATGTTTCAGTCCGTTTATATCATGGGGGCGCAGACCGCGGCCGTCTGTGTGCCCAGCCGGGCTTGTCTTCATACGGGCACGAACATCTTCCGGGCTTTGGCCTCGGATCAAATGTGCCTGGAAGATCCGGAGGACACGCAAAATTGGAACATCAATCCCCGGCTCGAAACATTGCCGGAGGTTTTTCGCAAAGCGGGTTACGAAACGTACGGGATCGGCAAATGGCACAATGGCGAAAAAAGTTTCAGCCAAGGCTTCACGGGGGGAGACAAATTATTTTTCGGCGGCATGAGCGATCATACGGGCATGAAGCTGCACAGCCATCATCCGGGCGGGCGATATCCTCCTGATGCCGCCGTATACAACGCCGGATTCTCCACCGATCTGTTCGCCGACGCCGCGGTGGATTTCATTGAACGTTATGAGCGGGAGGATCCGTTCTTCCTGTATGTGGCGTTTACCGCACCGCACGATCCGCGCACGCCGCCGGCTCCGTTTCGGGCCATGTATGACCCGAAGGATATCGAGCTTCCCGCCAATTTCATGAAGCGGCATCCGTTTGATAACGGGGAGTTGTCGATCCGCGATGAGATGCTGGCCTCCATTCCGCGCAAACCGGAGGAAATACGGCAGCATATGGCGGACTATTATGCCATGGTCTCGCATTTGGATGCGAAGATCGGTCAGATTCTCGACGCCTTGGAGCAAAGGGGAATGGCGGAGCACACCCTTATCGTCTACACTGCGGACCACGGATTGGCGGTCGGCCAGCACGGATTGATGGGGAAGCAAAATTTGTATGAACACAGCGTTCACATTCCGCTGTTGGTGAGCGGACCGGGCGTTCCTCCGCGGAAGATTCATCCCCTTTGCTGCCAGATCGATATTTTCCCTACGCTATGCGAGTTGGCCGGGGTTGCTCCGCCGGAGACGGTAGAGGGCAGGAGCCTTGTTCCGTTAATGACGGGACAGGCGCACAAGGTCAGGGAAACGGTATTCTCGGCTTACAAGGATATACAGCGTATGGTCAGCGACGGCCGCTGGAAGCTGATTTTGTATTTTCGGTCGCTGGAGCGAAATGTCGGCACCGAGCGGTTGCAGCTATTTGATGTGGAGAACGATCCGCTGGAAATGAACGATTTATCGAATGATGATGCGTATCGACCCGAACTCCAACGTTTGTTGGCCGCTCTGCGGGACTGGCAAACGGAAATTGGCGACCCCTTGTTGCACCCTTCGTCGAATAGCGGCTAGCCGGAAGGGGGCGGGGGCTCGGCCCGTGCCGTCAGGGGAACGCGACGGAGATGGCGGGGATCCCTCTGCCTTGTGCTGGAAGGCTTGCGGCAACCTTCGCAGGAAGCGAAGGCGTCCCCGCCGTTGGCCGCCTTTGCCCGGGGCCAGGGCCGCCGCCATCGTTGGGAGCGTTGCTGGGCGCATTGCTGGGCACGTTGCCGGGCATGTCGCTGGGTGCGTTGTCAGGCGTGTTACCACGCATGTCGCCGGGTGCGTTGTCGGGTGCGCTGCCACGCGTAACGCCAAGCACGCTACCATGTGTGTCGCCGGGCGCGTTACCCAGGCTGAGCTGATCCCGCAAGCCCGCTTTTTAGCGACAAGGAATCAGGCGATGATGCGTGCGTCGGTGTATCGCGTTTGCGGGATGTGCGGCGAAGATTTCTATGTTGGTGATGGTTTCTGTTGGTGAAGGTTCATATTGGCGAAGGTCCCCACTGACGAAGGTTCCTGTTTTTATATGATAAAACATACAAGGGGCCTTGATTGTACGGGGCTGGAGATCATGTTGTGCGATTTTTCATACAGCATACGGTGATCAGCGTCTGAAATCGCGGTATTTATATGGGGAATCGTACAAATCGGCCTGATTGACTGGGAAATAGTTCCATGTTATATGATATTTCACACAAAGTGCCGTGCAAAGGAAATAGGGCCGCTTTCAGG
>CAYYCV010000021.1:0-13951 GCA_964470405.1 uncultured Caryophanales bacterium
ATGCAAAGCTGGGGATATCATCAGATTATCACGCCTACGCTGGAATATTACGATACGGTGGGCACGGCCAGTTCCACATCCAACAAAAAGCTGTTCAAGCTGTTGGACAAACGGGGCACGACGCTGGTGATGCGTTCGGATATGACGGCGCCGATCGCCCGGGTTACGGCGTCGCTCTTGAAGGATGAGCCGCTGCCGATTCGGCTTTCGTATCATTCCAACGTTTTTCGGGCGATCGAGGAGGAAGCGGGCCGCGAATCGGAGTTTTACCAGACCGGTGTGGAACTGGTGGGCGACCCCACGCCGGAAGCCGATGCGGAAGTCATCGCTTTGGCTGTGGCGAGCCTGAGGGCGGCCGGGATTGAGTCGTTCGCGATTGCGTTGGGGCATGTCGGATTTTTAAACGGATGGTTTGAAGAAGCGCTGAAGGGCCGCCCCGACGATCAAACCGCTTTGAAGCAATGCCTGCTGCTCCGCGATCATGTCGGCTATCGCCGCCTCGTCCGTCAGCTTGCTTTGCCGGAACGCGACCAGCGGCAATTGGAAATGATTTTGCGGCTGCGCGGCGGCGAGGAAGTATGCGAACAGGCCGGGCAGATGACGAAGAATCATGCGGCGGGCGAGTCGATCCGGCATCTGTGCGAAGTGTGCGATGCGCTGAAAGCCTACGGCGTCAGCCAATATATTTCGATTGATTTGACTCTTATCGGAAATTTCTCCTATTACACGGGGATGACGTTTGAAGGGTATGCCGAAGATTTGGGCTTTCCGGTGTGCAACGGCGGCCGGTATGACAATCTGCTCGCGCAGTTCGGACGGCCCGCGCCGGCCACGGGATTCGCTCTGGAAACCGATCGGATTCTCGAACTGGCCGCGTCGACGCGGGATGAAGCCCCTTGCCGCATGCTGGTGCTGTATACGGCGGCTCACCGCGCGGAAGCGATCCGAACCGCGATGGAATTGCGCAAAAACGGCGGATGCTCGGTGGAGACCCGCATGGTTTCCGATGCCGCGCGGTCCGGCGGAATTCGGCTTCACAACAAGGATTACTATGAATATGAAGGCCGGACGTACCAGGATGTCATCCAGTTTGTTGATTAATACGGCAAGGGCGGGAGGAAACGGTCAATGCAGCGGGATATGTTGAAAGTGGCAATGCCCAAAGGGCGCATTTACAAACAGGCTTCCAAGCTGTTTTTGCAAGCGGGAATCCCGATACCGGACGATTTCGACGATTCCCGCAAATTGATTATTCCCGTGCCGGAGGCGGGGATGGAATTCATTATGGCCAAGCCGGTTGACGTGCCGACTTACGTGGAATATGGCGTGGCCGATATCGGCGTCGTGGGCAAGGATGTCCTGCTGGAAGACCAGCGTCATGTTTACGAACTGCTGGACCTGGGCATCGCCCGTTGCCGAATGTCGGTGATCGGCCTGCCGAATTGGGAGCCGACGCTTCATCCGCGCGTGGCGACCAAATACCCGAACATCGCTTCCCGGTTTTTTCGCGAAAACGGCCAGCAGGTGGAAGTGATCAAATTGAACGGATCGATCGAGCTGGCGCCGCTTATCGGCTTGGCCGACCGCATTGTGGATATGGTGGAGTCCGGTCAGACCATCCGGGACAACGGGCTGGTCGAGATGCAGGAGATCTTCGGGATCACCAGCCGCCTGATCGCCAATCGGGTCAGCTACAGAATGAAAAACGAGTCGATTCAACGGTTGTGCGACCGGCTGGAGCAAGTGCTGCCGGCGACGGTATAGAAGTGCGATGAAAAAAGGCGCAGGGATGGGGTATGGGTTGGAGAAACGCCAGTGATCGCCTTTGCCCGCAGATTTCCCCCTTATTCGGCTTGAAAATCGGGAAATCGGTGGGCAACAGCGATCGGAAACCCATACCCCATCTCGGAGCCGCCATTTTTCATCCCATTTATAGACGGCGAGGTTGGAGGGAGATTCGAATGCGGGTAGTGCAAGCGAAACAATTCAAATTGTCCCGTGAGATGGAATACGGAACGAACGAGCAGAACGCGGCGGTGCGGGATATCATCCGGGAAGTAAGACAGGATGGGGATCGCG
Source organism: uncultured Caryophanales bacterium (assembly GCA_964470405.1). GTDB lineage: Bacteria > Bacillota > Bacilli > Paenibacillales > CAYYCV01 > CAYYCV01. Next base: position 2,080 of record CAYYCV010000021.1, read on the forward strand.
CCTTGCGCCGGTTGTCCGAAGCGTTCGACAAGGTGCGGATCGAACAATTTCGCGTAAGCGAGCGGGAATTGGAAGATGCGCGCAACGGCGTGGACCCGGATTTTCTCCGGGCCTTGCGTCAGGCCGCGGTCAACATCCGGTCTTTTCACGAAAAACAGCGGCGAACGAGTTGGATGGATTTGCAGCCGGACGGCAGCATCCTGGGGCAGGTGATACGCCCGCTGGACCGGGTCGGCGTGTACGTGCCGGGAGGCAAGGCGGCTTATCCGTCCTCTGTGCTGATGAACGTCATCCCGGCGCAGGTTGCCGGCGTGGGCGAAATCGCGATGGTCACGCCCCCCTCGACAGCCGGCGAGGCCGGGATCAACCCTTATATTCTCGCGGCGGCGGCGGAGGCCGGCGTCCGCGAGGTGTACCGCGTGGGCGGCGCGCAAGCGGTGGCGGCGCTGGCCTACGGCACGGAATCGATTGCGCCGGTGGACAAAATCGTCGGGCCCGGCAACATTTACGTCGCCTTGGCCAAGCGGAGCGTCTACGGCGCGGTGGATATCGACAGCATCGCCGGGCCGAGCGAGATCGTCGTCCTGGCCGACGGGGCGGCCGATCCGGAATATATCGCGGCCGACTTGCTGTCGCAGGCGGAGCATGACGAGATGGCCTCGGCGATCCTGATCACCGATTCGCGGCCGCTGGCCGAACAGGTGCGAGAAGAGGTGGAGCGGCAGCTTGCCTCGCTGCCGCGCCGCGCGATCGCCGCACAATCGCTGGACCGGTACGGCGCGATTTTGCTGGCCGATAGCTTGCAGGAAGGCATCGATACGGTCAACCGCCTGGCGCCGGAGCATCTGGAGCTGATGGTGGCGTCGCCGTTCGATTGCCTGAGCCGAATTCGTCATGCGGGGGCGATCTTCCTCGGCCCTTGCAGTTCGGAGCCGGTGGGCGATTATTTTGCCGGACCGAACCACATATTGCCGACCAACGGAACGGCGCGATTCTCGTCGCCGTTGAGCGTGGACGATTTTGTGAAGAAATCCAGTCTGATTCAGTATAGCCGCGAAGCGCTTCTGGCCCATGGCGGGCAGATTATGGCGCTGGCCAGGCACGAAGGCCTGGAGGCGCACGCCAGAGCCATCGAAGTGCGATTGAAAAAGGAGGGAAAGTAGCATGTCAGAGCAGATCGCCGCGCGCAGCGCCGCCGTCAGCCGCACAACGGCCGAGACGGATATACGGTTGTCCTTCGCTATCGACGGCACGGGGGATACGCAAATCGAGAACGATGTTCCGTTCCTCAACCACATGTTGGACCTGTTCGCCAAGCATGGTCATTTTGATTTGAACTTGCAAGCCCGCGGGGATATCGATATCGACGATCACCACACGGTGGAGGATATCGGCATCTGCCTAGGCCAGGCGCTGCGCCAGGCTTTGGGCGCGAAGGAAGGCATCCGGCGCTACGCCAGCGTGTTCGTGCCGATGGATGAAGCGCTGGCCCAGGTGATCGTGGATATCAGCAATCGGCCCCACCTGGAGTACAGAGCGGCGTTTCCGTCGGCTCAGGCAGGGAGCTTCTCCACCGAGCTGGTGCACGAATTTTTGTGGAAGTTCGCTTTGGAATCGCGGATCACGCTCCATGTGATTGTGCATTACGGCCGGAATACCCATCACATGATCGAGGCGATTTTTAAAGCTTTGGGCCGTGCGTTGGATGAGGCCTCCGGCATCGACCCGCGTGTGCAGGGCGTGCCTTCGACGAAGGGAGTGCTCTAAGCGTTGATCGCCGTCGTTGACTATGGAATGGGAAATTTGCACAGCGTCAGCAAGGCGGTGGAGCGGCTCGGTTTCGACTGCGAGGTGACATCGGACAGGGAGCGTTTGCTGGCGGCGGAGCGGGTCATCCTGCCGGGCGTCGGGGCGTTTGGAGATGCGATGGAGCAATTGCGCGGGAGCGGGCTGGATGCGGTGGTGCGCGAAGCGGCCGCGTCGGGGAAACCGCTGCTGGGGATTTGCCTCGGCATGCAATTGTTGTTTTCCCGCAGCGAGGAGCATGGAGATCACCGGGGATTGGACCTCCTGCCCGGCAAGGTCGTGCGCTTTCAGGGCGGCTACAAGGTGCCGCATATGGGCTGGAACCGGCTGCAATTTTTGCGGCCCTCCCCTTTGTTGGACGGGTTGGAGGAAGGCTTCGTCTACTTCGTTCATTCGTATCATGTCGTGCCCGACGATCCCGGCGATTTGCTGGCGGCGGTCGATTACCATCAACCGGTATCGGCGATTGTCGGCCGGCGGAGGGTATTCGGCATGCAGTTCCATCCGGAGAAAAGCGGGGAATTGGGAATGAAACTGCTTGACCATTTTTTGAGGATTCGGGGGGACTAATCATGGAAGCGGCAGCTTCGAAACCTTTTACGGTGTACCCGGCGATCGACATTCGCGGCGGCAAGTGCGTCCGCCTGATTCAGGGGGATTACGCGCGGGAAACGGTGTACCACGAGCATCCGGCGGAGGCGGCCCGGGCTTGGCAGGAGCAAGGGGCGCAATGGATCCATTTGGTCGATTTGGATGGAGCCAAAGCCGGGCATCCTGTAAACGACGCGCTGATCGGGGAGATCGCCCGCAGCGTAAAGATTCCGGTGCAGGTCGGCGGCGGGCTTCGAACGATGGACGATGTGGAGCGATTGCTCTCTCTGGGCGTCGCCAGGGTGATCATCGGAACGGCGGCGATCGAGGACGCGGCGTTCGTTCAAGCCGCCCTGCGGCGTTATGCCGAGCGGATAGCGATCGGCATCGACGCGCGCGACGGCTTCGTGGCGACCCGCGGCTGGCTGGAAACCTCCGAGGTGAAGGCGGAGCATTTGGCCGTCCGTCTGGCCGAGCAGGGCGCACAGACGTTTATTTACACGGATATTTCGCGCGACGGCATGATGGGCGGTCCCAATGTCGAAGCGATCGTCCGTTTGGCGCAATTGTCCGGGCAATCCGTGATCGCTTCCGGCGGCGTAAGCCGCTACGAGGATTTGGCCCGCCTGGCCGGGCACGCCGCGGAAGGCGTGTCGGGAGCCATCGTCGGCAAGGCGCTGTACACGGGCGACATCCGATTGGATCGCGCGCTGACGCAGCTCGGCTGACCGGGGGACGGCCGTGGGACAGTCGGGGTGCGGACGGGCGTTTTTCGATCGATCGGTCGGCGGGCGCATTTTCGGGAGGGAGGCGTAAGCCATGCTAACAAAACGGATTATACCTTGCCTGGATGTGAAGGACGGGCGGGTGGTCAAAGGGGTCAACTTCGTCAATCTGCGGGATGCCGGCGATCCGGTCGAACTGGCCGCGGTGTATGATCGGGAAAGGGCCGACGAGCTGGTGTTTTTGGATATTTCCGCATCGTATGAAGGCCGAGCCACCATGGTCGAAGTTGTCCGAAGAACGGCGGGAGAAATCACGATCCCCTTTACCGTAGGTGGGGGGATTTCGCATGTCGATGATATGAAGCGGCTGCTCCGGGCGGGTGCGGATAAAATCGGCATCAATACGGCGGCCGTTCACGAGCCTCGCCTGATTTCGGACGGAGCGAACAAGTTCGGCTCGCAATGCGTTGTTGTGGCGATCGATGCCAAGTATAATAAGGATTGGAACGAGTGGGAAGTGTATACTCACGGCGGCCGACGGCCGACCGGCCTTCGGGTTTTGCAATGGGCCGGAATGGTGGAGGAATTGGGCGCGGGTGAAATTCTGCTCACCAGCATGGATTATGACGGCACGAAGAACGGATTCGATTTGAAATTGACCCGCGCCGTGGCCGATCGGGTCGGCATCCCCGTGATCGCTTCGGGGGGAGCCGGGTCGGCGGAGCATTTTTATGAAGTGTTCACGTCCGGCGGCGCCGACGCCGGTTTGGCGGCGACGATTTTTCATTACAAGGAACTGACCATTCAAGGCGTCAAACAGGAGCTTAAACAAAGAGGGGTGGAAATCCGATGACAAATCCGCAAGAAAACAATTCGTCTCCGTGGAAGGGGATGCCCGCCGCGGAACTGGAACGCGTCCTTTCGCAGGTGAAATGGGATGCGGACGGGCTGGTTCCCGCCATTATACAGGATGCGGCCAGCAAGGACGTGTTGATGATGGCCTACATGAATCGCGAGTCGCTCCGCCTTTCCGTGGAATCGGGGGAAACCTGGTTCTGGAGCCGTTCGCGCGGGGAATTGTGGCACAAAGGGGCGACCTCGGGCCATGTTCAGCTCATCCGGTCGATTCGCTACGATTGCGACGGGGATACGCTGCTGATCGCGGTTCATCCGACGGGTCCCGCGTGCCATACGGGGAAATACAGTTGCTTCTTTCATTCCATAGACCGCGCCGACGATGCGGTAGTTCCGGTAGAAGCGGATTTGACGCCGTTCGAATCGGACCGTTTCCGAAGCCTGGCCCGGCTCGAATCGGTGATCGCCAGCCGCGATGCGGAGCGCCCGGAAGGCGCGTACACGACCTATCTTTTTGAAAAAGGGCTGGACAAGATCCTCAAGAAAGTAGGGGAAGAAACCGCCGAGGTCATTATTGCGGCCAAAAATCGCGACAACGACGAGCTGCGCTACGAGACGAGCGATCTGATCTTCCACCTGATGGTGCTGCTTCGCGATGCCAAGCTGCCGCTCGACGAGGTAATGAAGGAGTTGGAGCGCCGCCACATCCAGAAGAAAGGTGGTTAATCGGCATGTTCATTGACTACCATACCCATCATGCCCGCTGCGGCCATGCCGAGGGCTCGCTGGAGGACTACGTTCGGCGCGGCATCGAGCTCGGGTTGGACCAGCTTGGGCTGTCCGATCACATGCCGCTGCTGCATGTCGATCCGGCCGATTACTACCCCGGCATGGCGATGGCGATGGAGGAATTGCCCCGCTATGTCGAGGAATGCCTGGCACTGAAGGACAGGTATAAGGGAGATATCGATATCCGGGTCGGCCTGGAAGGGGATTTCATCGAAGGGTACGAGGCGGACATCGAGCGCATCGTCCAAATGTACCCCTGGGATTACGTCATCGGCTCCGTTCATTTCCTGGGGCGGTGGGACATTTCCGATTCGAGGCAACTGGAAGAATGGAAAGGCCGGGACGTCGACGAGGTGTACCGCCGGTATTACGACGCGGTGCAGAAGGCGGCGAAAAGCGGCTTCTACGATTATATCGGGCATATCGACGTGATCAAACGATTCGGCTATCTTCCCGCGTCCGACTTGTCCGGTCTGGAAAAGGAAACGCTGGATGTGATCAAAGAGCGGGACCTGGCGATCGAGTTGAACGCCTCCGGCTTGCGGATGCCGATCGGGGAAATGTTTCCCGGCCGCCGAATGCTGGAGTATTGTCTGGAGCGGGAAATTCCGCTGACGGTCGGCTCGGACGCCCATCAGCCGGAGCGATTGGCGCAATACCTGGATCAGGCGACGGATCAGTTGAAGCAAATCGGCTTCACCCATTTGGCGACATTCAAGCGGCGCCGCAGAGTGATGGAAAAGTTTTGAGGAGGTTTACCATGGCCAGCAATAAGTTGAGAATTTTTTCAGGATCTTCGAATCCGAGGCTTGCTGAGCGCATTTGCGAAGACATTGGACAGCCTTTGGGGAAAGTCAAGCTTTCACGCTTTAAAAGCGGCGAAATTTACTGCCTGTACGAAGAATCGGTCCGCAATTGCGATGTGTTTCTGGTGCAGACTTTTTCCGACCCGATCAACGAGCATTTTGTCGAGTTGCTGGTCATGATCGATGCGGCGAAGCGGGCATCGGCGCGAACGATCAATCTGGTGATTCCGTATTACGGGTATTCCCGCCAGGAGCGGAAGGTCGCTCCGCGCGAGCCGATTTCCGCCAAGATGGTGGCCGACGTGCTGACCACCACCGGGGCGAGCCGGGTCATTACGATCGATCTTCACGCGCCGGCAATCCAGGGCTTTTTCAACATACCGGTGGATCATTTGACGGCGCTGGACTTGATCAGCGATTACATTCGCACCAAGGACATTCCGAATCCGCTGGTGGTATCGCCCGATGCGGGGCGCGCCACCACGGCGGAGCGGCTGTCCGACAATCTGGATTCGCCTTTTGCGATTATGATCAAGAAGCGCCCGGCTCACAACGAATCCGTCATCACGCATATTATCGGGGAAGTCAGGGGGATGACGCCGATCATCATCGAGGACCTGATCGATACGGGCACCACGATCGTCAACGTCGTCGAAGGGTTGAAGGAAAGAGGCGCGAACGACGTGTACATCTGCGCGACGCACCCGGTTTTCTCCGGCCCTGTTCTGGAGCGCCTGAACCATCCGAATATCCGGGAGATCGTGGTCACCGATTCGATCGACATCCCGTCGAATCATTCCGGCAAATTCACGGTGCTTTCCGTGGCCCGCCTGCTTTCCAGCGCCATTCGCATCATTGTGGACGGCGGCTCGATCAGCACATTGTTTAAATATGGCGGGGTGTAGGTAAACCGCAAAAATTATGATATACTTTGGTTTAGTCGCAAAAGCTTGGGTTGGAGGTGCCTTGTCATGGTGAAGAAAAAGCGTGTGGTTCAACCGCAAAAACCGAATGTCGTTCCAATTCATATGGATGCCACGTTCTTTTTTGAAAGGGCGGTCCAATCGCTGGATCGGTACCATTATGAAAAGGCATTGAAATATTTTCGCCGCGCTGTGGAATATGAACCGGATAACCCGGTCAATCACTGCAACATGGCGGGAATTTTATCCGAGATGGGCAATTACGAGGAGTCCAATTCCATGTTGAACGACATCGTGGAGCGCATTGATCCGAAGATGACGGAATGTTATTTTTACATGGCGAACAACTATGCGAATATGGACGACTTTGAATCGGCGGAGACTGCTTTGGTGGCTTACCTGGAACGCGATCCAAACGGGCAGTTTCTCGAGGAATGCGAGGATATGCTGGAGCTGTTCAGCTATGAGCTGAACCGCCCGGTAAAGCTTAAAAACATCAAAAGCCGGGAAGGCTTGTTCGAGCACGATAAAGCGCGCGAGCTGCTGGAGGACGGGCAGTTTTCGAAAGCGGTGCGGATTCTGGAAAAGCTGGTCAAGCGGCATCCCGACTTTTTGGCCGCGCGCAACAATTTGGCGCTGGCTTATTATTATATTGGCGATTTCGAGAAATCGTTCCGCTCCATCGAGGAAGTGTTGGAGATCGACAACGGCAATTTGCACGCGCTGTGCAATTTGGCGATTTTTTATCAGCATGCCGGGGAAGATGAGGAATTGGAACCGCTGCTGGATTTGTTGGCGAAGACGTATCCTTTTCATCAGGAGCAGGTTTTTAAATTGGCCACGACGATGGGCATTCTGGGGCAGCACGCGGCGGCCTACCGCCATTTCAAGCGGTTGATCAAAGGCGAGGAAGCCGTGTACGACCCGTGCATTTATCATTATACGGCGGTGGCCGCCTGCAATATGGGGCGGTACAGGGAAGCGGCCCAACTGTGGAAACAGGCGGAAAAGCTGGATCCCGATTCCGATATCCCCCGCTTCTATTTAAGCGAACTGGAAAAATGGCAGGCCGACCCGGAGAAATCCGCTTTAAGCTACCACTACCATTTGCCGTTCGAGGAGCAGTTTCGGGATATGGATCAGGATGCGGTCGCTTCGAAGGGGTTTGCCAACGACCCGCTGGTTCGATCGTCCTTTCTCTGGGCGCTTCGCCACGGGGATCACGATACCAAGCTTCAGGTGATCGAGGCTTTCGGCAAAGTCAGGGACAGCGAAGTGGAGCAAACGCTGCGCAAGTTTCTGATGAACCCGGAGGAGGACGATTACCTGAAAAAAGTGGCGATCTTCGTCCTGCGCAGCATCGGCGCGTCGGACCCGCTGCACGTGGTGATCGGCGGCAAAAAAACGGTCATCGACGCCATGAAGCCGGCGCCGCATCTTCCGGTGTGGGAGAAGAAGTGGCAGGACGTCATAGAGAAGGCGTTGAGCGTGATGAATAAACGTTATGACATGATACAGCAGCACGATTTGCAAACGCTGTGGATCGAATTTTTAACCCGCGTCTATCCGGCGGTGCCCAAATTTCAGAAGGTGTCCGGCTGGGCGGCCGCGCTCGAATACCTGACGGCCAAGATGCATCATCGGGAAGTCTCCTACCATGAAGTGGCTTCGCGATATGGCGTTTCGGTCGGCACGGTCAGCAAGAACGTCAGATTGATCGATCAGACCTGCGAATTGCGTCAAAAAATGAAGGCCATCTTCCCTCAGTTTGGCGGAAGCTTTTAACGTTGGCGGCATACGGACCCGCGATCAAGGAGGAGTTACAATGTATCAATGCGTCATCGTAGGAACAGGGCCGGCGGGATTGACCGCGGCCATTTATTTGGCAAGGGCCAATCTGAACCCGCTGGTGATTGAAGGGCCGGAGCCCGGCGGGCAATTGACGACCACCACCGATGTGGAGAACTTCCCCGGGTTTCCCGAGGGTATCCTTGGGCCCGATTTAATGAATAATATGCGCAAGCAGGCGGAACGGTTCGGGGCGCAATTCCTCACCGGCTGGGTGACCAAGGTCGATCTGTCCGCCCGTCCGTTCCGGCTGTCGGTGGAAGGGCGGGAAGACATCGAGGCGTCCGCGCTGGTCGTTTCCACCGGAGCGTCGGCCAAGCTGCTCGGCATTCCCGGCGAGAAGGACAGCATTGGGCGCGGCGTGAGCACCTGCGCCACCTGCGACGGATTTTTCTTCCGGAACAAGAAAATCATCGTGGTGGGCGGCGGCGATTCGGCGATGGAGGAAGCGAATTTCCTGACGCGGTTTGGCACGGAGGTGCGCATCGTTCATCGGCGCGGCGAATTGCGGGCATCGAAGATCATGCAGGATCGCGCCCGGAGCAACGGGAAAATTGTCTGGAGCCTGGATCGTACGCCGCTGGAAGTGGTCGGCGACGATCAGCGCGTCACCGGCTTGAAGGTTCAGAACAATGAAACCGGCGCGGAGGAAGTGCTGGAAGCGGACGGCATTTTTGTCGCCATCGGACATCATCCGAACACCGGATTTTTGGAAGGGCAATTGGAAACCGATGAGCTTGGCTACATCCAGGTGAAGCCGGGAACCTCCGAGACGAACGTGGAGGGCGTGTTCGCCTGCGGCGACGTGCAGGATCGCAAATATCGCCAGGCCGTCACCGCGGCGGGCAGCGGATGCATGGCCGCGCTGGACTGCGAGAAATTCCTCGAAGAATCAAGCCATTGAATTAATCACAAGTTGTCGGGAGTGACATGGGATGTCGGATTCAATCTATGTTGGCGTCGATCTGGGCGGCACCAGCATCAAAGTCGGAATATGCGATCCTGAAGGAAGGCTGCTTCATACCTTCGAAGGACCGACGGAAGCGGAAAGCGGGGAAACCGCCGTATTGAACCATATCGCGGACTACGTGCGGGAAACCGTGGCGAAGTCCGAATTTGGCTGGGAGCAGGTCAAGGGCATCGGCGTAGGCATTCCGGGATTTCTCGACATGGAATCCGGCGTTGTGATGATGGCTCCCAATTTGAAATGGAAGAATGTTCCCATTCAAAAGCGCCTGGAGGAAAGGCTGGATAAGCCTGTGCTGATCAATAACGACGCCAATGTGGCCGCGCTGGGAGAAGCGTGGAGCGGGGCGGGCAAGGGCGTTTCCAATCTCGCGCTGTACACGCTCGGAACCGGGGTCGGCGGGGGAATTATTATAGACGGCCGGATTTGCCAGGGGTTTAAAGGCGCGGCCGGGGAATTGGGCCACCTTCGGGTGGTGCCCGACCTTGAGGCGATCGAATGCGGCTGCGGCCAACTGGGCTGCCTGGAGACCGTTTCTTCCGCGACCGGCATTATTCGCATGGCCTGCGATGCCGTTCAACGGGGCGATCGCACGTCGCTGGCGCTGGTCGATGAGATCACGGCCAAGGACGTGTTCGATGCGGCCAAGGCCGGGGATGAAGTCGCCGAGCGCATCATCCAGCGCGCGGCTTTCTACCTGGGCCAGTCGATGGCCATCATTGCCGTGGTATTGAATCCGCAACTGTTCATCGTGGGCGGCGGCGTGTCGCGGGCGGGGGATATTTTGCTTCATTTAATTCGGGAAAATTTTGTTAAATATACGCCGGAAGCCTCCAGGAAAGGCGTGAACATCGTTTCCGCGGTGCTGGGAAACGATGCGGGCGTGGTGGGCGCGGCCGGCTTGCATCTGCGGCAAACAAGCTGAATCTGGCGAATGGAGCGGGGCGATACGAGTGGAAAGCAGACGTGGTTTAGCCAAATTGGTCATCATCACCGGGATGTCCGGAGCGGGAAAAACGATTGCCGTACAAAGTCTGGAAGACCTCGGTTTTTTTTGCGTGGATAATTTGCCTCCGGTCTTGATTCCCAAATTCGCAGAGCTGATCGAACAGTCCAAAGGCAAGATCGGGAAAGTGGCGCTGGTGATCGATTTGAGGGGGAGGGAATTTTTTACGTCCTTGTCCGAATCGCTGCGCTATTTGAAGGACAATTACACCGTTTCCTATGAAATTCTGTTTTTGGATGCGACCGATGCGGTTTTGGTGCAGCGTTACAAGGAGAGCCGGAGAAGGCATCCGCTCGCTTCCGAAGGGCTGCCGCTGGAAGGCGTTCATCTGGAGCGCAAGTTGCTGGAGGAGCTAAAGGGAATGGCTACGCAGGTGATCGACACCAGTTCGTTGAAGCCGGCCAAATTGAAGGAGACGATTATATCCCGGTTCCATTCGACCGATGCCGGGAGAATATTTGTCAATTTGATCTCGTTCGGCTACAAGTACGGCATTCCGATTGACGCCGATTTGATTTTCGACGTCCGCTTTTTACCGAATCCCCATTATATCGAGCATCTTCGGCCGAACACCGGCCAGGACCCGGAAGTATACGACTATGTGATGAAGTGGACGGAAACGCAAGTTTTTCTGGGCAAGCTGCTGGATATGCTGAACTTTCTGCTGCCGCAATATTTGAAAGAAGGAAAAAGCCAGGTTGTGGTCGGCATCGGCTGCACGGGCGGCAAGCATCGTTCCGTGGCCGTGGCCGAGTATTTGAGCAAAATGATCGGAAACAGCGAGACGGAGATGGTGAACGTCAGCCATCGGGATATGGAGAAGGGCCGTTGAAGAAAAACCGTTGATTGGCTTCGCCCGGGCATGGCCGGGCGGGAACCGCGAGGGACCGAACGCACAAGGCGTTCGGTCCCTTTTGAGGTCGGTTCACTTTCGGGTGGAGTGGTGCGGGGGCTTTGCTATCAGGGTTCATTTCCCCATTCCAGACTGCCGGACAAGTAGCCCGGAACGTTGTTCCAGTCCACATAGCTGGAGTCAGTGGAGTCGAATGAGTAGTCGTTGGTTTGCGTGTAATTGGTCCAATCGTTCTTGTTGATGCGGGTCTGTATTTCGATGCTTTGGCCGACTCCAAGGCTTCCTGCGCCGCTGGTAAAGCCGATTTCCAGATAGGTGTCTGCGTTGGTCTTCGGCGTTCCCATGGTGACGAAATTGCCGGTGACGTTGGAGCTGCCGACGTGGGACCAATCGCACCAGAAGCTTTGCGGCTTCGCGCTGTCGATGGTGTAGTAATACCGCAGCGTGAGATCCGTCAGCGGGATGGCGCTCGTTCCCGTGTTTGTGATTTTGTATCTTGGGTTCAACGTATTGATGGTGGCGGTGGTGTTGCCGTTATACATTTGAATCTTGAAGCTTCCGTTCTGGGACGAAGACGTCGTATCGACGATCGTGATCGCCAGCGTCGGGTCCACGCCCGAGCTGAAATCGAAGGTCAGGTTGGTCGTGCCGACGGCTTGCCCGGCCAGGTAGCCTTTGCGAATGGTGGCGGTGTTGCCGGATA
>CAYYCV010000021.1:14051-43672 GCA_964470405.1 uncultured Caryophanales bacterium
GGTTGGCCGTTTTCTTGTCAAAATTGGCGGAGGTCGGCGTGATGGTCGAATTGCTGCTGGAAGACGTCGTATCGACGATCGTGACCGCCAGCGTCGGATCCACGCCCGAGCTGAAATCGAAGGTCAGGTTGGTCGTACCGACGGCTTGCCCGGCCAGGTAGCCTTTGCGAATGGTGGCGGTGTTGCCGGATACGGTGTAATCCGTGCCGGAAACCAGGGTGGCGGATCCGTTCTTGATGCCGCTCAAGGTGTTGCCGTTCCATGTGATCGTGACCGCAACATCCGCCTGGTTGGCCGTTTTCTTGTCAAAATTGGCGGAGGTCGGCGTGATGGTCGAATTGCTCGATGTGCCTGCCGGATCGGCGTACAGGATGCCGCGGCCGTTGGTGCCCAGGTATACGCGGCCGTAGATGCGCGGATCGCCGGTGAGCGCCATGTTGATGCGCGCGTACTGGTGCTGGTCGTCATTGATCCGCACCCAGGTGGCGCCCTGATTGTCGGAACGGAAAACGCCGCGCGTTCCGTCGACTTGGCCGACGATGTACAGGGCCATGTAGGTTTGACCCGGTGCGGCTTTGCCGAAGCCGATCAAGTCCGCTTCCTCCACCGTGGACAGCTTGGTGAACGTCGTGCCGGAATCGGTGGAATGCCATACGCCGTATTTGCCCTCGCTGCTGTTGCCGCCGGCGAACCAGATGTCGCCCTCAATGCCGGGCATCGCCTTGATGCTGATCGAATTCTCGTTCGGCAGCGCGCCCGCCACGACGTTGGTCGGCAATGCGGTGGCGGCCGTTTGGGTGAAAGAAGCGCCCCCGTTGGTGCTGATGTAGAAATGGCCCTGCGAGAAGGCGTAAAATTTGTCCGGATTCACGCGGTCGGAGAGCACTTTGGCTCCCGCCGGAACCCCGGTGCTTGCCGTCCATGAATTGCCGCCCGAGCTGCTGTAATACACGCCGATGTCTCCGGTGCTCCACACGATGGAGCTGCCGTCGGCCGAAACGGCGACCTGCCCGTTGCCGACGGTCGTTGTGCCGTTGCTCGGCTCGGAGTTCGGCATGTACCAGTTTCCTCCGCCGTCATAAGACAGTCCGATCGACTTCATGTTCGCGTCGGCGGATTTGTCCGCCTGGCCTACCCGAACCATGAAGCCCGGATTGAGCTCGGCGTAATCGAAGCTTTGCGTGGAGGCGTAGGTCGGGCTGGTCTGGTATTGGGTCGGCGCCTGCGTCAAGTCCTCATGCCGGAAGCCGGAAATGTCCCCCAGCGCGCTGATGAGGTGGGAGGAGCCGCTTGGCGGGCTGATCAAGCCCAGGACGGCGGTTTCCGACATCCCTTTGGCCATGACGGAAATGTTGACCGTACCCGCGTCCCAATCGGTCAGGTTGTTGGTTCCATAGATGGTCGCTCCGGTGCCGTACATCATCCGGTCGGAGTTAAACGGATCGATTTCCAGATCGCCGATCATCCAGCCCAGCTTGGGGGAGGGAACCGGCGGCACGCCCGTCACGCCAAAATTGAGCCAGGGCGCTGCGGAAATGTCCTGCGTATAGCGTAAAGTGCGGCCGGGATAGCCGTTCCAGTCCCAAATCCGGGTCCAGTTCGCCCCGCCGTCGGTGCTGCGGAAAATGATCGCATCCGGCCACCAGGAATTCAGGGTGGCGACCATGAGCGTATCGGGATGCTGCGCATCGACGGCCAGCCCGCCGTATCCGAAGTAGTCGTCGTCGCTGCTGCTGGCAACCGGGCTGATGTTGGTCCATACCCCGGTTGACGTGTTCAGCTTCCACACTTCTCCTTTTGCTCCGTCGTACGGCCCGACGCCATCGCTGTAAGTGATGTACAGATTGCCGGTGGAGGACAGCACGCCATGGTGGGGCAAATATCCGGTCGGTTGCCCGGACACCGCCGCCCAGGTGGATCCGCCGTCGGTGCTGCGGTACACGCTGTTTCCGGTGTCCGCGACCCCGACGTAGATGGTTTGCGTCGCGTTGCCGCTGGATCCGGTCTGCGGATCAAAGGTGATCCACGCCAGCCCGACCACATCGCTGCCGTATTCCTGGCCCGGGTTTTGAATGTACGTCCCGGGGTTGGGGAAGCTGGTGACGTGCGTCCAGGTGACGCCATAGTCGGTGCTTTTCCACAGACCGTTGCCGCTGCGGGCGCCGTAGAACAGGATGCTGTTCTTGTTCGGATCGACCATGAGCCGCTCGCCCATCGAGCGTCCGGGCATATTGCCGCCGACTTTGAAAGGCAGCGACGTGACCTGCCAGGTGTCCCCTCTGTCCGTGGAACGCATAATCTGTCCGTTCGTGTCCCAATCGTTCGTATACGTGCCGGTCGCCATGTAAACGCGGTCCGGATCGACCGGGTCGGTCGCCAGGGCGTCCACCCCGTTCTTGTTCCAGTCATCCCAGCCGACCGAATCGGTCAGCGGGATCCAGCTTCCCGTCGATTGCTCCCAGCGGTAAGCGCCCCCGATGTCGGTTCGGGCATAGATCAGGTTCGGCTCGGATTCGTTGAAAATAATGCCCGGCACGAATCCTCCGCCCGCGCCCAGCTCCACGCTTTGCCAGTTGTAAGCTTCGCTGCTTGCGGCGTGCGCCTGGGGCGCAGCGATTTGCAGCGCGCCGATCATCGCGATCAGCAGCGCCAAGGCATAAATTCCGTTAAACGTTTTCCTTATCATTGATTAACCTCCTGTCGTCATTTGGATTTCGCATCATTTGTGTGGTCGTCATGGATGCATTGGGCTTGCAAAAGGACGCGCTCACCTCCCTTCCAGTTGGTTTGAAGCGGCGATTTGCGCCACTTCCCGGGTGATTTCATCCCCGCCGAGCTGTTTCCATTGGCGCGTGAAATCGTCGAATGCGCTCACGGGCTGATTGCCTACAATGATTTTCAAAAATGTTTCGTTCTCCATGTCCCTTAACTTTTCCCATTTTGTTTCCATCGTGGGGGTGGTGCCGTAGAATACGCTGCGGACTTGCAGCATGTTCGTCTGCGCCAAGGTGCCTACGCCGTATTCGTAAGCCTTGGCTACTTTCCATCCGTCCATGTTTTTCTTCGGGTTTTCTTTTTCCGCCATCCATTGATCGTAAATTTGCCGCGTGTCGGGGTCGAATAAGGCCGGGTCCGCTTCGCCCTGGAAGGCTTTCCGGATATCCTCGTAATGCTGCGTCACGGCGTTGGCGTAGTCGAGCAGCAAATCGAACGGATAGTAGTTGCGGATTTGAACGCCGGTGGAGGCGGAGAAATCGTCCAATGTTTTGACTTCATCCGCGTGGGGATCCTGACGCCTTTCGAGACGGGTAAACACGTTCAGCAGCTTCACGACGGCTTCCGGGTGCGGATAGCCTTTGCGAACGACCAGGAAGCGATCCGTGGTCGGCGCCGCATGGGTGATCCATTGGCCGGCGGCATCCAGCGGCACGGCGTAAGCCCGCCATTCCGCTTTCATGTCGTTGGCGACGGCGTCGGCCAGCGGCCAGTACGGCATCCACCAGGGACCGAAAAACAAACCGGACTTGTTGGCCACAATCGGTTCCTGCGTCTCCTTGTACAAGGCGAATTGCCTGTCGATCAGCCCCCGCTGATACCAGTCCGCCAATTTGGACAGAGCCGCCTTGTTCTGCGGGGTGATGGAGCCGTAAACGATCTGGCCGCTGCTGTCTTCGATCCAATCCTTCGGAAAGGCGTGATAGGCGTTGAAAATGGTATCGAAGCCGTTGGGGCCGGGCTTCTGGCCGTAGACGATCTGCTTGTAGCCGCTCAGCCCGACGGTATCCGCCTTGCTGTTGCCGTCGGGGTCTTGCTCAATGAAGGCGCGGGCGATCCGCTCCAGATCGTCCAGCGTCCGCGGCGGGCGCAGATTCAGCCTCTCCAGCCAATCCTGGCGCACCCACAACAGCGAAGGGGAGTCGGCTTCGATCGCCACGTTCGGCAAGCCGTACAGCTTGCCGCCGGAGGAAGCCTCCCGCAGGGCGCTGCCCTTGGTCGAATCGTATATGGATTGAACCAGTTGAGAGCCGTATTGATCGTATACGTGGGTCAGATCCTCCGCCATGTGGGCGTCGATCAGCTTTTTCAACTGGTTGCGATCGACCACCATGGCGTCCGGAATGTCGTTGCTGGCGATCGCCAGATTGACTTTCTGATGATAGGCATCCTCTCCTTTGGCTTCCCAGGCGTGAACCACTTTAATGTTGGTGATTCGTTCAAAATAGCGGGACGCCGGGTTGTTGTCGTTGGTTTCTCCCGGCGCCAGCTTGTTGTCGGGAATTTTGTAGCCGATATTCAGGATGACGGGCTTCTCGTACTTTGCGTAGGCCGATTCGTCCCCGGCTATCGAATCGGATGGAAGCGTATCCAAGGATCGGCTGCCGTTCGCGCACGCGCCCAGAAGAAGAAAGAGCGCCATGGCGGCGATCATCGCTTTCGGTGAAATCGTTTTCGGTGTCTTCGCTTTCGAGGTCATCGAATCCCCCATTTCGAGCAAGCGCATGATTCGCGCTTTTATTGTAGATCACAACGCGGTTTGTCCAAAAGGGAACGCGGTTTTCTTTTTCGGATAGTTGTCTGTAATGATCAAACCAATTTCGCCGCGGATCAAACCGATTCCCCACCATCCGCCCGGAATTCGGAAGGCAGCTTCCCCACGTGCTCGCGAAACATTTTGCTGAAGTATTTGTCGTCTTCAAACCCGGCGAGCGCGGCGATTTCGTAGATCGGAACCGATGATTCCAGCAGCAGTGCCTTGGCCCGGTCGATCCGCATGTTGCGCAGCGTTTCGCCGAACGACTCCCCGGCCATCCGCGCGAAGCATTGGCTGAAGTAGCTGCGGCTCATGTGGATGTGGGCGGTCACGTCGTTCTGGTTCAATTTGCCTCCGGCGTTTTGCTTCATGTATCGGAACGCCTTGACCAGGCAAAGCATCACTTCCTTCGACAGCGAGAGCTCGTTCATTCGCCTGTGCATCTGATCGGAAAAGCGGCGCAGCCAAAGCTTTCCCTCCCCCCAATTGCGGATTCGTCCGGATTCCGCGAGGAGCCTTTCCGCCTCGCCTTGATTCAACAGCAGCTTGTTCCAGTCCCGGCACAGCGATTCGGCAAACCGGGCGATACGCTGCGGTTCGGGCCGCTGCTCGCCCACCTTCCGAACGAACAGGTCCCACTCGGCATTGTAGACGGCCCATTTCAAAGCAAGCCCGTCGTCCAACGGATCGGGCCCGGACTCCGCCGCAGCCGGGGGAGTCCGCGTCAACTCCTCGTATTCGAGCGGAATCGGCACATCCGCGCTTTCGGCGTAGAACAGCCAATGATCCAGCCGGGCCGACAGCGTTCGCTGCAAATCCTCCAGCGGCAGCTTCAGCAGCCCGTTGGCCAGCACGATTTGCCATCTCCGGGCAACGTCCGCCGTCAGGTCGCGGCGCAATTCCTCCTGTGCGGGAGGATGAATCAGCGGCGCGATCCAGGTGCCGTCGAGCTCGATCAGTTGATTCCGCCGGACGACGCCAAGGCGAAACAGTTCGCTGCTGTCCTGCCCCGCGGCGACGGGGCGGAAGAGCAGGGCCGAAGACGCCGGCATCCGCTTGCGGTCTCCGCCCGCGATCAATGTGGCGCGGCTGCCTTCCTCCCATTGAAATCGCTCGACGATGCGCGCGATTACCTCGTCCGCGTTGTCCATTTCCAGCAATGTTTTGACGATGTAATCGATCGCGCCCAAGCGGAGCGCTTCCTGGATGAAATCGAATTCGTGATGGCAGGTCAGCACGACCGAGCAAATCCGGGGAAACCGCGTCCGCACCTGTTTGATCAGCTCGAACCCGGACAATCCCGGCATGGTGATGTCGGTGAACAGCAGGTCGACTTCGACGCGCTCGAGCAATTCCAGCGCGGAGCGCCCGTCGGGCGCTTCACCGACCATGACGATGCCGAATCGCGCCCAGTCGATCATCGAAATAAACCCTTTGCGCACCAGTTTCTCATCGTCGACAACGACGGCCCTAATCATCGAACTCCTCCTTCGCTTTCTTCGGAATAACGATGCATACTTTCGTTCCGCTTCCCGGTTTGCTCTCAATGTCCAGCCCGACGTGCTCGCCGTAATACCGCTTCAGCATGCGGTTCACATAGGAAAAGCCGATGCCCAGCCCGCGCCGCTTGGAGCTTTCGTCATCCGACAGCAGTTGTCGGATCGTGTCCGGATCGATTCCCTCGCCATTATCCTCGACGCGCAGCAGCACGTGATCGGGATCGGGGGAGAAAATGGCGATCTCGATCCGCCCGTTTCGCTCGCTCGCCCCGTGGTAAATGGCGTTCTCCACAAGCGGCTGCAGCAGAAACCGCGGCATGGCCACGGACAGCGTGTCGTCGTCGACGCGGAGAACAAATTCAAACTCGTAATCGTATCGGATGCGCTGCAGCTCCATGTAATTTTGAATGGCCTCGATTTCGTCGCGGATCGTCACGATGAGGCTTTGCTTGCCCAGATTGTAGTGCAGCACCTTGACAAGCAGCGTGACCAGCCTGTCGATTTCTTTTTGGCCGTTCAGCCTTGCCAGCCATTGGACGGTGTTCAATGTGTTGTGCAGGAAATGCGGGTTGATCTGGCTGAGCAGCTTTTCGACTTCAAACTGGCTTTTTTGCTTTTCGTTGAATGCCACTTCGTCGATCAATTCGTTGATCTGCGTCTTCATCTCCTGAAAATTGCTCAGCACCAGATCGAACTCTTTCACTTTCGTGAAGGAGACGGGCGTCATCCGATTCTCCGCCATGCGGACAATCTCGACGTTTACTTTGCGCAAAGGCCGGTAGACTTGCCGCCAAATCAAATAGGCGAGCCATCCCGCGAACAGCAGGGTGGACAATGCCAGGATGATCATTTTGGCAAACCACGAATAGATTTCGCTGTTGAAGGTGGATTTTTTCACGGCCGCGATGAGCTGCCAGCCTTGCGAGCTTTTGTAGCGGAACAGGTGGTATCCTTTGTATTCCTGATGGCTCTGCCGATCGTCGCTCCAGGACGCTTCCTGCACCCCGACGGGAATATCCTCGTTCTCGACGTAGGTGATGCGGCCTTGTTCGTTGACGAGCAGATGGGTGACTTTCATGCCGTACGTTTCCTGAATCAAAATTTTCCGAAACAGGTTGTAATTCGTTTCGAGATAAATAAACAACTTCTGGTTGCCTGCCGCGGGAACGACCCGCATTTCGGAGAACACGATGTTGTCGCTGTCGCTGTACATGGTCTGATGGGGACCGAAGTATTCTCCTCCGTTGTAATGGATAAAAGGCGGCAGCTTGTCGCTGTCGAAATCCCGTTTCATGCTCAGGTTCGTAAACAGAACCGGATCCTCGGAATCCGGCAATATGTAAGCGGTCAGGCCCAGATTGGGATTGGTGAAATTGACCAGATTGATTTTTTCGTTGATGGAGCTCATGATTTGAGCTTTTTTAAAAACCTGCTTTTCAAGGAGAAAAGTGGACACTTCATCCACGATTTGGCCGTCCAGCGCGAACTGTTTGGAGGCAAAATCGACATTGTTGAGCGTATTTTCAAGGGTGATCGCTTCCAGATTCAGCCCGGCGCTGATCCCGCTCTGGATTTTTCCCGACAGGATGGAGTATATGGATGTGTAGGTCAGGACACCCACCAGGAAAAGCGGCAGCAAACTGCCGATCATCAGATAGACGACCAGCGTGCGCCGCAAAGACCGTACCGCGAACCGATTGCGATGAATCAGGCGTCCCAGCATTTCCGACATCTTCTCCTATATCAGCAAAACGTTATCAGCAAGATATTTGCAAGCCCGTTGAAACGGCGCAGAGTTGAGCGTATGTCGAAGCAAAGTTGGTCATGTGTTGCGGCAGAGTTGAGCACATGTTGAAGCAAAGCTGGATATGCGCTGAAACGAGGTTGGCACGTGCTGAAGCGCGGTCGGGCATATGTTGAAACAGGTTAAACGTATGTGCGTAAACGACGGACGGCGTCCACCTTTGCTTCCGGATTGCTTGCGTTATAGGACGCTGCAAAATCGGAGAACCTGGAGACGGGTATGACTAGATGACTAGCAGCCAGCAATCGGAAATCCGTGTCCGGGCCTGCAACCGTCTGTTTTTCACCAGCGTTATGAATCCTATTATACCATATATTAGGAAAGGGATTTAGATAA
The DNA here is from genome assembly GCA_964470405.1 of uncultured Caryophanales bacterium. Lineage (GTDB taxonomy): Bacteria > Bacillota > Bacilli > Paenibacillales > CAYYCV01 > CAYYCV01. Next base: position 22,222 of record CAYYCV010000021.1, read on the forward strand.
TGTTTCACCGCAGGCTCATTACAGAAGGTTCACAGGTTATTCTCCAACGTACGTATTCTCTAACGAAGGATCGTTATTTCCGCCTTGGCGGCGTATGGCGTATTTTGAATTGTAGCCAATCCCAAGAGACCGTCGATTCATTAAAAGACCGAGTCGCCGACGGGGTTACCGAATCGTGTACCGGGCTGTGGACTGGACCTGGACTGGACCGTGAACCGAACCGTGCGCCGGACTGCGGACTGGACCTGGGCTGACCGGGGTTGGGTCGTGGACCGAACCGTGCACCAGATCGTGGGCTGAACCCTGTATCGGGTCGTAGAATCGATCGTGCAAACTTGGGCATCGCTCGATCTGAAAACGAACCGATTTTGAACCTCTCAGGCTAAAACACCTGCAAAAGTGCATCTATTTTCTCTATGGACGAGATGCCCAGAGGGAATACCTGCAAAAGTGCAGGTAATCTGCGCGCAACGCCCCGTTTGCGGCGATCCGCCTTGAAATACCTGTATTATCGCAGGTATTTTCCCGCGACGCCCGAAACAGCATCCAAATAGATGCACTTTTGCAGGTATTGGCGCCAAGCGAGCGGGCACAGAGGGAAAAAGGATTCCATATCCTCTCTGGGTCGCAAGAAAACGCTCGTTGACTACAAAATTCCGACTTGAAACCAATAGGAGCAGAATTGAATGGATCGACTGCGCCTAGTATCGCTATTCGCCCGGGTACTTCCTGCCTTTTCATGAATTAGGGCAAATAGTTTGGGGCAAATAGCGTTTCTGTGGTTCGTTACGTTGTACAGGACCGGAAAAATCAGCAAATAGCGCCATCTGAGTTCGTTACAATTGCCTTGCCGGAAAAATTGACGAATCGCGTCAACGCAATTCCGCATCGGACCCAATTGCAGCATACATGGCAACTGTCTGCTCTGCAACCGTCTGCTGCGCCCATCGATCCCGGGGATCGCGGTGGCGGCGAATACCCCTCCATACTTCGTTAAAATCAGGGCGGCCCGCCCGGTCTGATCAGCCTTTTCGCGTTCAGCGAGATCGCGCCTTTGCGCGTTCAGCGAGATCCTGCCCTTCCGCTTCAGCAGGATCCCGCCTTTTCGCATTCCAGCCGGATTTTGCCCTTTCCGCGTTCGGCTTGGTTCGGCTCTTTTGCCCCGGCTTGATTCAGAGTTTCGGGGGCAGCCCCGGATGTTATTGCACTGTTTTGCGCGCTTCGAACAATTCTTTCGCTTTCTCGATCGAGAAGGCCAATACTTCGTCATAGCCGAGGCCGTGCACTTTGTCCAGCATTTCCTTTTTCAACTTGTCGTACTCGGCCTGGTCTTTGGCGAACACCATTCTCCAGGAGTATTGCTGAATGATCGTGCCGATCTGCTTGTTTTTCTGCTGCAACGCCTGGTCCATCATGAGCGGCGGCTTGCCTGTGAAACCCTGCGCGGCAACGGCGATTTTGTTGTTTTTCACAAAGTATTCCTTGGCCGTGAGCACGCCGGTTTTCTCGCGCCAGTCTTGGTCCAGCTTGCTCGGATTGCGCTTGATCGAAGTCTCCCAAAGGTTGTGATCGTAAGGCTCTCCCGTTTCCGGGTCGACCATGGCCGGCACGACGAAGGAGAAGTTCATTTGATTTTGGCCGTAGTAGAAATCGCCGCCGCCGTATTCTTCGGGAATTTTCGTGTTCTGCTGATCGGAGAACGCCTTCCATCCGAAATCGGTAATGTACGGCTTGCCGTCGGCGTTGATGTCCCAGGTCAGCCCTTTCGGACCGTTCGGAACAGCGGTTCCGCTGCCCGCGGACAGCATGGCGCCTTCCGGCGAGTACATCCAATCGAGGAATTCCATAATCCGCGCCGGATCCTGCGCTTTGGCGCCGATGGCGATGATGCCGTTGCCGCCGTAGATGTTGAACCCGGTCGAGTACATCAATTCATCCTTGAAAGGAACGAGTGCAAAGCCTTTGCCTTCCGCCACCCGCTCCGGGGTGTTGTAGTTGGCCGCGCCGAGCCACGGAAACCAGGAGAACAAGAGGCGTCCGTCCTTGTATTTGGCGACCACATCGTCGAATTTCTGGGTTAGGGAATCGGGATCGACCAGGCCCATCTGGTTGGCGTCGAAGTACAATTTAAGCGATTTCATGTACCAACTGTCGTCCGACAGGAAGTCGTAGTATTTGTCTTCGTCGGCCTTGACATAAACCGCGGTGTCGGGGATTTCATCGTAGCCGTACATGTTGGCAAACTGCTTGGCGATCGTCATTTTGTAGTTGCCGTCCCAGTCCGCCCAGATGGAGAAGGCGTACGTTTTTTTGCCCTGCTCGTTTTTCGGCTCCAACTCCTGCATTTGTTTGAGCACGGGCAAGTAGTCTTCCGGCGAGTTGATTTCAGGCGCGCCGACCTGCTGATACAAGTCCCAACGGAGATCGGGGCCCCAGGTCATTTCCTTGCCCTCGGAAGGCCCTTTCGGATTGGCGGCGACGTTGTTGCCGATGCCGTATACCGCGCTGCCATCGCCGAATGCGGCTTTCGCCTTTTCAATCGCTTTGGGAAAGTTGGCCGTAATGTTTTTTCCGTATTTGTCCAGCAGGCCGTCCTTGGTCCAATCGAGCAGCAAGTGGCCTTTGATCGCGTTCGGATAATGATTTTTGTCATCCCCGAACACAATGATATCGCCGAGATCGCCCGACGCCATCATCGCCGCGATTTTGGTGTCGCCGCCGTCCAGATTGGAGGCGATAATGTTCAAGGAAATATTGAATTTTTCCTTGATCACCTTGGCGAACCAGCCGGTTTGCTCGCCCGCGTAGTTGGCCGTCGTCGAAAACACCGTCAGCTTGAGCGGCTTGTCGTGCGAAAGGCCGCTGTCCGAGGCCGCGTCTCCGCCGGTGTCCGTCGCCGCGGGAGCGTCGGTGGATTGCGTGCCGGACGGCTCCGCATTGTTGGAGCTGTTGTTGCACGCGGACAAGCTCAGGATGAACAAGGCGGCCAAGCAGAGAATACCAATTTTTTTCCATTTCATTTCTGTTGTTGCCTCCCTTTATTTGATAAACGCTTGTATTGTTGCACTCCGCGCAGCGGAGGGAAACACCGGGACGGCGAGGCTCGCGATGGTCCGTCTGTCGGGCAGGCTGGCCACCGCTAGCCCTTCACCGCGCCGATCATGATCCCTTTGACGAAATATCGTTGGAAAAAGGGATAGATCAGCAGGATCGGCAGAACGACGATCATCGTGACGGTCATTCTTACGGATGTGGGCGTCTGCATGTTTTGCAGGCTGGCGGCCGCCGCCATGTCGTGCGAATTGCGAATCAGGGCGGCCAGCGAACTCGATTCGTTCAAATACCGGTACAGGATAAATTGCAGCGTGTAGTATTTTGAGTCCGTCATGAGCAGGGCGGTGTCGATGAAGGAATTCCATTGCTGCACCGCGGAGAAGATCGTGATGGTCGCGACGATCGGGATAATCAGCGGAAAGATGATGAGCCGAAATACCTTCAGATACCCCGCGCCGTCCATGGAGGCGGATTCTTCGAGCGCGGGCGGCAGCGCCTCCACGAAGGTTTTCACCAGAATAATGTTGAACGGTCCGATGATGGTGGGCAGCACGTAGGCCAAATAGTTGTTCGTCAAGCTCAGATTGTGCATGGTGATATACCAGGGGATGAGGCCGGCCTGAAAGTACATCGTAATGACGATGCTGCGGTACCACAAGCTTCTGGCCCACATTTCCCGCTTGGTGAACAGGTAGCCGAGGAAGGCCGACGCGCCGACGGTCAACAGCGTTCCGAACACGGTGCGGTACACCGACACCCAGGCGGCATGGCTAAGTCCTCGAATTTGCAGCACTTTCGCGTAGTTGTCGAAGTGGATTTCCCTCGGGTAGAAGGTGACGTAGCCCATAGCGCTCAGATCGTTGGAACTGATCGTATTGATGAACAGGTAATAGAACGGAAATATGCATGTGATGGTGAATAGCGCGAATACAATATAATTGAAGGTATGGAAAGTGAAATGGCTCATCTGAAATTTTTTGCGCTTCATGGTTTGTTCACCTCGCCTAGATGATCGATTCGTCGCGGAATTGCTTGGACATGGCGTTGGCCATGAACATCAGCAGGATGCTGATCACCGATTTCAACATGCTGACCGCCGTCGCGAACGGGAGGTTGTTGCTGAAGGCGATGTTGTAGACGTACAGGTCGAGCACTTCGATCGTGTCCTTGTTGATCGCGTTCTGGAACGCGAAGTATTGGTCGATGCCGTTGTTGATGAAGTTTCCGATGGAGAGGATCAACAGCACGAAGAAGGTCGGAATCAGCCCGGGTACGGTGATATGCCATATTTTGCGAAAGCGGCCGGCTCCGTCCACCTCGGCGGCTTCGTACAGCTCCTGATCGATGCCGGTGATGGCGGCGAGATACAGGATGGCGCCCCAGCCGAGCGATTTCCACCAATACCATGCGATCATGGTCAGCCAGACGTGATGGTTGGAAGCGAGAAAATTGATGCCCGCATCCGTCCATCCCAGCTTGACCAGCAGGATGTTGACCAGCCCGTTGTCGACGGAAAACAGCGAGAACGCAATCGAATAGACGAGAATCCAGCTAATGAAATTCGGGATGGTCGTCAGCGTCTGGACGATTTTGCGGTACCAGCCGGTGCGAATCTCGGACAGCAGGATGGCGAACACGACCGGGAAAAAGGAAGTGGCGATGCCCAGCACGCTCATGGCGATCGTGTTGGTTATCACGCGCAGCACTTCCGCCGATTGAACGGGGTTCGCGGCGATGGTGCGAAACCATTTCCATCCGACAAATTTCGTTTCGGACAGCGGAATGCCGGGAATGTAGTCGTAGAAGGCGTAAATCCAGCCGCTGATCGGCAAATAGAAAAATATGAACGTCAAAATGAGAAACGGCAAAGCCATCAGGAACAGTTTGTACTTGTTCGGCATTGTTCGGCGTTTGCCCAAGGCCAAGCCGCGCTGCGCGGCGATCTCGTTTGGAGGCGTATCCATGATTGTCGTCTCCTATGTGGTGCAGGATTTGTGCGTTACGTGTATACTATAGCGGAGTCCGCCGCGGGTCCGGGAGTGAAAACGGGTTTTCGTTGTCGGGCAACGGTTGGAAATCAGCGGACTGATTTCGCGCCCAAGTGAACCATTTTCACCCCTCTGTCACTTTTGTCGGATTTTCGTGCGACGTTTGCCTTGAAAACATCTGTCTTTCAAAATACAATGAATGTAAGCTGAGTGCGATGCGAGGTGAGAAAATGAGCTTTGATCCCAAAGGAGCCAAAGCGGGCGATGTTCCGCGCGTTGTGGTGATCGGCGGGGGAACCGGCCTTTCCGTCATGCTCAGAGGGTTAAAGGAGAAACCGCTCGATATCACGGCGATTGTGACCGTGGCCGACAACGGCGGCAGTTCCGGCATTCTCCGCTCGGAGCTGCAGATTCCCCCGCCGGGGGATATTCGCAATGTGCTGGTCGCGCTGGCGGATGTCGAACCGATGCTTTCCAAAGTGCTGGAGCATCGTTTTCATACAGGCAACGGATTAGCCGGGCATAGTCTGGGAAACCTAATTTTGGCGGCGATGATCGATATCACGGGCGATTTTGTGACGGGCGTCAAGGAGCTCAGCAAGGTGCTGGCCGTTCGGGGGCGCGTGCTTCCCGCATCCGGGCAGGCGATCGAGCTGAAGGCGGAGATGGAGGACGGCAGCGTCGTCGCGGGGGAATCGCAAATCACCAAAGCGCTTCGCAAAATCAACCGGGTTTGGATCGAACCCGCGAATGTGGCCCCGCTGCAGGAGGCGCTGCAGGCGCTGAGGGACGCGGATGCGATTCTGGTCGGACCGGGCAGCCTGTACACCAGCCTGCTTCCGAATTTGTTGGTGCCGGACATGGCCCGTACGATCGCGGCTTCGGATGCCGTCAAAATATACATTTGCAACGTCATGACCCAGCCCGGCGAGACGGACGGGTACACGGCGGGCGATCATTTGAAGGCGATTCATCGCCATATTGGCAGGCATTTGTTCGATTATGTGATTGTCAACGACGGCGACATCCCCGCACCGGTGCTGGCCCAATACGCCGAGCAAGGATCGGAGCCCGTTGTGCCCGATTTGGAGGAAATTCGCCGAATCGGCTGCGAGGTGATTGCCGACCGGTTGTTTTTGCACCACACGCACATTCGCCATGATGCGGAACGGCTCAGCCGGCACATTTACGAGCGGATTGTGAGCTGGATGAACAGGAAGAGGTGACACCTTTGTCCTTCGCGGCACAAACGAAGAAAGAACTGACGATGATCGAGGCGGACGGCTGTTGCGAGAGGGCCGAGCTGTCGGCGCTGATCCGCATGAACGGGGCGGTGCAGCTTACGAATCATCGCGTCGTATTGGATATATCGACCGAGAATGCGGCAATCGCCAGAAGAATTTATACGCTGATCAAAAAAACGTTCCAACTGCATACCGAGCTGATGGTGCGCAAGAAGATGAGGCTGAAGAAAAACAACGTCTATATCGTCCGCATTCCGCATCAGGTGCAGGAAATGCTGTCGCGGCTGCACATCGTGTCGGAAGGCTTCCAGTTCATGCCGGGGATCGACCGCAAAATCGTGCGGAAGACGTGCTGCCGGAAAGCGTATTTGCGCGGCGCCTTTCTCGCCGGGGGATCGGTGAACAACCCGGAGGGTTCCTCGTATCATCTGGAAATCGCCTCGATGTACGAGGAGCATTGCCTGGCCCTGTGCGATCTGGCGAACCGCTTCGATTTGAATGCGCGCTGCATCGAGCGGAAGAAAGGTTTTATTTTTTACATCAAGGAAGGGGAGAAGATTATCGAGCTGCTGAACATGATCGGGGCTCATCAAGCGCTGTTCAAATTCGAAGATGTGAGAATCATGCGGGATATGCGCAATTCGGTCAATCGGATCGTCAACTGCGAAACGGCCAACCTGAACAAAACGATCCATGCCTCGCTGCGCCAGATTGAAAACATCCGTTTGCTGGAGAATGAAATAGGTCTGGAGAACCTGCCCGACAAGCTGCGGGAGGTCGCCGTCATCCGCCTCCAACATCCGGATTTGAATTTGAAGGAGGTGGGGGAGATGCTTCCGGGGAAGGTGAGCAAGTCCGGCGTGAATCACCGCCTACGGAAGATTGACGAACTGGCGGACAAACTAAAAGGGATATGACACTTTTTAAATCGGAGATAGTGTAGTATAGTAAGAAGGTAGTATAATGAGATGTAAAGTGAGCATCGTATCGAGTTCATGTGTCGAGTTCATGGCTAAATATATTTAGGGGGTATTGGTGAATGACGAGGAGCCCAGTGGTGGTAAAGCTTAAAACGGGTTTACATGCAAGACCTGCGGCTTTATTCGTGCAGGAGGCGAACAAGTTCTCCTCAGAGGTGTTTGTGGAAAAAGACGATAAAAAAGTGAATGCCAAGAGCATTATGGGAATCATGAGTCTGGCAATCAGCACGAATACAGAAGTACATATCAGCGCGGAGGGGTCGGATGCGGAGCAGGCCGTAAACGCGTTAGTTCAATTTGTCAGCAAGGAAGAAATCGAAAATCAATAAATAAAAAAAGGAACCTTTTTCTCAAAAGGCTTGTATCCGTCCATCGGGGGATGATCGGTAACGAACTTTTTGAGAAAAAGGTTTTTACATGGTTAGGCACGCCGTGCGGTTCGTCCCGTGGGGCATGTTCCGAAGGCGTTTCGAGGGAACAAACCGGAGGAGCGGACCGAAGGAGCGCTTGCAAGCACTGTTCCGAAGAGCGTCCCGAAGGGGTCGCACCGAAGGAGCGCCTCGAAGGGCCGTCTGAAAGGCTGTTCCGAAGGAGCGCCTCGAAGGGCCGTCTGAAAGGCTGTTCCGAAGGAGTGCCTCGAAGGGCCGTCTGGAAGGCTGCCCCGAAGGAGCGTCTCGAAGGGCCGTCTGGAAGGCTGTTCCGAAGGAGCGCCTCGAAGGGCCGTCTGGAAGGCTGTTCCGAAGGAGCGCCTCGAAAGGCCGTCTGGAAGGCTGTCCCGAAGGAGCGCCTGGAAAGGCCGTCCCAGGGTTGCCGCAGGCGGTCGCCAAGGACGATTTAAAGGGAAAAACGCCCGCTAAATGGTTCGATTTCGCAAGTTATTGTCAATTAGCGGGAAAAACGCCTGCTAATTTGGGCGAAACAGATATTATTGGCCGGATGGGACAGAATTAGCGGGAGGTTTTCCCGCTAAACTTCGTTTGACAGACTATGTTGGATAAATTAGCGGGAGATTTTCCTTCTAATGTTAAAGTACGATGCGGTGAGACAAGCGATGCAGAGAATGGGCATCGATTACCGGTTGAAGAAACGGCAAAGGCCACCTTCGTCCTCGAAGCTTTTCCCAGACCGGCTTTCAATCGGAAGAAAATGCGCGGGCTACCGTGATCCGAAGCCCGGTTCAACCCCTGCGTCGCCTTTTTCATCGTGCGCGTTTCTAAGCTTGGTCTGTTCCGGCAGTGCGTCAAACGCGCTCCACGACTTTGTCGATCAAGCCGTATTCCTTGGCTTCTTTGGCGTCCATGAAATAATCGCGATCGGTGTCCTTCTCGATCCGTTTCAATGTTTGGCCGGTGCGCTCGGATAAAATCTGGTTCAGCTTATCTCTCATTCTAAGAATGCGTTTGGCGCGGATCTCGATATCGGTAGCCTGGCCTTCCGCTCCTCCCAAAGGTTGATGGATCATAACCTCGCTGTTCGGCAACGCCAGCCGTTTGCCGCTGGCTCCGGCAGCCAGCAGGAAGGCGCCCATCGATGCGGCCAGTCCGACGCAGATCGTCGAGACGTCGGGTTTGATGAATTGCATCGTGTCGTAAATCGCCATGCCCGAGGTGATCGAGCCGCCGGGGCTGTTGATGTACAGGTTGATGTCCTTATCGGCATCCTCAGCCGCCAGGAACAACAATTGAGCGATGACGGTATTGGCTACGACGTCGTTAATGGCGCTGCCAAGAAAAATAATGCGGTCTTTCAGCAATCTGGAATAAATATCGTAGGCGCGTTCCCCCCGATTGGTTTGCTCTACGACCATAGGAATATAACTCATGCGCGGCTTCCTCCTCGAACATCTTTTTTTTAATCTTCCCCTATCATACATGAACGGAATTCAAAGGTCAAGAAAGGTCAAACACGGAGCTAGAAAAAAAATCAGGGCCGAAGGCGATGAAAGTCAGAGTCAAAAAAGGATGGAAGCCAGAGTCAAAAAGGATGAAAGCCAAGGTCGCAGAAGTTGAGGTCGCGGATCGAAGGAATTGAAAGAAAACAAAGGCCGAAAAAGATGGAAGCAAAGGCCGAAGGAAATGAAAGCGAAGGTTGAAGGAAATGAATGCGAAAGTTGAAGGAAGTGGCGCGCCCGCGAGGAATCGAACCTCGATCTCAGGCTCCGGAGGCCTACGTCATATCCGTTGGACCACGGGCGCATTTATAATAGATGCATCTACAAACAGCAAAAGTAATTATATGATATTCAAGCTGAAAAATCAAGCAGCTTTGCTCCACGGGTTTTGCTCCACGGATGCAAAAATAAAACTCGAAGCAAACCCGGCCCAGACCTGAAACGAGCGCAAAACAAACCTAAAATAAACCATAATCGGCTTGATTTTTTTCGGCTTTATGCATAAAATAAATCTACCGGGACTTAAAATGTTATCATGGGACGTTATGTGTCCCGAAATAAAGATGCGGGAGCAGTTGAAGCGAATGGGAATGAATGAAATGTTAACCGTGCAAAAACGGCTTCTTCCCGATCTGATGGACGTTTTGAAAAAAAGGTATACGACCTTGCGCTGGATTATGCTGAACGGAACAATCGGACGGAGGGCGCTCGCCGCTTCGCTGAACATAACGGAGCGGGTGTTGCGGGCGGAGGTGGATTTCCTCAAATCGCAGGGGCTGGTCGAGATCGACAGCAGCGGAATGAAGATCAGCGGCGCCGGGCGGCAACTGCTCGAAACGATGGAACCGATGATCAAGGAACTGTTCGGATTGGCGGAGATGGAGGAACGTTTGCGCCGGCATTTCGGCTTGCAGCAGGTGGTGATCGTGCCCGGCGACGCCGACGTATCCCCGTTTGCCAAGAAGGAACTGGGCCGGGCAGGCAGCGCTGTGCTGCGGAAAATGCTGTCCCGGGCGGATGTGGTCGCTGTGACGGGCGGATCGACGTTGGCGGAGGTCGCGGAATGCCTCACCTCCCCTTCGGCGCTGAAAGAGCACTGGTTCGTTCCGGCCCGGGGCGGCTTGGGGGAAAGCGTGGAAATGCAGGCGAACACGATTGCGTCCACCATGGCCAAAAGAACAGGCGCCCATTACCGGCTGCTTCACGTGCCGGACCATCTGGGCGAGGATGCCTACCAGTCGCTGATCCAGGAGCCGAACATTCGCGAGATCATCGACGTCATCCGCAAGGCGCGCATCGTGGTTCACGGCATCGGCGACGCGCTGCGGATGGCGAGAAGAAGGGGCATGGGCGATGCGTCCATCCGGGAACTGCTGAACGACGGCGCGAGCGCCGAAGCGTTCGGATATTATTTTGACAAGGACGGCACGGTGGTGCAGAAGATGCCTACGCTCGGCCTGCGTCTGGAGGATATCCAGCAGACGGAGGTGGTGATCGCCGTGGCAGGCGGGCGCAGCAAAGGGGCGGCAATCGCAGCCGTCGTCAAGTACGGCCATGAGGACATCCTCGTCACCGATGAAGCGGCGGCGGAGGAAATTCTGAAGCATCTGTAATCCGGCGACTCGGATGGAAAAGGTTGATCCCGGCGGTCCATGACCGTCTGGAAATATAAAATTGAGCCTATAGGAGGAAATGGTATTATGGTGAAGATCGGTATTAACGGATTTGGACGAATTGGAAGGAACGTGTTCCGCGCGTCTTTGAGCAACCCCGAGGTGGAAGTTGTCGCCGTGAACGACCTGACGGATGTCAGCATGCTGGCTCATCTGCTTCGATATGACTCGACGCATGGCAAACTCGACGCTTCGGTTGAAGTCGGGGACGGCGCCATCATCGTCAACGGAAAGTCGATCAAGGTATTCGCCGAACGCGATCCCGGAGCCTTGCCTTGGGCGGAATACGGCGTGGAAATCGTGGTCGAATCGACCGGAATTTTCACGGACAAGAGCAAGGCGGAAGCGCATTTGAAAGGCGGCGCCAAGAAAGTGATCATCTCCGCGCCGGCCAAAAATGAAGATATTACGATTGTTCTGGGCGTCAACGAAGACAAGTACGATCCCGCGCAGCACACCGTGATTTCCAACGCTTCCTGCACGACGAACTGTCTGGCCCCGTTTGCCAAGGTGCTGAACGACCGTTTCGGCATCGTCAAAGGCATGATGACGACGATCCATTCCTACACCAACGACCAGCAAGTGCTGGACTTGCCGCATAAGGACGCACGCCGTGCCCGCGCCGCAGGGGAGAACATCATTCCGACCACGACGGGTGCGGCCAAGGCGGTTGCGTTGGTTTTGCCGGAGCTGAAAGGGAAATTGAACGGCATGTCGATGCGCGTTCCCACGCCGAACGTATCGGTGACCGACCTGGTGGCCGAGGTGGAGCGGGAGGTAACGGCGGAAGAAGTCAACGCCGAGCTGAAGAAAGCCGCCGCAGGACCGTTGAAAGGGATTCTCAACTACTCCGAGGAACCGCTGGTTTCCAGCGACTATAACGGCGACCCCGCCTCCTCGACGATCGACGCTCTGTCCACGATGGTGGTCGAAGGCAACATGGTGAAGGTCGTTGCCTGGTATGACAACGAATGGGGTTATTCCAACCGCGTGGTGGACCTGTGCGAATACATCGCCAAAAAAGGGCTGTAATATGAACAAGCAAAGTGTTCGCGATATTGACATAGCCGGCAAAAAAGTATTGGTGCGCGTGGATTTCAATGTGCCGTTGGAGAACGGTAAAATTACGGACGACACCCGCATTCGGGAGACGCTGCCGACGATTCGTTATTTGATCGAACGGGGCGCCAGGACGATCCTGTGCAGCCATTTGGGGCGGCCGAAAGGCCAGGTGATCGAGGAGCTGCGCCTCGCTCCCGCCGCCGCCCGCTTGTCCGAATTGCTGGGCCGGCCGGTGGGGACGTGCGGCGAGGCCGTCGGCGAAGCGGTGAAGTCGCAGATTTCGCGGATGGCCGAGGGCGACGTGCTGGTGCTGGAAAATGTGCGCTTCTATCCGGGCGAGGAGAAGAACGACCCGGCGTTGGCGAAGGCGTTCGGCGAGCTGGCCGACGTGTACGTCAACGACGCCTTCGGCGCGGCGCACCGCGCGCATGCTTCGACCGAAGGGGTGGCTCATTTTCTGCCCGCGGTGTCCGGCTTGCTGATGGAGAAGGAGCTGGATGTGCTCGGGCGGGCTTTGCATCAGCCGGAACGGCCGTTTACGGCGATTGTCGGCGGCGCGAAGGTGAAAGACAAGATCGATGTGATCGACAATTTGATTCAAATCGCCGACAATATCATTATTGGCGGCGGCCTGTCCTATACGTTTCTGAAAGCGCAGGGCCACGAGATCGGCAAATCGCTGCTCGATCGGGAGAAGCTGGATACGGCGCTGGAGTTCATCCGCAAGGCCGAACAGAAGGGCGTTCGCTTCCTGCTGCCGACGGATGTGGTGGTGGCCGACGATTTCAGCGCCGCCGCCCAAACGCGCGTGGTCGGCGTCGATGCGATTCCGGCCGATTGGGAAGGAATCGATATCGGCCCGCGCACGCGGGAACGCTATGCGCAGACGATTGCCGATTCGAAGCTGATCGTCTGGAACGGGCCGATGGGCGTGTTCGAAATCGAGCCGTTCTCCCACGGGACGCGGGCGGTGGCCGAGGCTTGCGCCGCGGCCAAGGGGTACACGATCATCGGCGGCGGGGACTCCGCTGCGGCCGTGGAGAAGTTTCACCTGGCGGATCGCATGGATCACATCTCGACCGGCGGCGGCGCCTCGCTTGAATTTATGGAGGGCAAAGTGCTGCCCGGGGTAGCCGCTCTGAACGACAGGTAAGAAAGGCACGCGAAGGAGGAACAACCGTTCATGAGGAAACCGATTATAGCAGGCAATTGGAAGATGTTTAAAACCGCCGCGGAGGCGGTGCAATTTATAGAGCAGGTGAAGGGCCGGGCCGAATCGCAGGAAGTCGACAGCGTCATCTGCGCGCCTTTCACCAGCCTTCCGGCATTGATCGAAGCGGCGAAAGGCGCGTCGATCGGGGCGAAAGGCACATCGATCGGCATCGGGGCGCAGAACCTCCACTGGGAAGACCAGGGAGCCTATACGGGGGAAGTCAGCGGCGCGATGTTGAAGGAACTGGGCGCGGCGTATGTCATCATCGGCCACTCCGAACGCAGGGCGTACTTCGCCGAGACGGACGAAACGGTGAACAAGAAGATAAAAGCGGCGTTCAAGCACGGGCTGACGCCGATCGTTTGCGTCGGCGAGAAGCTGGAGGAGCGGGAAGCCGGGCAGACCAAGGCGGTTTGCAAAACCCAGACGGAAGCCGCGTTCAGCGGATTAAGCCGGGAGCAGGCGGAGCAAACGGTGGTCGCTTACGAGCCGATCTGGGCGATCGGCACCGGGAAGTCGTCCACGGCGGAAGACGCCAACGAAGTGATCGGCTATATCCGCGGCGTTCTTGCCGGCCTGTTCGGATCGGCGGCGGCCGAAAACATCCGGATTCAATACGGCGGCAGCGTCAAGCCGGCGAATATCCGGGAGTTTATGAGCCAGCCGGAGATTGACGGCGCGCTCGTCGGCGGGGCCAGCCTCGATCCGGATTCGTACGTCGCTCTCGTGGAAGGGGCGAAATGAATGACCGAGTCCAGACCGAAACCGGTAGCCCTGATCATCCTTGATGGTCTGGGCCTGCGCGAAGAAGTGCAGGGCAACGCCGTGGCGCAGGCGAACAAGCCGAATTTCGACCGCTACTGGTCGACTTTTCCCCATACGACGCTGACGGCGAGCGGCGAGGAAGTCGGGCTCCCGCAAGGCCAAATGGGCAATTCCGAAGTCGGCCACCTGAACATTGGCGCGGGCCGCATTGTGTATCAGGATTTGACGAGGATCTCCAAGTCGATTCGCGACGGCGATTTTTTCAGCAATCCAAAGCTGCTTGGCGCTGTGCGTCACGCGAAACAGCATGGCGGGAAGCTTCACCTGCTCGGCCTGCTTTCGGACGGCGGGGTTCACAGCCATATTGAGCATGTGTTTGCGCTGCTGGACATGGCCAAACGGGAAGGACTGCGCGAGGTGTTTATCCACGCTTTTCTCGATGGGCGCGACGTTGCGCCGGACAGCGGGGCCGCGTACATGCGGCGGCTGCTGGACGAGATCGACCGGATCGGAGTCGGGCGGGTCGCCACGGTGCAAGGGCGCTATTTCGCGATGGACCGCGATAAACGGTGGGACCGGGTGGAGAAGTCCTACCGCGCCATGGTCTATGGGGAAGGCCCGACGTCAGCCGATCCGGAGCGGGCGATTGCCGACTCTTACGAAAAGTCGGTGTTCGACGAATTTTTCGTGCCGACGGTGATCACGAACGGGGCGGGCCAGCCGACCGCGCGGATCGAATCGCAGGATGCCGTGATCTTTTTCAATTTTCGTCCGGATCGGGCGATTCAGCTTTCGCAGGCGTTGACCAACGACGATTTCAACGGGTTTGACCGGGGGGAAGGGCATCCGCGCCCGCTGCATTACGTATGCTTGACGACCTACAGCGAAACGGTGGTCGGCGAAGTCGCTTTTGCGCCGAAGAAGCTGGACAATACGCTGGGCGAAGTGCTGGTTCAACAGCATTTGAAGCAATTGAGAATCGCCGAGACGGAGAAGTACCCGCATGTGACTTTCTTTTTCAGCGGCGGCCGGGATGTGCAACTGGAAGGGGAAACGCGCATTTTGATCAATTCCCCGAAGGTGGCCACGTACGACTTGCAGCCGGAAATGAGCGCCTATCAGGTGGCGGAAGCGGCGGTTGGGGAAATCGAAGCCGAGCGGCAGGACGTGATCATCCTCAACTTCGCCAACCCGGATATGGTCGGCCATTCCGGCCTGCTGGAACCGACGATCCGGGCGGTGGAGGCGACGGACGAATGCCTCGGCCGGGTGGTTGAGGCGATTTTGAGCAAGGGCGGCCAGGCGATCATCATCGCCGATCACGGCAATGCGGAGGTCGTTCGGGACGCGGAGGACAAGCCGCACACGTCGCATACCACCAATCCGGTGCCTTTTATTTTGACCGATGCGCGTGCTAAACTAAGAAACGATGGGATTTTGGCCGATATTGCGCCGACCCTGCTGGATATTTTATCGATCCCTCAGCCGGAACAGATGACGGGACGAAGCATGATTGTGAAATGACTTCAAGAAGCAGGATTGCGAAATTATTTCAAATCGACAGAGGAGTGAATTCAAGGATGACCATGATTACGCAAGTGTATGCCCGCGAAGTGTTGGATTCCAGAGGCAATCCCACGGTGGAAGCGGAGGTGTGGCTGGAATCGGGCGCGATCGGCAGGGCTATCGTGCCTTCCGGCGCATCGACGGGAGCTTATGAAGCGGTCGAATTGCGCGACGGCGATAAGAGCCGCTATTTGGGCAAAGGCGTGCTGCAGGCGGTCGCGCATGTCAATCAGACGATCGCCCCGGCGATCATCGGCATCGACGCGTTGGAGCAAGTCGTGATCGACCGCAAGATGATCGCGCTTGACGGCACGCCGAACAAGGGCAAGCTGGGCGCTAACGCGATATTGGCCGTCTCCATGGCGGTAGCCCGCGCCGCGGCGGAAGCGCTTGACGTGCCGCTGTACGCCTATCTCGGCGGATTCAACGCCACGACGCTGCCCGTGCCGATGATGAACATCGTCAACGGCGGCGCGCACGCCGACAATAACGTCGATGTGCAGGAATTTATGGTCCTGCCCGTGGGGGCTTCCAGCTTCAAGGAAGCGCTGCGGACCGGCGCGGAAATTTTCCACAGCCTCAAAGCCGTGTTGAAGGAAAAAGGGCTGAATACGGCCGTCGGCGACGAGGGCGGATTTGCGCCCAATCTCAGTTCCAACGAAGAGGCGATTACGACGATTTTGACCGCGATCGAGCGCGCCGGATACAAGCCGGGAACGGATGTTTTCCTGGGCATGGACGTCGCTTCGACCGAATTTTACAAAGATGGAAAGTATCACTTGGAAGGCGAAGGCAAGTCTTTCACATCCGCGGAATTTATCGATCTCCTGGCTTCGTGGGTGGATAAATACCCGATCCTCACGATTGAGGACGGCTGTTCCGAGGACGATTGGGATGGCTGGCAGCAATTGACGCAGCGGCTCGGCCACAAGGTGCAGTTGGTGGGCGACGATCTGTTTGTGACCAACACCGAGCGTTTGGCCGCGGGCATCGAAAAAGGCATCTCCAATTCGATTCTGATCAAGGTCAACCAGATCGGTACGCTGACGGAAACCTTCGAGGCGATCGAAATGGCGAAGCGGGCCGGGTTTACGGCCGTGGTTTCGCATCGCTCGGGTGAGAGCGAAGACAGCACGATCGCCGATATCGCCGTCGCGGTGAACGCGGGGCAGATCAAAACGGGCGCGCCTTCGCGCACGGATCGCGTCGCCAAGTACAACCAGTTGCTGCGGATCGAGGATCGGTTGGGCGAAGCGGGCCGGTATGCCGGGAGATCGGCTTTTTACAACCTGAAATGGCAGTGACGTTTCGCGTTCCGGTTTTCACGTTCCGTTTTCCGTGTTTCAGTTCCCGCGTTCCGTGTTTCCGTGTTTCGGATTCGGAGAAATAAGGCGGGCGGTAAGAGACGAGGGGCAAGAGACGGGTGGAGGCAACGCCGGGTTTAGGGCTTGACTGTTGCCGCCGTGCCAACCGTCTGGCTGGAAGTTAGCCGGAAGGTGAACTGGAAGGCCAACTGGAAGGTGAGCTAGAAGGTGAACTGGAAGGCCGACTGGAAGGTGAACTGGGAGTCGGCGTGCAGCAGGTGGACAGTGCTTTGGTTGCATGCGCATTTTTAACGAACCGGACAATCGTTATTTGTGCCTTGAAGGGGTGTTCCCGGTTATAACGAACTCCAGCGGCGCTATTTTCCTCGATTTCCCCTCATTTTGGCTGATTTCGAGCAAATAACGCCTGTGGGGTTCGTTACATTGTCCGAGGATGAAAAAACAGGCAAATAACGTTTTTGGAGTTCGTTACAAAGGGTTGTGTGGCCGCGGAGCTAAAACGATGCCTTAAAGTGACGGCGGCATTTGCTCTATTTTGCGGGTGATAACGGTTACAACCCAAGGCTCGGAAAGAGCGTACCAATCCCGTTTGTGCGAGTCTGTCCCACAATGTGAGTGCACCCCGATATGAGCGGGGCGCAACGTTGCGGGCGCTGTCACGGATGGAATGCGGCGCGGCCTTTTTTCCAGGAGCTTGCGGCAATTGTATTTTTCCAAAAAGTATGCTACAATAGACATGCTGTTTTTATGGAGGTGTATATTGGAATGCATGTATTCTCTGTCATTTTATTGATCATTGTTTCTTTGGGACTCATTGCGGCGGTTTTGTTGCAAAAGGGGAAAAGTGCGGGCTTGTCGGGCGCGATCTCCGGAGGTGCGGAGCATCTTTTCGGGAAACAGAAGGCCCGTGGAATGGACTTGTTCCTGTCCCGTCTGACGATGGGGTTGTCCGCCGTTTTTCTGATTCTGGCGCTTCTGATTTCTTATGTCATTCAATGAACATGCTTGAAACGATCGCATATCAAAACGGCAGGGAATTGATTTCCTGCTGTTTTTTCGTGGCGTCGGGAAGTATTAGGAAAACCGGTGCATATATGTTATGCTCAAAGGGAATACTAGCAATATAAGGTATGCTCAATGTGAATACTGGCAGGGAGACCCTGCGACGGGTAGAGAGAGACGGTGAGTTGTTGTCCATGATCATGGAAAGCGAACTGCTTGATTTTATGAGGGAAACGGCCTACAAGCCGATGACGGTTCATGAGTTGGAGAAGCATTATCAAATTGAAACCGCCGATGATTTCAAGCAGTTGCAAAAATTATTGGTTCAATTGGAGCAAAAAGGCGAGATTTATCGCACGAGAAAGGATCGTTACGGCGTTCCCGAGCGAATGAATTTGTTGAAGGGCAAGCTCCAGGCGCATGCCAAGGGGTTTGGTTTTTTGATCCCCGAAAACCGCGAGCACCCGGACGTGTACAT
This sequence comes from uncultured Caryophanales bacterium, assembly GCA_964470405.1. Classification (GTDB taxonomy): domain Bacteria; phylum Bacillota; class Bacilli; order Paenibacillales; family CAYYCV01; genus CAYYCV01. The sequence goes on from CAYYCV010000021.1 coordinate 40,463, forward strand.
TCACGCCAACGATTTGAAAGGGGCGATGAACGGGGATTCGATTCTGGTTCGGATCAGCTCCAGGAGCGCGGGCGGCGGCAAAATGGAAGGGGAAGTGGTCCGCATCGCGAAGCGGGCCAACGAGCAATTGGTCGGGGTTTTTAAAGACAATGAAAGCTACGCTTTCGTCGTACCGGACGATAAAAGAATCATTCAGGATATTTTTGTGCCCAAGCATGCGTATGGGGGCGCGGAGGATGGGCAGAAGGTCGTGGTCCGGATTGTCCGCTATCCCGAAGGACGCGCGGCGGCGGAAGGCGAAGTAGTGGAGATTTTGGGCCGCCAGGACGATCCGGGCGTGGATATTCTTTCGGTGATCCGCAAATTTGGGTTGCCGGAGCATTTCCCGGAGGAGGTGGCCGATGAGGCGGAAGCCGTGCCCGACGCGATCAGCGACGAGGAGATTCGGGGAAGGCGCGATCTGCGCGATCTGCGCATCGTGACGATCGACGGCGAGGACGCCAAGGATCTGGACGACGCCGTGCATGTGGAGCGGTTGCCGGACGGGCACATTCGACTCGGTGTGCATATCGCCGACGTGGGCTATTATGTGAAGGAAAATTCCATGCTAGATCAGGAGGCTTATCGCCGGGGATGCAGCGTTTATTTGGTGGACCGGGTTATTCCGATGCTGCCGCAGCGGCTGTCCAACGGGATTTGCAGCCTGAACCCGCAGGTGGATCGGCTGACCATGACCTGCGAAATGGAGTTGGATGATCAGGCCAACGTGGTAAGGCATGACATCTATCCCAGCGTGATCAAGACGACCGAACGGATGACGTATACGAATGTGCGTAAAATTTTGCTGGATGCGGACCCGGCCCTGCTGGAAAGATACAAGGACCTGGTCGACGATTTCCGGTTGATGGAAGAACTGGCGATGCGGCTGCGCCGGGCCCGAATGAAACGGGGCGCGATCGATTTCGATTTCGGCGAATCGAAGGTGCTGGTCGACGAGAACGGCAAGCCTGTGGATATCGTTAAAAGGGAGCGCACGATCGCCGAGCAGATCATCGAGGAATTCATGCTGGCCGCCAACGAGACGGTTGCCGAGCATTTTCACTGGTTGAAGGTGCCGTTTTTGTACCGGGTGCACGAAGAACCGGATCAGGAGAAGTTGGTTCATTTCATGGAATTCGTGGCCAATTTCGGCTATGTGGTTCGCGGGCGAGGCAATCGCGTGCATCCGCGCGCGCTGCAATCGCTTTTGGAGGAGATTAAAGGCTCCAAGGAGGAAACCGTCATCAGCACCGTGTTGCTTCGCTCTATGAAGCAGGCGAAGTATGATGCCGAGAGCCTGGGGCATTTCGGGCTGGCCGCCGAATTTTATTCGCATTTCACCTCGCCGATTCGCCGCTATCCGGATCTGGTCATCCATCGGATCATTCGGGAAGCGCTGGGAAACGGTACTTTGTCGCAGAAGCGGCATGAAGCGCTGTCCGCGCGCATGGTGGATATCGCTCAGCAATCTTCGGAGCGCGAGCGGATCGCGGTTGACGCCGAACGGGAAACCGACGCGTTGAAAAAGGCCGAATTCATGCTGGACAAAGTGGGCGAGGAATTCGACGGGATCATCAGCAGCGTAACGAACTTTGGCATTTTTGTAGAGTTGGACAATACGGTGGAAGGGTTGATTCGCTTAGGCGACTTGACCGACGATTATTACCATTTTCACGAAATGAAGCATTGCCTGATCGGGGAGCGGACGTCCAAAATTTACAGCATCGGCGACGAAGTCCGGGTTCGCGTTGCGCGCGTCAACCTGGATGAGCGTACGATCGATTTCGAGATGATGGATATGAAACCGCGCCAAAAGGGGCTTAACCTCGTCGACGGTCCGGGACAAGGCAAAGGCCGCGCGCGCAAAGGCAAGCCGGATCGCCCGGCCAAGCCGAAAAATCGGGCGGCGCGGCGGAGCAAAAAATCCGCCGATGCGGACCAAGGCGGCAAAGGTCGCGGCGGCAGCGCGGGCAAGAATGGGAAGGCGGCCGGCGGCCAAGGGTTGAGCGGCATCATTGCCGCCAGAAAGCGGAGGAAGAAAAAGGCCAGGATGAAGTAGGATCCGCTGCGCGATTGCCGCAGAACAGAACTCAGAAAGGAAAGAAGCTGTCCGGCACAAAACAGGGGAGGGGGCGGCAGATATGGGGAAAAAAACCGAAAGCAGGCCACTGGCGCAAAATAAAAAAGCGTCGCATGATTATTTCATTGAAGAGACGTACGAAGCCGGAATGGTGTTGACGGGCACGGAAATCAAATCGCTCCGCATCGGCCGGGCGAACATCTCCGACAGCTTTGCCACGATCCGCAACGGGGAAACGTTCATTCACAACATGCACATCAGCCCGTTCGAGCAGGGCAATCGGCATAACCCGTCCGACCCGACCCGAACGCGCAAGCTGCTGCTGAAAAAATACGAGATCGACAAGCTGCTCGGCGCTTCCAAGCAGCAAGGCTACACGCTGGTGCCTTTGAAAATTTATATTCGCAACGGTTATGCAAAGCTGCTGATCGGGCTCGGCAAAGGGAAAAAGCAGTTCGACAAGCGCGCGACCGAAGCCAAGCGCGATGCCGACCGCGACATTCAACGGGCGCTGCGGGAGCGGCAAAAAGTCGCGCGGTAAAGAACTCCTTGGATTCCATGATTCGAGCGGGAATTGGCGGGCTCGATGTGATATACTATAGGGAGATGGCTGTGTTTTGCAGCTTGATTTCATGGGGGCGTTTATGGATTCGACGGGGATAGTTTGAGCATGGGTTGCGGGTAGCAGGGAGTCGTCTGCTTCATCAACGCTAAAGCCAATTAAATGGCAAAACGAATAACAACTTAGCTTTCGCAGCTTAATAACCTGTGAGCTAGCTCTACCCTTGCATCGCCCATGTGCCAGGACTAGGGCCCAACTTTAGTGGGATACGCCGTTCGGTCTCCGCCTGGGGTCGACGGAAGAAGACAATCAGGCTGGCCCAACGCAGAGCCGGTTACGGGGCGCTGCTCAGGTGACATCAAAGCTGTAACTACACCCGTAGAAGCTTATGTAGCGATATTTTCGGACAGGGGTTCGACTCCCCTCGCCTCCACCAATACTATCAGAAAAGCGACCTCAAGCGGTCGCTTTTTTGGTGCGCTTGGCAGCGCGCCGACTAAGGAGTGAAAGTCTCTAGCATACCGCGAGG
>CAYYCV010000022.1:0-42086 GCA_964470405.1 uncultured Caryophanales bacterium
GATTGCGGCGGAGATAGGATTCATCTACCGTCGCCACACCCGACGCTAAATGGGTGGTCCTCGTTTGGGTCCGCGCTTCTATATTTCATCGTCCTTCAACGCCTGAACCAGCGATTCGATCGTGGCCTGCTCAGCCACGCGGGATACGCGCATGCCGAGCTTGGCGGCCGTTTCCGCCGTTTTCGGGCCGATGCATACAATTCTGACACCCCGCAGCAAATCGTGCGGATTTTCGGCTTCCTGACGCTTCAAAAGCTCCCAAAAGTTCGTCGCGGTGGAAGAGCTCGTGAACGTGATCGCGTGGATTTTCCCTTCGCGCAGAAGCCCGGTCGCTTCCGCCGCATCTTCGTCCGAAATCACCGTTTCGTAAACATCCGCTTCCACCGCTTCCAGCCCCAGCTTTCTCAACGCCTCGGGCAAATAGGAGCGGGCGATATTCGCTCTGGGCAGCAGCGCCCGCTGGCCCTGCTTCAAGTGCGGCAGCAGCGAGGCAAGCATGCCCTCGGCCTGGTATTCGGCCGGCAACGCCTCCGTCCGCAGCCCTCTCCGCCGCAGCGCCTCCGCCGTCTTCGGCCCCACCGCGGCAATGCGCGCCCGGCCGAGGCTGCGAATATCCAATTCGAGCAGCGCCAACCGCTCGAAGAAATAATCGACGCCGTTCACGCTGGTGAACATGACCCAGTCGAATTCGCGCAGGCTGCGCAGCGAACGGTCCAGCTTGTCCAGCGCCTCCGGCCGGCTCGGCCAGCGGGTCCTAATCGAAGGGAGCGACAGCGGTTCCCCGCCCAGCTCTTCGATGGCCGCCGCCAATTGGCTTGCCTGTTCGCGCGCCCGGGTGACCAAAATCCGCTTGCCGAACAGCGGCTTCGTCTCAAACCAGGACAGCTTGCGGCGCAGCTCCACCACCTCCCCGACCACGATGACCGCGGGGGGCTTGAACCCCGTTTCCTTCACTTGGGCGGCGATCGTCTCCAACGTGCCGACCAGCGTTTGCTGCTCGACCCGGGTTCCCCAGCGAACGAGGGCCGTCGGCGTGGACGGCGGCCTTCCCCAGCGGATCAGTTGGCTGCTGATGTAGTCGAGCTTGGCCACGCCCATCAGAAAAATCAGCGTATCCGTGGCCATGCTTAATTTTTCCCAGTTGATGTGCGTATCCAGCTTGTCCGGGCTTTCGTGCCCGGTGATGACGGAGAACGAAGACGCGAAATCCCGGTGCGAAACCGGAATGCCGGCATACATCGGGACGGCCACGGCCGAGGTGACGCCCGGCACGATTTCGTAATCGATCCCGTGCTTGAGCAGCTCCTCCGCTTCTTCGCCGACCCGTCCGAACACGCTCGGATCGCCGCCCTTCAGACGCGTGACGATTTTGCCCCGGGAGGCCAATTCGACCAGCAGGCGATTGATTTCCTCCTGCTTCACCGTATGCCGGTCAGGCAGCTTGCCGACGTAAATTCGCTCCGCATCGTCGCGGATTTCTTTCAGAATCCGGGTGCCGGCCAAACGATCGTAAACGACGGCATCCGACCTTCTCAAAACCTCCAAGCCTCTGACCGTGATCAACTTCGGGTCGCCGGGGCCCGCTCCGACCAGATACACTTTGCCTTTGCCCACCGAATCATCCCCTCGCCTGATCCAGAATTCGGCTTGCCCCCGATTCGATCAATTGTTCCGCAAGCGCAATGCCAAGCTGATAGGGGTTTTTTCCGATCATGGTTTGTTTCAGCATTTCCTTGCCATCCGGAGAACCGACCATCCCGGTCAGATGAATCTCCGGCAAATCCGGCCGTCCGCCGTTCGGCCGCATCAAAACGGCATGCGCGCCGATCGGCACCTGACAGCCGCCGTTCAAGCGGTGCAAAAATCCGCGCTCCGCCGTCACCGCCCATTCGGTTTCCGCGTCGTTCAGCTTGCTCAGCAGGTCCAGCACCGCTTTGCGATCCTTGCGGCATTCGATGCCGAGCGCGCCTTGTCCGACGGCGGGAAGGCAAATTTCCGGCGGCAGCGCCTCGCTGATCCGGTCCTGCCATCCCATGCGGCGAATGCCGGCGGCGGCGAGGATGATGCCGTCCAATCCTTGGTCCGACAGCTTGCGGAAGCGCGAGTCGATGTTGCCGCGAATCGCCTCCAGCCGGAAGTCGGGGCGGTACGCCTTCAACTGGCAAGCCCGCCGCAGGCTGCTGGTGCCGATCCGGGCGTGGCGCGGCAGCTCGCTCAGCGGGAGATCGCCGTTGGAGATCAGGCAATCCCGCGGATCGACCCTGGCGGGGATAGCCCCGATCACCAGCCCGTCCGGCAGCTCGGAAGGCAGGTCCTTCATGCTGTGCACCGCCATATCGATCTCGCCGTCCAGCAACGCCTGCTCAATCTCCTTGACGAACAGCCCCTTGCCTCCGACCTTGGACAAGCTCACATCCAGAATGCGGTCCCCTTTGGTGACGATTTTCCGGACCTCAAATTCGTAATCCAATCCGTGCTCGCGGCAGATCGACCGCAGCATGTCCACGACCTGATTGGTTTGGGTGAGCGCCAGGGCGCTCTGCCTCGATCCGACTGCAAAAGTCCGCATTGTTCCACTTCACTCCCATTGCCGTTTATAAAAAAAATGGACTATTCCGCCCGCCATTCCGGCAGCAGCCCCTCCAGGTCCTCCGGCCGGATGTCGTCCGCGCGCGACAGGCGTTCAAGCCACTCCCGCCGATGCGCCGCAAAACGCTCCTCCCCGATCCGCGCCAGCCCGTCCATCCGCGCCAGCCTCATATGGATCGCGCGCCTTCGCGCCGGATCGTCCACCCGCGCCCGAACCAGCTTGCGCAGCCGGTACAGAAAATCGAGATAGACTTCGTATTCCGGCCCGTATTGCCGCGCAAACGCCTGGGCCATCCGCGAGGCTTCACTCGGGCTTGCGCCCGACGTGGACACGGAAAACAGCAGCTTGCCCCGCCTGACCGACGCGGGCACGACGAACCGGCTCAAATCCGGCCTGTCCACCAGGTTGACCAAGCGCTTCCCGGCCAGCGCATCCTCATATACTTGCAAATTCAACTTCTCATCGTCCGTCGCGGCAAAAACAAACGACGCCTCCTCCAGATCGGACGTCCGGTAGGCCCGAAGCCGCCCCTGAACGCGTCCCTCTTCGATCCACTCGCCGATCGCGGCGGTGACCGCCGGGCTGACCACCCGGACCTCCGCCTCCGCCTCCAGCAAGGCGGCGATTCTTCGCTCCGCCACCTTCCCTCCTCCGACGACAAGGCATCGCTGTCCCGCCATCTCCACATGCATCGGATACAAAGACACGCCCGATCACTTCCCAATCCATTGATGAAAATTCGAAATGAAATTGGACACCCCGTAATTCAACACAATGAAAGCAAAAGCGGCCAAATTCCACCACGCCAACCGCTGGCCGGTCGCTTTCAAATAGTGGCGCTGCAGCAGGTAAAATCCGTAGGCGGCCAAAACGAGCATCGAGTTCAGCACCTTCGGATCGAATACCAGCGAGGGATCGCCCTGGAGTATAACCCAGTCCAAACCGAGAAGCATCGACAGCAGCAAGAGCGGCGTTCCGACGACGGCGGCGATATAGGCCCCTCTTTCGATCGTTTCCAGGCTGGGAAACCGGGCGACCTTCCGCGACCACTTCCTGTCCTTCAATCTGCGGTGCAAGAACAAGTACATGCCGGAAAAAACGGCGGAGAGAATGAACGTGACGTAGCTGACCAATGCCAGCGAGACATGAATAAACAGCAGGTCGCTCTGAATATTCCAGTCTCCCAGCGCGGACGTCGCCGTCTCATCGCTGAAATAATTGAACGCGACGATCGTAAATCCAATCAAATTGACGAAGAAGATGAGAAAATCGATGCGCAAAAACCAATTTAAAATCAACGAGAGGGTGACCAGCCCCCACGAAAAAAACAACAGCACATCAAACATGGAAAAAAGGGCGGGGCCTCGTCCGATCAAACCGAGCGCGAAAACGAGCGATTGCAGCAGCCATACGAGCGCAAGCAGCCAGGCGCCGAGCCGGGTCGACTTTTTGTTTTTTTCCATAAAATCCGAAAAATAAAACAACAGGCTCAGAGCATAAATATAGATGATCGCATCATACAACCAGCTCTGCGTAACCATGGCGCCCTCCCCGGCGAGAATGAAGAAAAAAAAAGGCCTCCGGAATCAAGACCTCCATCCGTCAGGCCGCCACCCGTTCAGGAATGAGCCAAAACTCCGCGAAGCTTCAACGAATCGGCGGCGGCTCCTTTGCCGCTCTCCGCCGGTTCCTTTGCCGCCAGCGCATGATTCGGCAGAGCGCGATCTGCCAGCATTTCCTCCAGCGCGAAAATCTTGGCGAAGCTCTGCACGGCCTCGTTTCCGTGGCGTTCAACGGCCATTTCCTTGATTTTCATGATCGGATCATGGAGCATTTGGTTGACCATGCTCTTGCTCAACTTGCGAATGACGGTTCTCTCTCTTTCATCCAACTCCGGCAGCTTGTTCAGCAGGCTGTTCATCGTTTCCTCGTGAATCTGCGAAGCTTTTTCCTGCAGCGCCCGAATGACGGGGCTGACTCCCAGCATTTTAAACCACAGACGGAAAGTTTCCACTTCCGCCCGAATCATATCCTCAACCTTCAAAGCTTCCTTCTGCCGCTGCTCCAAATTGCTTTCGACAATGCCCTGCAAATCGTCAATATCATATAAAAACACATTCGGCAGTTGATTGATTTCCGGGTCCAGATCGCGCGGAACCGCGATGTCGATCATGAACAGAGGGCGCGCCTTGCGCTTCTTCATCACGGCCTCCACCTGTTTTCGGGTCAGCACGCATTCGTTGGAACCGGTCGAGCTGATGACGACATCGACCTCGTAAAGGGACAGCATGCTTTCCACCTGATCGAGCGAACAGGATATGCCGTTAAACCTGTCGGCCAATTCCCGCGCTTTGGGGATCGTCCGGTTGGCGACAATGACCTTGTCCGCCCCATGCGCATGCAGATGCTTGACGGTCAATTCGCTCATCTTTCCGGCGCCGATAATCATCACGTTTTTGTGCTTGAAGCTGCCGAAAATCTGCTTTCCCAACTCGACGGCGGCATAGCTGACGGAAACCGCACTTTCCCCGATCGACGTTTCCGAATGAGCCCGCTTTGCCAACGTCACGGCCTGCTTGAACAGCATGTTGAACAAAGTGCCCGTCGTCTTCTGCTGCTGCGCCAATAAAAAGGCGGAGCGAATTTGACCCAAAATTTGCGTTTCGCCGATGATCATCGAATCCAGCCCGCTCGCGACGCGAAACAGATGCTCCAACGCCCGCTGGTCTTCGTAAATATACAAATCGGAAGCAAACTCCTGGCGGGAAACGCCGAACCAATTTTCCATAAATTCGCGGATATAGTGCCCGCATACGATCAAACGGTCGACAACCGTATAAATTTCCGTCCGATTGCAGGTCGACACAATGACACACTCCAGTATGCTTCGCGTGTTTTTCAATTCCTGCAGCGCCTTCGGCAACACCTCATCCGGAAAAGTGAACTTTTCCCTGATTTCAACGGGAGCCGTGCGATAGTTCAAACCCACAACCAAAATGTGCATAGACCTCACCTGCCTTCGCTTCAGTTTGCTACAACCTATTATAGCACAGTTCAACAAACGATCCATTCTCTAGTTTTGACTAAATTATGAAGCTTCATTCGGCCCGAAAACCGGAAGAAATCGGGGGCGAGGGCGGCTCCCGGCTCTCACTGCATCAACTGCTTTCGCAGCAAATCGTATACATTCCGGTCCGCCTGGGCCAGCTTGCGGTTTTGCGAGGAGATGATTTTCCCTCCGGAAGACATCAGCCCGCCGTATATTTCATACAGCGGTTTAAATTGCTCGCCCGCCTGGCGCAGCACATCGGCTTCCTCCGGCTTGATCTGCCGGTCGCCTCCGATCCTCAGGCGAATGATCCACTGCAGCAGCCCGGATACGGAGTTTAACGGCGTCAATCGATCCTCCCCCACCGCCATCATCAATCGTTCATGGGTGTAGCCCGCCGAGTATACCGCCTGCTTCAGCGCGTCCAATTGCCCCGTGCGTTCGTCCCGTCCCGCCTCATTCAGCAAATCGTTCAACAGCTCGACCTGAAACAGGGAAACCTGATACAGCATCCGCACCGCGTCATGCGTTTGCGGCCCGGGATGCATCATATCGTAAAATTGATACAACGGCCAGCCGACCACCGCAGCCAGCACCACGACCACGACCGCCATTCTTCCCGATCTTCTCCGCGCCATGCCGTCCACCCCCAAATCTGTTCTACGCATTCATTGTATGGGACGCAGGCAAAACAAATAACCATGGATTCGCATCCATGGTTATGATTCCTTATTCAAATGCGCGCCGACGCAACGATTCGGCGTACTAAACCAATTCCACCTGTTTCATGTTCGGGGTTTCCACACCGATTTCGCCGATTCCCCTGATCAGCTTTTTCGCGTACGTTCTTTCAGGCTTCAATACGGAAACCATGTAATCGATCGCCGTCTGCGGGTCAATCGTTTCACCGCAAGTATAGCAATCGATCGCAGCAAATCCTTTCTCAGGATAAGTATGAATGGAGAGATGACTTTCCGACAGCAACACCAAAACGGTTGCGCCCTGCGGGTCAAATTGCTTGGATTGTACAGAAAGTACAGTGGCACCACAAGCTTCGGCAGCATCCACCATTTGGGATTGAAGCCAATCTGCGTTGTTCAACAGCTCAAAATCGACTTCCCAAGCATCAACCGCAACGTGTCTTCCGAAAGTAGAGTATTCCATCTTTCGGTTCCCCCTTCCTAGGAATAAAATGTTTGGATTTCATCCGCTAGGACCTACGTCATTCACTTCTCGAGGGACAAATCTCTCGCAACATTCAATGTCATGAGTGAATCCTGGTTCCTATAATATTGTCAACGAAAATAAAAATAACATCTATTGCGCAGAAAAGCAATAGTTTTTTTGAAAAAGGCGCCTATTCCCTCCGGAAGCGTTAAAAAAAGCCCGTCCCTTCCGTCAGACAGGCTTCCCGGGTTGCTTGGCCGCTATCCGTTCGTTTGACAAAGCGTGTTGCGCCGTTACGCCTCAAGCACAAACAACCGATGCGCCAGCGTTTGCAGCTTCGAATCGATTTTCCCGACCTCGCCGAGTTCGTTCGCCCCGATTCGAAGGTCCAGCAGCCGATTGATGCGCCGCTGTATATTCGCGATCTCCGTCTCCACCCTGCGCTGCTGAAACACCTTCTCCAGCTCGCCGGGGCGATTTTTAAATTCGTAGATCACCTTTTGTTCGTCTTCGGACAATTCCACAATTTTCACCACGGTACCGCGGTCGTAATAATACACCATCGTAAAGGATGAATAAATCCGGTTGACGATGGCATTGCCCTTGAAAACGGATACGGCCTTGCGCATAAAATTGGCCAAAACCGGCGTGTTTACTTTATAGGAACCTTGCGAAACAAAACAGCCCGAGCGAGGTTCGAACGTCAGCGTGATCTCTTCCCCCGAACCATCCTGAAACACCATTTCCTGATTGCCGTTTTCAAACACTTTCATCTTGTACACGACTTCATTTTCCAGCGACATCTGCAAGAATTCAACCAACTCGGCTTCGGACAACCTTAAGCAGGCCCTGACGTATTCGGTTGCTAACCGCTTAGCCATAAAAATCCCTCGATTCTTTTTCGCTCCCTTTCATTATACAACACCGATGCGAAATGCGCCTGCGTCATTTCCGTTGAAAATCAGCAAATTAAATGAAAATCGGCTTTTTCCTCGAAGGAGCCGGGAAATTCGGCCGAAATCCTTCGGTTAACTGCCCAAAGTCACAAAATCAAACCGATTCGTTCCCACAATTCATCCATGCCCAGGCCGTTTTCCGAGGAAAACAAAACCAGCGGATCGGACGAACGCAGCTCCAGTTCATCGCGAATCATCTTGACCTGTTTCTGCCAGCGCGACCTCGGCACTTTATCCGCTTTGGTCGCCACGACGCATCCGGGCACCTGATAATATTTCAGCCATTCATGCATGGCCTTATCGTCCTTGGAGGGCGGATGACGGACATCCACCACTTGCAAAACCAGTTTCAGCGGCTCGCGCTCGAGCAAATACCGCTCGATCATCTGCCCCCATTGCTGGCGCAGCGATTTGGAAACCTTGGCAAACCCGTAGCCCGGAAAATCGACGAAATACATTTCGTTATTAATGCGGTAATAATTCAAGGTTTGGGTTTTGCCGGGGCTGGAGCTGGTGCGGGCCAAATTTTTGCGATGGATCATCCGGTTGATCAGGGAAGATTTGCCGACGTTGGACCGCCCGGCCAAAGCGATCTCCGGCAAAGCATCCGCCGGATACTGGTCGGGACCTACCGCGCTGATGACGAATTCAGCCTGGGTTACCTTCATCTCGAATCCACTCTTTCTAATGTACTTCCGCCGGCTTGACCAGCGCGTGCTCCAGCACCTCGTCCATATGTGCGACCGGCACGAAGGACAATGCCTGCTTGATGCTGTCCGGAATGTCCGGCAAATCCTTCTCGTTGTCTTTGGGCATCAACACTTTCCGAATGCCGGCCCGATGGGCGGCCAGCGACTTCTCCTTCAACCCGCCGAGCGGAAGCACCCTGCCCCGCAGCGTGATTTCCCCGGTCATCGCCACCTCCCGCGAAACGGGGATATGGGTCAGCGCCGAGATGAGCGCCACCGCGATGGTGATGCCCGCAGAAGGCCCGTCTTTGGGGATCGCGCCTTCGGGAATATGGATATGAATGTCATTCTTCTCATGAAAATCGCTTTCAATTTGAAGCTGCTCCGCTCTGGATCGCGTATAGCTGAAAGCGGCCTGGGCCGACTCCTTCATCACATCGCCCAGCTTGCCGGTCAACGTCAATTTTCCGCTGCCGGGCATGACGGACACCTCAATCACCAGCGTTTCGCCCCCGACTTCCGTCCAGGCCAAGCCCGTCACCGCGCCCACCTGATCCTCCGCATCCACCAGGCCGAAGCGATATTTTTGCGGGCCCAAATAATCGGCGAGATTCTCCACCGTCACAGCGACGGACGGACGGTTCGAGGCGACGATCTCACGGGCCGCCTTGCGCGACAGGGCCGCCAAATGCTGCTCCATGTTGCGGACTCCCGACTCCCGCGTATACTCCCGAATGATTTTCAACAGCGTCGGCTGATCCAGCGCCAACTGGTTCTCTTGCAGGCCATGGTCCTTTTTCTGCTTGGGCAGCAAGTAGTTCTCGGCGATCCCCAGCTTCTCCAGTTCGGTGTATCCGGGAATGTAGAGCACCTCCATGCGGTCAAGCAGCGGCCTCGGAATATGGTGCGCCGCATTGGCGGTCGTAATAAACATGACGTTGGATAAGTCAAACGGCACTTCGATGTAATGGTCGCTGAACGCGCCGTTTTGCTCCGGGTCCAGCACTTCCAGAAGCGCCGAGGCCGGATCGCCGCGGAAGTCCATGGCCATCTTGTCGATTTCATCCAGCAGGAACACCGGGTTGTTCGTCCCCGCGCTTTTCATGCCCTGGATGATGCGGCCCGGCATCGCGCCCACGTACGTCCGGCGATGGCCGCGAATCTCCGCTTCGTCGCGCACCCCGCCCAAAGACACCCGGACGAACTGCCGCCCGAGCGAACGGGCAACCGAGCGGGCCAGCGACGTTTTGCCCACGCCCGGAGGCCCGACGAGACAAAGAATCGGCCCCTTCATCTTTTTCACCAGTTTTTGCACGGCCAAATATTCCAGCACGCGTTCCTTCGGTTTTTCCAGACCAAAATGATCCTCGTTGAGAATGCGTTCCGCTTCCTCTATGTCCAACTCGCTTTCGCTCTGCTTGTTCCAGGGCAAATTCAAAAGCCAGTCCACATAGCTGCGGATCACGCCGCCCTCGGCGGAAGTGGCGGGCATTTTCTCCAGGCGGTCGATTTCCTTCTCCATCTTCTCGCGGACCTTCTCCGGCACCTGCTTTTCTTCCAGTTGGCCGCGAAGCTCTTCCACTTCCCCCGCGCGCCCTTCCTTGTCCCCCAGTTCCTTTTGAATCGCCTTCATCTGCTCGCGCAAATAATACTCTTTCTGCGTCTTTTCCATCTGCTTTTTGACACGCTGGCTGATCTTTCGTTCCAGTTCCAGCACTTCGCGTTCATTGTTCAAAATATCGAGCAATTTCTCCAGCCGCAGCCGCACATCGACCGTCTCCAGTATTTCCTGCTTGTCTTTGATTTTCAAGGAAAGGTGGCTGCAAATCACATCGGCCAGCCGTCCCGGTTCAGCGATATCCGACACGGCGGCCAACGTCTCCGGAGTGACTTTCTTGGACAGGTTGATATAATGCTCGAACTGGTTTAAAACGGTGCGGACCAGCGCGTCGATTTCCGAATCCGTCACTTCCTGCTCGACCAGTTCCCTCACCATGACCTCATAGTACTCGTCGTTGTCCAGATACTCCACAATCTCCGAACGCATATTGCCCTCTACCAGCACCCGGATTGTACCGTTTGGAAGCTTCAACATCTGACGGACTTTGGCGACCGTGCCGACTCTATAAATATCCTCTTTAGTAGGTTCTTCGATATTGATTTCCGATTGGGAGCAGAGCAAAATCAGGTGGTTTTCCAGCATGGCTTTCTCCAAAGCTTTCACCGATTTCTCGCGTCCCACATCCAGGTGCAATACCATGCTGGGATAAACAAGCAGTCCCCTTAAAGGCAGCAAAGGCACTCGCAGTCCCTTGGCTTTATTTGGCCCCATCCACAAGCACCTCCATGACTCTTTCCATCGCTGTAGCTTTCATTTTAGCAAATCTCGATTTAAAAAACCAATTTCCGTTCGAGATTGGGCGTTCAGGAGCCTGCCTGGAAGACGTTGACTTGCGAAGCAGCCAGCATTTCGGGCGCATTCGAGGAGTTGACCCCCGACGGTTCCGGCTTTACATCAAGGTTCAGCACCAGCCGCAAAACCTCTTCGATCGTTTCCAGCGGAACGACTTCCATTCCGTCCAAACCGCTGAAAATTTCCTGCCAATTGTCCTTCGGGATGTACACCCTGGACGCGCCGGCCTGTATGGCGGCCTGCACTTTGGCCACGACGCCCCCGATCGGCTTGAGCCGGCCGTGAATGCTCAGTTCTCCGGTGATGGCCATCTTGTTGTCGATCGGGATGTTCAGAATCGCCGAGGCAATCGCGGTGGCAATGGCCGCGCCCGCGGAGGGACCGTCGATCGGAATCCCGCCGGGAAAATTGATGTGCAGGTCGTAATCCTGCGGGCGCAGGCCCAGGCGGCGCAGCACGGTAAGCACGTTCTCCACCGAGCTTCGGGCCATGCTTTTACGGCGGAGCGTCTTGGACCCGCCGCCCATTTCTTCTTCATCGACGACGCCGGTGATGTTGTACTTGCCCGTCCCTTTCTGGTTGACGGGGATCGACGTGACCTCGATTTCCAAAATCGAGCCCATATTGGGGCCGTACACCGCGAGCCCGTTGATCAGGCCGACCTGCGGATGCGGCGGGATCTTCTGGTCCGGCCGCGGCGAAATCTGGCTGCTGTTGACGACCCACTCCACATCGGCGGCCGACACGCCGTCCCGCTTGTCGGTAATCGCCAGCCCGGCGGCAAGCTGAATAATATTGACCGCTTCCCGGCCGTTGGAGGCGTATTTCTTCACCACCTCCACCGCATCCATGCAATTGCCGAAGCCGAGCTTGTTCAGGGCGCGGACGGCAATCAGCGAAATTTCGTCGGCCAGCAAGGGGCGGAAATAGATTTCCATGCAGCGGGAACGAATCGCCGGAGGAATCTCCTGCGGCGTTCGGGTCGTCGCCCCCACCAAGCGAAAGTCCGCCGGAAGCCCGTTTTGGAAAATGTCGTGGATGTGCCGGGGGATATTGGTATCCTCGGAATTGTAATAGGAGCTTTCCAGAAACACTTTGCGATCCTCCAACACCTTCAGCAGCTTGTTCAGTTGCACCGGATGCAGTTCGCCGATCTCATCGATGAACAGGATGCCGCCATGCGCCTTCGTTACCGCCCCCGGCTTGGGCTGCGGAATGCCGGCCACGCCCATGGCCCCCGCGCCCTGGTAGATCGGATCGTGAACCGAACCGATCAACGGATCGGCGATGCCCCTCTCGTCAAATCGGGCCGTCGTCGCATCCATCTCCATGAACTTGGCCGTCGTTTTAAACGGCGAGCCCGCATATTTTTTGGCCTCGTCCAGCACCACGCGGGCCGCTGCGGTCTTGCCGACGCCCGGCGGGCCATAGATGATCACATGCTGCGGATTGGGGCCGCACAAGGCCGCTTTCAGAGCCCGAAGCCCCTCCTTCTGGCCGATGATATCTTCCATTTTGGATGGGCGGGTTTTCTCCGCCAGCGGCTGGGTCAGGCTGATGGAGCGAAGCTTGTACAGCTTCTCCATTTCCTTTTTCGACTCCCGGTCCACCGCCGTTTTGCTGGACTGCTGATTGCGCAGCAAATTCCAAAAATACAACCCGATCACAACGGCAAAAAACACCTGAACGATAATCAAAACCAAGCTTAAATTCATCTCAATCTTCCTCCCGCAGCGCCATATCGCGCTAAATGACTACTTTTTAGTATTGCCTTGCGGGAGAACGGTTAATCCCAAAACCCAATAAAAAAAGCCGGGGATCATCGCTTGCGCGAATGATTCCGGCTCAGTGTTTTCGCCCGGGTATAACGCCGGTCTTCTCGTATTCGACCACGATCGCGTCGATTTCCTTCTTCAGCTCGTTGACCAATTCCTTCTCCGGCACCCGCCGAATCAGCTCGCCGTACCGGAACAGCATCCCCTGCCCCCGGGCCCCGGCGATTCCGATATCGGCCTCCCTGGCTTCCCCCGGGCCGTTGACGGCGCAGCCGAGCACGGATACCTTGATCGGCACCCGAATCTTCTCGATATATTGTTCCACTTCATTCGCCACGGAAAACAAATCGATGTCCACGCGCCCGCAGGTCGGGCAGGAAACGAGCGTCGCCGCGTTGGAAATCAGACCGAACGATTTCAGCAGCTCTCTCGCAACCTTGACCTCCTCCACGGGGTCGGCGCTTAAGGAAATGCGGACGGTCGAACCGATGCCCATCGACAGCAAGGCTCCCAGCCCGGCGGCGCTTTTCACCGTGCCGGCGAACAGCGTGCCCGCCTCGGTAATGCCGAGATGAAGCGGGTAGTTGAATTTCTCGGCCGCCTTCCTGTAGGCCTCGATCGCCAGCGGAACGTTGGAGGCCTTGAGCGATACGATGATATCGTGAAAATCCAGCTCCTCCAAAATGCCGATGTGGAACAGGGCGCTCTCCACCATCGCTTCCGCGGTCGGATAGCCGTATTTCTCCAGCAGATGATGCTCCAGCGAGCCTGCGTTGACGCCGATCCGGATCGGGATTCCCCGCTCCTTGCAAGCCCGCACAACCGCTTCCACCTTGTCCCGCTTGCCGATGTTCCCCGGATTGATTCTGACCTTGTCCACGCCGTTTTCAATGGCGGCCAGCGCCATCCTGTAGTCGAAATGAATATCGGCGACGAGGGGAATATGAATTTGCCGTTTAATGTCCTTGATGGCCGCCGCCGCTTCCCGGGTATTCACGGTTACCCGGACGAGCTGGCATCCGGCGTCCTCCAGACGGTGAATTTCGGCAACGGTAGCCCGCACATCGGCGGTTTTGGTCGTGCACATGCTTTGAATCAGCACGTCATGACCGCCGCCGATGGTCAGGTTGCCTACTTTTACCGGACGAGTCTGACTTCTGTGAAACATGCCGCTTCCCTCTCCCATTCCCAGACATGCCGGAAGCCGGACGACGTGCCCAAAGCCGAAGGCCCGACGATGTTGCCATCCGGGTCCTTCGGCCTCCAGCTTCCCCTATGCGCAATTACGCGCTTTCTTCCTTCTTCTTCCCCGACTTGCCTTCCTTCTTTTTCAGCTCCGGCATCAGCTTTTCCTGCACCGCTTTTTTCGTCACGACACAGTCCGAAACATCGGTTCTCGAAGGCACTTCAAACATGACGTCCAGCATGATGCCTTCGATGATCGCCCGCAGTCCCCGCGCGCCGGTGCTGCGCTTGATCGCTTCCTTCGCGATCGCCTCCAGCGCTTCCTGCTCGAACTCCAAATGGACGTTGTCCATCTCCAGCAGCTTCTGGTATTGCTTGACCAGCGCGTTCTTCGGCTCGGACAAAATCCGAATCAACGCCGCTTCGTCCAGCGGCTCCAAGGTCGAAATCACCGGCAGACGCCCGACAAACTCGGGGATCAGCCCGAATTTGAGCAAATCCTCCGGCAAAACCATCGACAGGTATTCGCCCGCCTTCAAATCGCCCTTGCCGCCTTCGCTGCCGAAACCGATCACTTTCTTCCCGATCCGCCGTTTGATCAGTTGCTCCAGCCCGTCAAACGCGCCGCCGCAGATGAACAGGATATTCGTCGTATCGATTTGAATAAACTCCTGATGCGGATGCTTGCGCCCTCCCTGCGGAGGCACGGAGGCAACGGTGCCTTCCAGTATTTTCAGCAGCGCCTGCTGCACGCCTTCCCCCGACACGTCGCGCGTGATCGACGGGTTCTCGGACTTGCGCGCCACTTTATCGATTTCATCGATGTATATAATTCCGCGTTCCGCCTTTTCCACATCGTAATCCGCCGATTGGATCAGCTTGAGCAGAATGTTCTCCACGTCCTCGCCGACATAGCCCGCTTCCGTCAGGGAAGTCGCATCGGCAATCGCAAAGGGAACATTGAGAATTTTGGCCAGCGTCTGGGCCAGCAGCGTTTTCCCGCTGCCGGTCGGACCGACAAGCAAAATGTTGCTCTTGGTCAACTCCACGTCTTCATTTTTTTTCTGCGAATTCACCCGTTTGTAGTGATTGTACACGGCGACGGACAACGATTTCTTCGCCTGCTCCTGACCGATGACGTATTGATCCAAAATCGAACGAATTTCCTTCGGTTTCGGAACATCCTTGAGATCAAGCTCCTCCTCGTGACCCAATTCCTCTTCAACGATCTCCGTACAAAGCTCAATGCATTCGTCGCAAATGTATACGCCCGGACCGGCGACCAGTTTTCTCACTTGATCTTGAGATTTTCCGCAAAAGGAACACTTCAATTGACCTTTTTCGTCGTTAAATTTAAACATTGGATCACCCCTTTAATTTAAGTCTTTACGGGATATGACCTGATCAATCAAGCCGTATTCCTTGGCTTCCTCGGCGCCCATAAAATAATCCCGATCGGTATCGCGGTCAATCTTCTCGTAAGCTTGGCCGGTCTTCTCAACGTAAATTTCGTTTAATTTCCTCTTCGTTTTGATGATCCAGTCGGCATGAATTTTAATGTCCGCCGCCTGGCCCCTGACTCCGCCCAACGGTTGATGAATCATGACCTCGCTGTTCGGCAGGGCGAACCGCTTGCCGGCGGCCCCGGCTGTCAGCAGGAGCGATCCCATGCTGGCGGCCATGCCGACGCAGATGGTGGACACATCGGGCTTGATGAACTGCATCGTGTCGTAAATGCCCAGTCCGGCCGTAACAGACCCGCCTGGAGAGTTAATATATAAAGAAATATCTTTCTCCGCATCTTCCGCAGCCAAAAACAACAACTGCGCAATGACGAGATTGGCAACATCATCATCAATCGCGCTGCCCAAAAAAATGATGCGATCTTTCAACAGCCGTGAATAAATATCGTACGAGCGCTCTCCGCGGTTCGTCTGTTCCACAACCATTGGTATAAGATTCATGTTCCCAACCCCATTTCCCGATTGAATTTGTTTCTTTCTTTATGATAAACATTTTACCACGTTCCAATTCCCAAAGAAAGCGGCATATCGAGGTATGAAAGAAGACACGCTGATTGCCGACGTGCCTCTTTCCAATTGCGTTTTCCACCCGTTCGGGACGACATGCTCCCTTATTCTTCGGGCTTCGGTTCTTGTTCAGATGAAGTTTTTTCCTTGGCTTGCGTCGTTTTCCGGGAAGCGGCGGTCTTTTTGGAAGCCGCTTTCTTGGGAGCGGCCGGCTTTTGGGACGCTTCCGCCTCGTCGTCGGACTCCTCTTCCTCCGGCTGTTCCGGCTCTTGGGCCGCTACGGCTACGCTCTGTTCGACCAGGAACGCGACCGTTTTCCGGGTAACGATGTCTTTTTTCAGGCCGTCCAGATTGCCGTTTGCCTGCAGGATCTCGCGCAGCTCATCCGCGGTTTTCTGGTACTGCTCCGACATTTTCTCAAGCTCCTCAGTCACCTCTTCGTCCGACGCCGAGAAACCTTCCGCCTTGCCGATCGCTTCAAGCACCAAATTGGTGCGGACCCTTTTTTCCGCGTCTGCGCTCATTTGCCCCTTCAGCGAAGCTTCGTCCTGGCCCGAAAACTTATAGTACATGTCAATGTTCATGCCCTGCATTCTCAAACGGTTGGAGAACTCCTCCAGCATGCGCTCCCGCTCGGTCTCCACCATGACTTCGGGAATATCGACTTCCGCGGCTTCGGCGGCCTTTTGCACCACTTCCGCTTCCGTTTCGTGCTTGTTGTGGTGCTCCTTATGTTCCTTCAACCGGTTTCTAATGTCGTCCTTATATTCGTCCAGCGTATCGAATTCGCTGACATCCTTGGCAAATTCGTCGTCCAGCTCCGGCAAAACCTTGCGTTTGATATCGTGCACTTTCACTTTAAAGACGGCTTCCTTGCCCGCCAACTGCTCCGCGTGATACCCCTCGGGGAAAGTGACCTGAACGTCCTTCTCGTCGCCTTTTCCCAAGCCGATCACCTGATCTTCAAACCCGGGAATGAAGCTGCCCGAACCCAGCTCGAGCGAATGCTTCTCCGCCTTCCCCCCTTCGAACGGCTCGCCGTCCACATAGCCATCGTAATCGATGACGGCCACATCGCCTTGTTCGGCCGTTCCTTCCTCCAAAACCGTCAGTTCGGCATGGCGCTCCTGCATCCGTTTCAATTCCTCGTCCACTTCTTCATCGGTGACCGTAGCGTCCTTCTCCTCGACTTCGAGGTTTTTATAGACGCCGAGTTGAACCTCCGGCTTGACCATGACCTTCGCTTTGAACGTGAACGGCTGGCCTTTGGTGAAGTTGTCGAAATCCACTTCGGGCCGATCCACCGGCTCGATGCCGGTTTCCTCGATCGCCTCTATATAAGCATCCGGCAAAAGGATATCAATCGCATCCTGATAAAGGCTTTCCACTCCGAACCGCGCCTCAAAAATCGGTCTGGGCACTTTACCTTTGCGGAACCCCGGGACGCTTACTTTGGAAACCACTTTTTTAAAAGCTTTGTCCAAAGCCGTCGCCACCTGTTGCTCGTCCACCTCAACTTCCAAAACGCCAACGTTCTTCTCTAATTTTTGCCAACTTGCCTTCATTTTATGCTTCCCCTCCAAATGGATTGCTCTCGTTCAACGATAGAGCTTCTATGTAAATGTTCATTCAGAAAATATGCATTCATCGAAATTCCAATTCATAAACCATTCCATTATAAACATATTAAAGTGACTTTTCAAGGATCGAAATTGGCGAATGTTGCTACGTATGGCGGCATGCCGGATTCAGATAGTTTTTCAGCGTGCGATATGCGTGCTTCCACTGCGGCGCATTGCTCTTGGCAATGCCGTAGAGCTGCCTGGTTTCGGACTCGTCCGCCGCGCCCAGCACGGTTTCCATCACCACGTGATACAACCCGGCGGCCCACACCGGAATCATGGCGCTGTCGATTCGTTTCAGATTCTCATATTTGGAGCTGCCGTATATATAGGAAAGATACTCTTTCCAGGTTTGTTCGGCAAAATACGTTAGCGCGGGATGGTGAATTTCGCTGATTTCCTTTACTTTGTCCAAAATCGCGGACATGCTCGCGGGAAATTCATCGAATTCCAGCGGCGTTTCCTGGATGTCCAGATGCACGGTTTCACCGCATTTCTCCAATTGGACGACGCCTTTGTCCCCTCTGATTTTCAGCGTTTGCAGCACCTTGAACTGGACCAGCGGGTGAAGCTCCACCTCCACGGCCCACCGCCTCAAGGTATCGTTAATCTGCGGGTGATCGATCACAATCAACTGTTCCAGCGCCAGCATTTTCCGTTCCAGCGCGGGGTCCTCCAAAAGCACCTCCAGCAAATTTTTCGTATAGTGCGGATCGTTGGCTGCCTTCTCGCGAATATGGCGCTGATACAGCTCGCCTTCGGTCGCTTCCTCCTCGCTTTCATCGGATTCGACGAAGGTCGTCTCCAGCCATTTCAAAAGCATTTTCCATTCTTCAAACGTGCGGTGGTCATCCGCCTGGCATTGCAGCAAAAATCGAAGCAGACGGACCGCCTCGGCATATTGTTCCGATTCCAGCAAACGCGTCAGTTGGATTTGATAATATTCCACGGTTTTGGGAAACAGGATGACGTTATCTCTTGACGAACTCATAATCGATACCACAGCCTTTATGAAAACTGGAATAATGCAATTATACCACGCTTTGCCCCGTTCTTGAAAATGTATTGCATCCGCCTTCCCCGAACGCGGCGCGCCGGGAGCGAAAGCGAAACCGAAAGCGGGAACGAAAACGAATGCGCGAACGGATGCGGATGCGGCAGCAAAAACGGATGCGGACGCGGGATTCGAGACGGAGCTGATGGATGGCGGCGATTTAAAATTGCGATGAAACAGGATGCGCACGATCGCCGATGACGCGACGCTTGCTCGGCGAAAAATTTGCTTGGATTTCCGTTTTTGGGGCAGCATCGGATACTTTCACGCCATTTGAGGTCGGATCGGCCTGCCCAGGTTGAAAATTCCTGCAAAAGCGCATCTTTTTGTGCGAATCGGATGCCCGGGAGGCCCAATTCCTGCAAAAATGCATGTATTTTGAACCCTAGCTTCGGAATGAAGGGGGGCGCTTCAAAATACCTGCATAAAAAAAGCAGGTATTTTCTTGAAATGCCCGCTGCAGCTTGCGAAAAGATGCACTTTTGCAGGAATTCAGGAATTTCGGCGGCTCTCCCGTTCCCCGGAAGGCCGGGAAATCGGAAAATCGGGAAACCTGCGGACAACTTTTCAGAGCAGTTTGTATTGATTTTCTAAAACTCATGTGATATTATAAACGATGTTTCTGCCGATGTCGGGCGGGTGTAGTTCAATGGTAGAACGCCAGCTTCCCAAGCTTGAGGCGAGGGTTCGATTCCCTTCACCCGCTTCAACCCAAACTGTTTGTCCCAGTAGCTCAGCTGGATAGAGCAACGGCCTTCTAAGCCGTTGGTCGGGGGTTCGAATCCCTCCTGGGACGCTTCCTGATGGATTTAAACCCGATTCAAAAATCGAAAACGCCTGAAGACCGCTTAGCATAAGGGTTTCAGGCGTTTTTTTGCCGGCTGATTCGGGATGAATATAAGGGAAATAAAGGAATTTTGTGTGCTTCGCTCATCGTATCGATCCAGTACACGAATATACAAATAATTGGTATCATGGAGATATATTTTAATAGTTGGAGGAACAAAATGCCATCAAAAGCATACGGCAAATTTTTAAAAAATCTTGATACAGTTACCCGCTTGGAACATACTTTTGAAATAGTGAGGACCAATAGAAATACAAGGGGGAGGGCCGCTTGGGATCATTTAACCAGAAGCGCAATAGTATTTCTGGTCTCCTCATTTGAAGTTTATATTGAAGATGTGATAAATGAAACCATAGCTGTACATATTAGATATTCAAATAACGCCCAAAATTTACCTGGTAGTATTAAAGACTCATTAAATAAATATGTGAAAAATGAGAGGAACGGAACACCTCCGACCGCATTGTGTGACGAGGGATGGCGAAGTATTTATAGAAAAATAGGTACTGAAAAAACTGAGAAGCTTAATACACCTAAAGTAAGAAACTTGAGCGATAATTTCCGAGATTTATTGGGAATGACACAGGCGTTCTGGTCAAGAATCGAATCAATTCACAAACTTGATGAAATTATCATTTTTAGAGGAGAAATCGTTCATCGGGTTCAGTCTGATCAGTATGTAAATATTGATAAAGTAAAGGAGTCAAAAGAAATTATCAGTGTTATTGTGAAAAGCGTAGATAATGAAACTTTAAGGTTTTTAAAAGAAGTGTATCCAAACAAAAGAGCTATTTGGAACGTTACGAATTGATAGACATCTAGAACTTATCAGGTTTGCTCCTATGTACATTTTCGGGCCGGCCTGTACAAAGATGCCATGTATGGTGTATTTCCAAATGGCTCTTGGCGGTGGAGGCTTTTTACATCGCGCATCGATATCCCGTTCGCGCCGGAAGCCGCGGTCTGGAGACCCCGGACCGCGTCCGGCCGGTTCAAGCCCGCCGACCGCCCCCGCGATGTTCTCCCCGCAAAGACAGACATTTTATCCATCCCGATCGCATAATTTTAACTTGACGAACGGTTGCTTTTCACGCTTCGACAAAAACACCTTTGCGAGAGGATGGGGACTGCATGTGCGGAATCACCGGATGGATCGACTGGAACAAAGATTTAACCCTTCACCCTTCCCTGTTGGAAAATATGATGGAAACCTTGGTGCCGCGCGGCCCCGACGCATCCGGAACCTGGATTGCCGCCCACTGCGCGCTGGGGCACCGAAGATTGAGCGTCATCGATCCGGATAACGGCTCGCAGCCGATGTCCCGCACGATCGGCAACGCTTCCTTCGTGCTGGTCTACAACGGCGAGCTTTACAATGCGGACGAATTGCGAAAGGAATTGACCGGGAGAGGATTTGTCTTTCAAACCCGCTGCGATACGGAAGTGCTGCTGCTTTCCTACATAGAGTGGGGCGGTTCGTGCGTGGAACGATTGAACGGCATTTTTGCGTTTGCCATCTGGGACGGCCTGGAGGAACAATTGTATCTCGCGCGCGACCGACTCGGGGTTAAGCCCTTGTTCTATGCTCCGCTGGAGGGAGGATTGCTGTTCGGGTCGGAGCCGAAAGCGATTTTGGCCCATCCCCGGTTTGAACCCGTAGTCGGCGCGGAAGGCTTGGCCGAAATTTTGGCCGTCGGCCCCGCGCGCACGCCCGGCCACGGGGTGTTCGAAAACATGCGCGAATTAAAGCCCGGATACTGCATGACTTACGATCGATCGGGCATGAAAACCGTGCAATATTGGAGCCTGCGCAGCAGAGAGCACCGCGATGACGAAGCCGCTACGGCCGCCGTCATCGGCGACCTCCTCAAGGATACCGTCGAGCGGCAGCTCGTTTCCGACGTCCCGATTTGCACGCTGCTTTCCGGCGGGCTGGATTCCAGCGCGCTCACCGCTTTTGCGTCCCATTTTCGCAAGGAAACGGGAAACGGGCGGCTGGATACGTACTCCGTCGATTACACGGACAACGACAAATTTTTCAAAACGAGCGTGTTCCAGCCGAATGCCGACGCGCCCTGGATTCGCCGGATGAGCGCATTCGTCGATTCGAACCATCATTACGTCGAATTCGACACGCCCCAACTGGTGGATGCGCTGAAATCGACGCTTTATGCCCGCGACCTTCCGGGGATGGTCGATGTCGACGCGTCGCTGCTGCTGTTTTGCAGGGAGATTAAAAAGCAATCCACCGTCGCCCTTTCGGGGGAAGCGGCCGACGAAGTGTTCGGCGGCTATCCCTGGTTCCACCGCGAAGAAGCGCTGAACGCCGACACCTTCCCCTGGTCGCTGGCCTACAAGCAGCGGATCGAGCTGCTCTCGCCGGAATTGCGCGGCTGGATTCGCCCGGAAGAATACGTATCCGACCGCTACCGGGAAGCGCTGCGTGAAGTCCCGCGGCTCGACAACGAGGATGCGGATGCGGCGAGAAGAAGGCAGATGTCGTATTTGAACATCACCCGTTTCATGCCAACTCTGCTCGATCGCAAAGACCGTATGAGCATGGCCGTGGGACTGGAGGTGCGGGTGCCGTTCTGCGATCATCGGCTGATCGAATACGTATGGAATATTCCCTGGGAAATGAAAATGGCCGGTCATCGGGAGAAGGGAATTCTCCGCAAAGCGCTGGAGGGGGTCTTGCCCGAGGAAATATTGTATCGCAAAAAGAGCCCGTATCCCAAAACGCACCATCCCGACTATCTGAATGCGACGAAAAACTGGATTCTGGACATTTTGAACGATTCCCGCTCGCCCCTGCTGCCGCTCGTCAACGCATCGCGCATTCGCGAATTGGCGAATCGAAGCGGCGACGCGAATTTCCACTGGTTCAGCCAATTGATGGGGACGCCGCAGCTTTTTGCCTATTTCGCCTTGATCGATACGTGGCTGAAGGAATACAAGATCATTTTACGGTGAGCGAATCGATCTGCATCGGTGTGCGAATCAAGCCGCATCGGTGTGCGAACCAAGCCGCATCATTGCGCCCGATGCTCCATGATCGCCATCATCCGCCTTAAAGCCTGGCCGCGGTGGCTGATGCGGTTCTTTTCATCCATATCCAACTCGGCCATCGTTTTCCCATAGGAAGCAAGATAAAACAGCGGATCGTAGCCGAACCCGTTGCGTCCCGACGGGCGATCGAC
Organism: uncultured Caryophanales bacterium; assembly: GCA_964470405.1. GTDB lineage: Bacteria > Bacillota > Bacilli > Paenibacillales > CAYYCV01 > CAYYCV01. The sequence continues at coordinate 22,578 of CAYYCV010000022.1, forward strand.
AATCTCTCCTTCGCATGATCCCTCCACGTGAATCGTGCGGCCCGTTGCGGAGTCGTGCAGGGCCAATGCGCAGACAAAGCGCGCTGTGCTCCATAAAACGGGGCTATCCGCATCGTCCGGGCGGATTCGTTTGCCCTGGAGCCCCAACCGGCCAAGCTCATGCAGCAATTTTCGATTATTCTCGTCATCCGAGCCCTTGCCGCCATCCTGCGACGCCGCGTATCTGGCCGACCGCACGCCCGGTTCGCCGTGCAGCGCATCGACGCACAATCCGGAATCGTCCGCCAACGCCGGAAGACGGAGCGCAAGCGCGATGGACTTCGCCTTTTTCTCCGCGTTCTCGGCAAACGTTTCCCCGTCTTCCAGCACCTCCGGCACGTCGGGAAAATCCCCCGCACTCTTGATCTCTATGCCGAGCCTGTCGAACAAGCGCCGAAATTCTTTAATTTTCCCGGGATTATGGGTGGCCACGACGAGCAGTTTATTTTTAAATTCCATGATTTCCGGCTCCAATCTTCGCTCCGCGGGACCCCAACGCCTGCTTTTGAATTTCGATGATGCGGCGGATGCCCTTTTCGGAAAGGGACAACAATTGATCCAACTCCTCGCGCGAAAACGGAGACTCCTCTCCCGTGCCCTGAATTTCCACGAATTGGCCGGATCCGGTCATGACCACGTTCATATCGACTTTTGCGTTGGAATCTTCTTCATAAGACAGATCCAGGCAAGGGTATTCCTTGACGATGCCTACGCTGATGGAAGCCAGGAAATCCTGAATCGGAAACCTGGATAAGCGCTGTTCCTCCGCCAACTTGTTGACGGCGATGACCAGCGCGACAAACGCGCCGGTAATGGAAGTGGTTCTCGTACCGCCATCGGCCTGAATGACATCGCAATCCAGCGTAATGGTCCGCTCGCCCAACAGTTGCAGATTGACGACGGAGCGAAGCGCCCGGCCGATCAACCGTTGAATTTCCATCGTCCGGCCGCCCAGTTTGCCTTTCGCCGCCTCCCGCTGGTTGCGCACCTGCGTCGCCCGCGGCAGCATGGAATACTCCGCGGTGACCCAGCCTTTGCCCTGGCCCTTTAAAAAGGGCGGGACTCTCTCCTCGACCGTGGCGTTGCAGATGACTTTGGTTTCCCCCACCTCGATAAATACGGAACCTTCGGCAAATTTATTGTAATCGGTTTGGATCGTAATCGGCCTTAATTCATCAAATCCCCGCTCGTATAATCTCAAAATGAAACCTCCTCAACATTTTCTTGAAGCGTGTTTAAAAATAAGCGGCTCCTGCCGTTTCTCCGGCCCATGCCCAACCCGTGACCAACCTGTGCCCAGCCCATGTCCAAATCGTATTCAGTCCATGTCCAAACCGCGCCCAACCCATGTCCAACTCCTGTGCAGCCTTTTTTGGGGTTTGGCCGGCCTCTTTGGCTTGAAATTACTGCAAAAGTGCATCTTTTTGTACGCACCGGTTGCCCAAGGGAGCAAATTACTGCAAAAATACATGTATTTTGTGGACTCACGCCCAAATGAAGCGGAATGCTTTAAAATACCTGTATAAAAGCAGGTATTTTCCCAAAATACCGATTGCAGCCTACGAATAGATGCACTTTTGCAGTAATTCCAACAGTCTTCCGCGCCGAGCGCGTGAATCACGCCAAACGCATCGCCCGTACCACTTACATCCCGCGCGCCTCCCGTGTCTCCCTTGTTTCCCGTGTCTCCCTTGTTTCCCGTATCTCCCTTGTTTCCCGCATCTCCTGCGCCTCCCGCGTCCCTTGCATTAATTATGCCAATCGTGTCGATCATCAAGCGCCTGTTTGTCACCGACCTTTTAAAAGACATTTTACCAGAGTAAGCGCCCGAAATCACGTTTGCCGCCAACATAAATGAGACGAGCCAGCTTCAAAAGCGGCTAAACCCGCTTGGACCGCGGCGAGCGGCAATCTTCCCGGCTCGGATGTCGAACTGGAACTTCCGGGCTAACTCAGGGTCGAACTCGCGATCTGCAACTCCTGATTGAACCGGATGCTGGAAGCGCGTTTCAAATTGTAACGAACGCCAGAAACGTTATTCTCCTCAATTTCCTTCATTTTTGATCAATTTAGAGCAAATAGCGATCCTGCCGTTCGTTACATTATTTTAGATCATAAAAATCATCAAATAGCACTCCCTCCATTCGTTAGAAAGTACAATCCACAAAAATGCGGATAGTACCCATAAACAGAACATCCACCGGAAGGCCGCCGTCCCGTTTCTGCCGCAAGTCGAAAAACCCGCGAACGCCCTGCTTTCATCACGCCAAGCGGAAGCGGAAACACTATGGCGCACCGATGGCACGCCGAAGGAAATAAAGGCAAACCTTTATAGCAACAAAATTTTATGACGGCAAAAGCAACCATTAACAGCGACTTTTCAAGCAGCCTTTATATAAAAGACAAATAAAAGATAAAAAGCAGCCCTTGTCAAATCTCCGAAGGACGGCGTTGCGGATAAGGCGTACGGTGAAAAGAAAAATTACTTTTTGTCCCAAAAGAGCAGATCCCTCGAGCCAAGTCGATCCAAACCGGATACGGCTACGCGAAAAGAGCAAGCACCGAAGCTGATTCAACCTCGAAACTCGCCCTTTTCAATCTTTTCTAAATTTTTTGTCGCTTTTTTATTGAAACGAAGCTCTGAAAGTGCGATGAAAAATGCGGGACCTGAGTTGGAGAAACAATACCTCATACCGACAGCTCAAGCCCGGCGACGGCGCTTTTAGGATGCGAAAGTATTGACGTGGACCGGGCGGGTCACAGGAAGGCTGTAATTGACATCATCCGAGCTGAACACTTTGCTTCCACCATCGACCGTGATTTGCACCTTGGCATCCTTCGCGCTCTCGGTCAGGGACAGAACGACAGCCTGCAAAGCCTCGGGCGGCGCTTTCTGATCGGGGCCGAGCAACGAATCGTCAAAATCGACCGTAACCATGCTCTGATCGTCCGAAACATTCACAGCCACCACTTTCGCCGACGAATCGATCACCTGGTGCAGGGCCGAAGGCGTCTGCGGACCTTTGATCAACTGCTCGACCGTGGCCTCGGCAACGCGATCCGTTCGCTGAATGAGCCGCGTCACCGGAACGAAATACTGAAACTCGTCTTGATTCTGGCTCAGGAAGTACAGGGTGACGGGGGAGGCCTGATTCAAAGCGACGCCCGATCCCATTTCAAGGTTGATGCCCATATTTCGCGACAGCGGATCGTCAAGGGGGGTCCCGTCCACGGGCATTTCCTTCAGGGCCCTGCCCTCCATCTTGATCTGCACCGTGTCGATGGAGGGAAATCCGGTCAGGGTCCAGGTGACGGCCTCCAGTATTTTACGCTCATCTTCAGCCTTGTAATTGGCAAACGACTTGGAAAAATCGACGATGGCCAGGCGCTGATCCTGAATCAGGTTAATGCCCAGCACCTCGGTGCCGGCGGGCAGCAATGCGCTGAAGCCGGCAGGCAGCATGTCTGTTTCCGGCCCGCCCTGAACCATATATTCCAGCGACCGCTGGGCAATCGCCGCGGTGCTGGGAACCTTCAAACCAACCGGCGCCACATATCCGCTGCTATCCTTAAAATACAGCGTAACTTCCGTCCGGTCCTGTGCGGCGTCGGCTCCGGTCATCATATCAAGCTGATTGGCTTTCATATCAACGCCCAAATCGACATTCATGTTCACATTGGCGGGCGGCGGGTCGATTTCCCCTTTTTCCCCATCCGATTTAAAAAGCGTGCAACCGGCGGTCAAAAGCGGCACGATCAGAAGGCCCGCAAATGCGGCCCGGCGAATCCACACGTTTCCTTTCATTTGATTCTCCCCCTCAAGTGGTATTGTACTACTATGTATACGAGCCTTGAGGGATTTTATAACTTGGCGTGCAGATTAATTTCATTGGCGGGCGGATTCATTTTACCCGCGGGCGGGTTCATTCCATTCGCGCGCATTAAGTTTGCCCGTGCGCGGATTCACTTCGAGTCCCTTCCTTGCGGCCGACCAAAATGAGCCGGGGCGAGACATCTTCCCGATGCGACGCTTCGTCGTAGTTTCCGTAAACGCGATCCACGCGCAGGGAAGTGCCCTCCAGCAGGCGGCGGAAATCGCTCAACCCATACAGCTTCACCTGCTCCCGATACGTCCGGGAAGGGCGCCCGGCCTGTTCGATCGCGATCGATTTTCGCACAAATCCGCCTTCGATTTCGCGGCTTTCCCGGATAACCATGTCCCCGTCTTGTCGTTCCGAACGGGGGACCAGATGGGCTTTCACGTGGGAAGGATTGAGATAGTCGATAATGAATTTCCCCGCCGGCTTCAACAGCCGTTCGACCTCCAGCAACACTTTGCGGTTTTCCTCATCGGCTTCAAAATAACCGAAGGAGGTGAACAAATTGACCACGGCGTCAAATTCGCGATCCAGCGGAATCCGGCGCATATCCGCGCGCACCCATTGAACCGTGGCCTGCGGATCGCGCCTGCGGGCTTCGCGCAGCAAAACCTCCGACAGGTCGATTCCCGTCACCTTGTACCCCAGATCGCGCAGAGCCAGCGAATGACGGCCCATGCCGCAGCACAGGTCCAGCACTTCCGCCCCTTGCGGAAGCGCCAGCCATTCCATCATTCGCCGGACCTCGCGGCGCGCGCCCTGCATATCCCGATGCCTGTATACAATCAAATAGTCCTCTCCGAAGCTTTCCTCGTACCATTCTCCCATTGGCTTCACTCTCATCATGATCTTTTATTGTTTATCTTAGGCCGGAATCATTTGAAAAATCAAGCCCTGCGATTTATGATGAAAAGAAAAGCCGAATCCGCAGAAGGGAGCACGGGCCATGCCCTCCGTTTTGAGAAACAGCAAAACCTCGGAAATATATACCTGCACCTTGATCAATATTTACGACTTCGCCTATCACGGCACAAAATTTTGGGAGGATGCGGAAGAAGCGGCAGGCGAGTATGCCGCCTTTTTGCAAGACCGCGGAGAACGGGACATCGGCGCCTGGGAAGTCAGGGAAGTCGAGGAGCGCCAGCTCAAATTATTCAACGTGAAGCTGAAGAACAACCCGGCCAATCGCCTGTACCTGGACGAACGGGGCCAAACAACGGTGAAAACCGCGAATTAGGCAAGAATCGCCGACTCCATGAGGACGATTCTAAAGGGCCGGGCCCCCGAAAGAGCCGGCGGCCCGAAACGGGCGCGCCGACACGGCGCGGAAGCCGCCGACCAAGTCGTCAAAAAGCCTTCCTCGTCCATTTCGATCCGTGTCCGGCGGAAAAAGACGAAGAAGGCCGATTGGTGTTTGACATTTGTTGGCTCAAATTTTTATTTCCCCAAGCCTGATCAGCTCGACAACCGCTTGCGAACGACCTTTGACGTTTAATTTTTGCATGACATTTGAAATGTGATTTCTAACCGTCTTTTCGCTGATGTACAGTTGCTGCGCAATATCCTTCGTTGTTTTATCCTGAACCAGCAATTCAAAGACCTCACGTTCACGATTGGTTAACAAAAACTTGCTTCTATGGTCGCTACCCTTCAATAGTGTCACCCCTCCTTGCCCGGGCTTTGTGTAAATTACAAGGTTAAGGGATACAGTCAAAGTTATATTATGACGGGCATCTACCATTGGTGCGGTCGGCTCGCAAAAATGGGCTGCGTTCGCAAAAACAGGCTACGTTTTATCCGGTTCGCCGACCATCCGGCACAGGTTCTCCAGGCTGGTTTGCAGGCAATCCAGCGGATTGCGCTTGCACACGTCCTGCTCCACGGCGTACCACTCGATTCCGTTGCGCTCTCCCCAGGCCAAAATCGGCGTAAATTCGATTTGGCCCGCGCCCACTTCGGCAAAAGCGCCCTCCTCGTCCATGTCTTTCAAATGAATGATCGGCATGCGGCGGGCGTACGGCCGAATAAACGAAAGCGGATCGCGCCCCCCTTTTTTGACCCAGTACACATCGATTTCGGCCAAAACGCCGCTGTCCGCATCCGCGCTTAAAAGATATTCCAGGGCGGAGCGGCCGTCGATCTCCGTCTCGAACTCAAACGCGTGGTTGTGATAGCTGATGCGGTATCCGAGCGGCTTTAACCGGCGGGCCAGATCGTGCAACCGCCGGCGCAGCGATCTGTAGCCCGGCTCATTTCTCATTTCCGGGGACAGGAACGGAACGATCAGATCCCGGGTGTGAAACTGCGCCGCCTCCTTCAACACCGCGTCCAGATCGTCGCTCATCCGATCGAGCGAGACATGCATTCCCGCCGTGCGGAGGCCGGTTTCATCCAACACCTCGGCGATGTCTTCGGGCGCATAGCCGTGCAGCCCGGAAATTTGCACCGCGTCCCAACCCCTGTGCTTCAATTCCCGGAGAACGCCCGGGAAATCCTGTTTCAATTCGTTTCGCAACGTATATAACTGCGCGGCAAACTTCTCCTTCATCCTCAAAGCGCCTCCTTGCGCCGATAGGCGGAACGGTCGATTTTTTCCTGCAATGCTTCGCAAAACCGATCTTCATCGATGGGAAGATCCACCCAGGCATCCGTCCAGGCGGACAAATACATCGCGTTGGACAGCATCAGCCCCTTGATCCCATCTTCGCCGGGAGCCAGCAGGGGCGTTCCTTTCAAAATAGCCTCGGTCCAGTTGGCGATAATGCCGACGTGGCCCGTTTCTTCCCCCTCGACGGGAATTTCGCATCTCCAGCATTCCGGCTTTCCGAATCCCCCCGTATGCTCGCGGTTAAACTGCCGTTCCGGCACCCGGTTGCGCCAAAACACAAGCTTCCCGTCCTCGATGACCACCTTTCCCCGGTCGGCCGAAATCTCCAGGCGGTTGGTCCCGGGCGCCTGTCCGGTGGACGTAACGAACAAGCCGGTCGCGCCATTCTCATACTCAACGTAAGCCGTCGCCTCGTCCTCCACCTCGATCCGATGATATTTGCCGAAGCCGCAAAAAGCCCGCACCCGTTTGGGCATCCTATCGATCGTCCATTGCCACAAATCCAGTTGATGCGGATCCTGGTTCAGCAGGACTCCCCCGCCTTCCCCGGCCCAGGTGGCGCGCCAATCGCCGGAATCGTAGTAGCTTTGCGGCCGATACCAATCGATGATCCAAATCGTGCGCCGGATTTCCCCCAATTCCCCCGAGACGACCAGATCCCGCAGCTTCCGGTAAACGGGATGGGTCCTTTGGTTATACATGATCGAGAACACGCGCCCGCTTTCGGCGGCAGCGGCGTTCATCGCCCTGACCTGCCGGGTATGCACGCCGGCCGGCTTTTCCACCAGGACGTGAAGCCCGCGGCCGAAAGCCGCGATCGCCCATTCGCAATGGTCGTAATGAGGCGTCGCGATCAGCACCGCATCCATGCGGCCCGAGGCGAAAAACGCTTCGCGGCTCTCGAACGCGGCCACGTTGGGGCCGGCATGCTCCATGAACCGCTTCAACCGATGCGGATCGATGTCGAAAACGGCCGTCAGCTCCGCTCCCGGCACTTGGCCCCTCGCCAGGCTTTGGGCATGGGTCGTCCCCATATTTCCCATTCCGATTACGCCGATTCTGAGGTTGGACATTGGGTTTCATCACCTTTCCACCATTTTCCTCCATCATAAAACAAAAAAAATAAACCGGCTTCCACCTCATTGGCATAAACGGCGGTTCATTTCATTCTGGTTGCGGTTTTACAAAACGGAGGCTTTGCGGAACTGCTCGGGGGTGCATCCCACCTGCTGCTTGAATAATTTGCTGAAATGCGCCGGATGCTTGAAGCCGACCCGGTAGCAAACCTCGGTGACCCGGATATCGCGGTTTAAAAGAAACAGCACTTTGGCCTGGTTGATCCTGCTGGAATAAAGGTAGTTGAAAATGGTGATGCCGGTCACTTCCTTGAAAATTTTGGACAAATAATACTTGCTGAGATGCAGTTGATCTTCCAGATGCTGCAAATGAAGATCCTCCATATAATTTTGGCTCAGGTAAGAGATGACGCTTTGCACGCATTGCTCCTTGGCGGACGGAAACGCACATTCCTCCAGCGGCTTCCGGCAAAAGCCATAAATATAAGCCAGCAGTTCCATGAAAACGAGTTGAAACCGGAACCGGGAGACCGCATCCGTGCTTTGGCGATAGCGATTCATCGCGGTCAAAAGCTGCTCAAGCTCCTCCTTTTCCGCACCCTTGAATGAAATCCGGTAATTGCGCAAATCCTGAAAAGGCTGGAGCACGTTCAGCATGTTCATCTGTTCGAACAATCGTTGCCAGTAAACCGGCTCAAAATGGACGATCGTTCGGATGTAGCTCGCACCGGGATCGATTTTCGGGCAATGCAGGGTCAATCCGTCCATGAGCAGCAAATCGCCGGGCGACAAAACATAAATTTTATCGCCGATCAAATAATTGCATTTGCCCGCGACGAAATAATAGATTTCGTAAAAGGGATGCGAATGAAATGAAGCCGAAACAGGGTGGCTCAAAAGATAAAAAAACTCCAGGGAAGGTTGGCTTAAACGGCCGGTCACGCAAAAAACACCCCCGTCTGCAATGAAATGCACAATTCCAGTATACCAGCCATGGGGCTCATGGGAAGACCCCCTTTCGTCATTCTCGGGGGTCTTCGGCGGAGATGCGGATGCGGATCTTACCGATTCGGGACGTTGCGGTCGGTCCCCGCGCTTTGCGGGAACAGCCTGTCCACCATGGTGTTGAACTGCACGGTCAGCCCGCGCAGCGGATGGCCGTTCCGAAACTGTTCGGCGTATTCGTTCATCCGCTGCACAAAGTCCGGATTGGCCGAAACGTACACGTTCCGCACGTCCGGGTGCAGTTGCCGAACCTGATCGGCAATGCGGTTCTTCAGTTCCATCGCAACCGGGTCCGGATCGTCCCGCAGCGCGCTTTGGTTCATCGTTCCGTTGCCGTCGGTATGCCGCGGCGTCGTATTCATGTGATTCAACACCACCGACACATACGCATTTTTGTCGGTCAACAGAACATTGGCCATGTCCACTTCTTTCATGGACGCCAGTTTGTCCGCAATCTCCTGGCTCATTTCCATGCGGGTGTTATTGTGCGGACTGATGTAATTATCGCTGCGCGTGCGGAAGCGGTGATCGGTATGCTGCTCGACTTGGTACGGCCTCATTCCCTGCCTGTCCGTATCGTTCACTCCCGTTCCCGCCGTGCAAGCCGTGATGGATGCGGCCAGCGTTCCAATCACGGCCAGGGTCAACATTTGCTTCATATCCCGGCCCCCAATCCTAAAGTCAATTCATGTTGCACACGTTTAGGATTGAATTTTGGGAAGCAAATCATTCATCCAGTTAGTGGGGGACCTCGTCCTCGAATGTAACTTCTTTAAACCGGATTACGTCGTCCTGTACCCCAAATGTAAAAACGGCATAGGCATTCAGCCATATCGGCGTTCTTGCGCCTACCGATTCGACATGGGTTGAAATGAGCATCTCCTCGATGCCATCCCCATCCGTATCTTTAAAGGCGGCTTCAGTGGGTCCGCAAGAGATTCCATCCTTCGTTGACTTTATGAATTCCTCATCTATTTTCACCTTGTTTTGATTTAGTTCCGACAATTTCTCATCGGTACGCGCCCTTTCTTGACTTGTCAATAAATGAGTTGCGGTTGTATCGGCAAACGGCAGTCTGATCATCACCTTCCCCTTTTCAAAATCGATAGCGTCCAGTTCACACGTCATATCCGATGTCGAAAATACGGGCTGAATGTCTTCGTCATTATACGAAAAGACATCTAATTTGGCATTAGGTCCATGTACCGTAGGAAACGTATGCACAACAGCAACTAAAGGATGTCTCCCCAAAAGTTTTATATCATAGGTATCTTTAGGGTAATTTGAATCGTTATAATCCAGGGAATTCTCGCTTACGTTTGAAGCGATTTTGATTTGTGAACGGTTGACGCTTAATCGGATATCGCCATCGTAAAATAAAGTCGCGGTATTCACCGATTCATTTTGATCCGTAAAAGAAGACTTTCTTAATATCGTCTTCTCAAAGCCATCATACCTCAACTCGCCATCTGCCATGCGAATCATATAGCGCTGCCATTGACTATTAAAATCGGCAAGGAGCGGATATACCTGACGACCCCCGGCAAACCAAAAGGAATTCGAGTCCAAATTCAAATGAATATCCCGATACCCATCAAATCTTAGCGCCAAATCGTATTGATCAACGTCACTTACTTTTGCAAGCGCAGCATCATGGGAGCTTAGAGCGCCGATCATTCTCTGTGCAAATGAAGAACTGGCCGGAACAAAGACGCCATCATGCTGACTGATCGATAAATCGATGCTTTTTTCTAAAATTAACGCATTTATATCCCGACTCAATGAAGCTTGATTTTTGCATGCAACGAGAGAAATAGCAAACAATAGGATCAACCCAACTTTAAAAATATACTTTGTGTCCGTTAACAAGTGTTTTTTTGCAAAAATGCCCATTCAATTCACGCCCTATCATTGCAAGAAAAAAAGTTTCGACCTAAACACACTTCCACTTTTCATTTATTATACCAACCTTCTATAAATTGTGGTATATAAATGAAAGCGAATCTTCCTATGTACGTGCAGGCTGAACGAGCGGCGCAACGATCTTGCCGTCTCCTGCGCGGCATGATGCAATAAGACCGCTCGTCCCTCGCCGATCTATTCATGCGTTTTTGTTCAGCCAGGGCTTCCCCGGCGCGCCGCGCTTTCGCGATCGGATGCGAACGCCGGCGATCCGGGAGCCGAGCGCCATCTGATAGCGGCCAATAACGTTCAGATTGTCCAGCAATTTGAACTTCATCCGCTCCGAAGATTCGCCGATATCGCCGACGCACTCCATCAAACGGGCCAGGGCCTTCTGGCTTCGGGCCAGAGAAGCCAAAATATCCAGCTTCAAGTCGGTTTCCCGTTCCAGCGGACTCATCCGGCATCACCGTCGAAATCAAACAAGCTGCCGCCAAAGCCCAAGCCGCCGCCGCTGCCGCTTTCTTCCTCCTGCTCCCGGTTTAAAACCACCCTTAAATTGGAAGCCAAGCTATTTTCCATTTTGGTCAATCCGTCGATCAGTTCGATAATTTGTTCGTGAATTTCATTCGTCTGCTCCAACTGATCGACATGGCCGTTCAAAGCTTCGGCATATAAATGATGGCAGATCCAGTTTCGCGATTTCTCCGCTTCGTGCGCTTTGGCTTCCAGCATCAGAGCGATATTGTACTGGAACAGGGCCGACGCTTCGATCATCCTGCGGAACGATTCCTCACGGTTCAAAAGCGAACCTCCTCTCCTGCGGTTTGCGAATTATTCGGGCTGCTCGTTGCGATCGGACAATTCCCCCATCACATGAGTCAGGTTATCGGCCAGCGCATCGCCCAAATCGGCCAGACTATTCAGATAGGCCGTGATATTCTTCGTGATTTTGATGCAGTATTCCGTGAGCTGCCCGACTCCGTTCAGCGTCAAATCGCGATCCGGCATGGCATGAACAATTTGCGACAACTGCGCGGTTTCACACCGTTTGGACTCCATCATTCGCGCCAATTCATGATGCGACTTGGCCATATGCTCGATCATGACCGTAATCAATTGCTCCTGATCCACTCACGCACCCTCCTTTGCTGCAGGTTCCCTCCATTATATGTACATTGCCGGCGGCATGAAACCGGGCAACCGCCCAGAATGTGCAAAAACCAACCGGTTCGCCGGGCACGGGGCGGGCGATCGTTACGCGCCGCCGCACCCCGCGCGGGGACATCCGCGCGAGGCGCCGCCATGCCCGGATCCCGCGCCTGTCAGCGGGAACGGACACCGAAAGCGATCGTTACACCGCCGGCTTCCGCTGGTCGTACTCCAGCGCTCCGTCTTCAAGGCCCTTGTTGAAGCCTTCCCTGAACCCTTCCTTGTAGCCTTGATCGAATCCCGCATCGTATCCGCCGCTGCGGTCGATCACCCCCTCGCTTGCCCTGTTCGGCCTGCCCGCAAACCTTCTCGATTTGAGCCCGCGCCTTCTTTTACGGCCCGCTTTCAACCCGGCCCGCTTTCCTTTGCGCAGCTTTCCCCTCACGATTCCCGGCTTCTTTTTCTTCCCGATTCTGAGCTTCTTTTTGAACTTGCCCGTTTTCTTCAGCACGGACCTTTTTTTCAAACGGCGGGTGCCTTTAAACCCGGCTTTTTTCACGCGGCCGTTTTTCTTTTTCCTCAACATCGCCCGCGAACCTCCTTTCTTTGCTGAACGCGTTATCCAAACGTGATTTGCAGCAGTTGGCCCACCCGGTTATGATACGTGTGCTGCTGCATGGTGCGCTTCAGTGCGCGAAGGGCGATGGCCCGCCTTTCGTCCTCATGATGCAAGTAATATTCGATTTTCGCAATCAAATCGGCCGGTGAATGGTAGGTGACAATTTCCTGCCCCGGCGTCAAATAATTGCCCAGATCTTTGCGGAAATCGGTCAGTTGAAACGCTCCGCTGCCCGCAACCTCAAACGTGCGCGGATTGGGCGAGAACGCCTGAATTCCCTTTTCGTTTTCATTGTAGGATTCGTCGTCGGGCGAACGGTGAAGATTGATGACGATTTTTGCCGAGTTGTAATAAAGGTTCGTTTGAGCCGGCGTATACCACATGCCCACGCGAATTTTATCCCGCAACAGGTTGAATTTCTCCAGACGATTCCACCACAGCCCGGAAATAAACACATTTTTTCTGGCCAAATATTCGGCGATTTGATCGAAAAAAGCGACCCGGTACCAATAGGCGCTCCCGATAAAGCAAATATCCAGGCGGCGGGAGCGATCGACCGCCTGCGGATAATACATTTTGCGGTCCACGGCCAACGGAAGATAGTGAACGTTGCGGCAGCCCAACTGTTGGTAAAAAGGGACGCAGCCGGTTTCAAGCGTAAATACGTAGTCGTAGTGGGGCGCGAACACCCGGGAAAGATCGGTATAGTACGGATCGTCCGTCACCCAGACCGCGGTCCGTATCCCCTTCTGCCGAATCCGGTCCACCTGATCGGGAGGCAGTTTCATCCCGTTGAGCACCAGCAGGAAATCCGGACGGAAGTGGTCGGCCAGCCCCGCGATGTCTTCATCGGGCTTTACCGGGATCACCTGCCTGACCATCCCGCTCAGGCTGTCCTGAATCGCGTTTTCCAGCGGCGGGTAAGGGTACCCCCACCCCACCGTCACGAACATTACGCTGATATTGTAGTAGGGAAAGCGATATTCCCCGGTTTTCCGCATGATCGCTTCACAGCGCCCGAAATGATACCCTTCCGACCGTCCCGCATGCATGCCGTCGATCCGCCCGGACTCCCACACGTCGGAAGCTCCGGCAACATCCTGGCTTATTTTCAATCCCGTCAATGGATGCTCACTCCTTTACCCGAATATCGCCTGCATCATTTGATTCAGCCTTTGAGGATACGTGTGATCGCGCAGCGTTCGCTTCAATCCGTTCAAAGCCATCTCCTGGCGTTCATCCTCATGCGTCAAATAATAGTGAATTTTTTCCTTCAGCTCCGCAGGCGAAGCGAATGTCGCCACATCCTTCCCCGGCGCGTACATTTGGGAAAGATCGCCTCTGACATCGGTCAGTTGCAGCGTTCCGCAGGCGGCGATCTCGTAAGTTCTGGGGTTGATCGACAAGGCCTGAATCCAGCGTTTGCCGTCGATGATTTCCGCATCCGCGCGATGCAGGTTGATCACGATCTTGGCCGCATTGTAATGGTTGATGACAAACTCGGGCTGTATGCCGGCTAGATCGATGTGCGGAGCCAGCTTTTCGTAGCCTTTCATTCGATCCCATGCCGCACCGGCCATAAACAGATTCCTTTGGGCCAGAAAATCGGTCATTTCCTCGAAGAACGCCAACCGATTCGGAAACGCCGTCCCGATAAAGCAAAGCTCGGTATGAAGCTGCCTTTCCACCGGTTTGGGATAAAACACTTCCCGGCTTGCGGCAAACGGCAAATAATGCACGGAATCACAGCCCAGTTCGCGGTAATAGGGCACGCAGTTCAATTCATGGGTGAAGATATGCTCGTAATGCGGAATGATCTTCGTCGTTTCTTCAATAAAATAAGGATCGTCCGCAATCCAAACCGCGGTCTTCACGCCCAACTGCCTCAGTCCGTCCACCTGTTCGACCGGGATGGAAAAAATGCCGTTGAGAACAAGCACCAGATCGGGCCGCGCCCGCGAAGCCAATTCCACGATGTTCTCCGATTGGCCGACGATCAGCGCTTCCCTGAACATGCCGCTCAACGCCTTGGAAATGCCGTAATCGATCGTGCGAAATCCCGGGCTTCCCTGGGCGATATACATCACCTTTAAATCGCGGAACGTTCCTTTCCTTTCCGGAATTTTCTGGGCCGCCATCTTGCAGCGCCCGAGAAAATAGCCGTAATCCCAGCCCGACTCAAACCCGTCTTCCAGCCCTTTGTGCCAGCTTCGCGCTCCCCTTTGCTCCTCCAGACGATTCATCCCGCCATCCCTCCTTGAGCCTGTTATACATCCAATTCACCTCCGATCATTTTACCGGAAGCCTCGTACAATGAAGGAAGCGTGCCCGCATCAATCCACCACCCGGGCAAAATGTCGAAATCAAGACTTCCCTCGGCGGCGTACAAATTATTGACATCGGTGATCTCCATCTCTCCCCTGGCGGAGGGCTTGATTTGGCGGATGCGCCCGAACACCGACGAGTCATACATGTAAATCCCGGTTACGCAGTAACGGGATTGCGGCTCCCGCGGCTTCTCCTCGATGCGCGAAATCCCCTTTCCGCGAAATACGGGAACCCCGTAGCGCGACGGATCGTCCACTTCCTTCAGCAGCACCATAGCGCCGGACGACCGCTTTTGAAACGCCTGAATAAACGGATCCAGCGAATTGGAGAACAGATTGTCGCCCAACAGGACGACCAGCTTTTCCCCGGGTCCGGCGAATCCTTCGGCCAGCAACAGCCCCTGCGCGATGCCTCCCGGTTCGGATTGAATGCGGTAAGTAAAGCGCACGCCCCATTCCTCTCCGCCGCCAAGAAATTCCATATACAAACCGGCCGAAGGCTTGCCCAAAATCACCATGATATCCCGAACGCCCGCATTTTTCAGCTTCATCACGGGATAGTAAATCATCGGATAATTCCCGATCGGAAGCAAATGTTTATTGATGATGCTGGTCATCGGCCGCAAACGGGTGCCCTGACCTCCAGCCAATATAACGCCCTTCAAAGATCATCCCCGCCTCTCTGCTCGATGTGGATATGCGGATCGAAGCCCCATTTTTTCATAAATTTCCGATAATTGACCGATACCGCCTTGCTCTGATTCACGGTGCGGAACGTCCGGCTTCCATCGTGATGCACGTGGACATCGCCGGCGATTTTCAACGTAAAACCTTGAAGCCTCGCACGATGGCAGTAATCGTCATCTTCGAAATGCCCCGGCGAGAATCTTTCATCGAGAAATCCAATCCTTTGAAACAGCTCCCTCTTGAAAAGAAAGCAAAAGCCGACGATTCTGCGGGTATCTTCCCACTTGCCGGGGTCCGGCCCGTTCAGCGTTTCCGCGAGCCGTTGAAACTCCGGCAAATCGGAGTAGGCGACGCGCGACCGCTGCCGGCCGCTGGCATAGTTGGCCATCGGCCCGACGATGCCCACCCGGCTGTCGCTGTCCAAGCAAGCCAGCATATTGTCCAGCCAACCGCAGGCGACTGCGACGTCGTCGTTCAGCAAAAGCAACGCGTCCCCTTTGGCCAGCGCCAAGCCTCTGTTGCAGGCCGCCGGAAACCCGATTTTTTCGGGATAATGGATGTAATGCACTTGCTTCCTTCGGCAATACTCCATCGTCGGATGAGGGGAGCCGTTGTCGACGACGATCATTTCATAATCGCCGCGGGTGAAAGCTTTGACGGATTCGACGCACCTCTCCAGCGACGGTCCGCCATGGCAACTGGGAATAATAATACTGGTCAGGCGCATCGTCTCATCCTCCCGCCATCTCCCGTCTCCGCATCGTGTCATGGAAATCCAGCCGTTCGCCTCGTTGCTCCATGGCCCAATGCAGCGCCTCGATATGATCGCCGATCGATAATTCGGCGGGGGGGCCGCACCGCACGCCCACATTCGCGGGCGACACCATGCGGAGGCCTCCGTAAATGGCCGCCGCCTGCGCTTTGGGCGGGACCATCAAGCGATCGGGCCCGATGATCCGCACGGCTCTGGAGGATAAAGCATGCGGCAGATCGACCAGAGAATCGGCTCCGAGGAGAGGCCTGCCCAACGCGCTGTTCAAAAACTCCCTTAGCCGGAGGAGGCGATCCCGCCGGTTGAACGGTTGAAAGCGGCATGCGTGGCGATTCAGCGCCACGTCGTTGCCCCTGGCGACGGCTCGAACGAACGGAACCAGCCTGGCAGCGGATACGGGAACGCGGCTGTCCACAAACAGCAGGATGTCGGATTGGGCCAGCCTGGCCCCGACCGCTCTCCAGACGTCGGAACCGAGCGGTTCATTCAGCGAAACGAGCGTATGGTTCCCATATTGGCGGCACAGCGCCGCCTTCTGTTCCTGCGGCAGCGCATGATCGACAACCACAATGATTTCCTGTAAACGAAGCCGGCGCAGTTGATTCATGACGTTGGCCAATGCGGAAGATTCGCTTGAAGCAAACAACAGGGCCGCCGTTCTTCCAAACGCGGACCGGGGTCTTGGCAACCCGGACGCCCGCCCGGCTTTCCCCGCCGATCGCCGGGTCCGCCGGTTCGCCCGTCGGCCGAAGCCGCTCCGTCTTCTCCGATGGATCATCCCGGAACCACCCGTTCCCGGTTTCGCTCCGTATCCGCCCGATGCATGCGTTCGTCCGTCGCCTCCATCGACCAGTGGATCGCTTCCAGATGATCCCCGAGAATCAAATGCAGCAACGGATCGACTTTGTACCGCGTTCTGCGGATCGGATTACGGCGGCCCACATCGACCCGATGCACGGCCTGAACATTCAAGGCGCGATGCACGGCGATCGCCTGCGCCTTGGGAGGAACGGCCAGGTGCTCCGCTCCGATCCGCTCCAGCGCGTTCCGCGTCATGGCATGGGGAACGGTGGTCATGGAAGCGCCCTGCAAGTCTTCCCGGCCCAATATTACATTCAGCGCGTGTTTGGCCAACACCACTCTGTGCACCTTCCTTCGGGCAACCGGCCCGTTATAGCGATTCAAAGCCACGTCCACGCCGTTCCCGCAAGCGTGAATAAAAGGCATCAAATCGCCTGCGGAAACGGCAAAATCTCCATCGACAAACAACAAAATATCGCCTTGCGCGGCCTTCGCGCCGACACTCCTGCCGACATCGTGCCCCAATCTCCTGTCGAAAAAAATCACTTTGGCGCCCGATCGCTCCGCCAAATCCCGCGTCCGATCCGTTGAACCGTTGACAACCAAAATCGCTTCGACCGGGGCGGGCAAACTGAAAACTTGCCGCAGCACTCCCATGATCGTTTTGCTTTCATTCGCCACCGGAATGATCACCGAAACGAGCATTTGACACCTCCATGGTCAGCGTTGAGAACCTATACACCCCATTCTATGTACGGCCGGTTTGAATGTAACGGCACTTGTACAAAAAGCCTCCCTGAAAAAAGGTTCGGGCCGCATACCCGGCATCCTTTTTCCAAAGAGGCTCCTTTCAAAGAGGCTTCCCACGCAGTCAGGCCCTCCGGGTTTCTCTCCCGGAGGGCCATCTTGTGTCCGAATGCCGGCCATTCCCGGCCGTTCCCGCATGGAACCGGCGTTTCCTCTTTTGAGCCGCCGACGGCTCCGCTGAACGGGGACCGGCGCTCGACTAACGCTCCCCCATGGCGATCCACGAAACCGAGCCGCCGAACTCCGGGCTGAACTTGACCCGGACGACCTCAATTTTCGCTCCGGCGTTGTCCTGCTCTTTCAACACCGCGTAGCACGCCGGATGATCGACCATCGCGACGACGACGCAACCGGCGTCGGCATACGGCCGGCCGAATCGGATATCCACCTCGACCTTCTCATCCTCGGGCTTGAACCGAAACAGAGCTTTCCCGCATTGCTGCAGCATGAAAGAACCGGAGGATTCGGACAGAACAGGGCGAAAGGACAGCTTTTCCGGGCCGATGGAGCCGGCGGCAAGGTGGTCCGTGCGAACCGCTCCTTGCTGAAGATGCTCCGAGCCGACGACGCCTTCCGTCAAATGTTGCGGGCCGACCGAGCGGGGAGCCAGCTTCTCGCCGGTCACCGCGGCCGTCTCCAAATGCTCGCGGCCTACGGAAGCCGCGCCGATATGCTTCGCCGCCACCGCTTGATCCGCCAAATGTTCCCCGCGGATCAGCGCGGGCGCGAGATGCTCGCTTTGGATCGCCCCCGGTGCGACCTTCTCCATCGTTACGGAATTGTCGGACAAATGCCGGCCTTCCAGTATCCCGTCCTGCAGCTTGGTCGCCGCGATACTCCCGTCGGCCAGCTTCTCGCCCGCCAGGGAACCGTTGGCGATATGCCGATTTTGGACAGCCGCGGGCTTCAGATGGCGGGCATCGATCGCCTGATCGCGGATATGCCCGCTTTCGACGCCGTCCGCCGCCAGCTTCTTCCCGCCAACGCAGCCGTCGGCCAATCGGTCGGACACGATGGTGAGCGGCGCGATCTGCCGCGCGGAAATCGCCCCTTCCTGCAAATGAGCCGAACCGATCGAATCCGCTTGAATATGCTCCGCGCCGACCGAGCCTTCCGCCAGGTGCTTCGGCTGAATCGAATTCGCCTGGATATGACGCGAGCCGATCGAGTCCACGTCCAGGTGCGCTTCCCGGATCGCCCTGGATTGAATATGGCGCGGGCCGACCGCTCCCTCCGCCACATGCTCGCCCTCGATCAAACCGGCCGTCAGATGCTCGCCGCGAATCGCTCCAGGCTGAATATGCTCGCCCAGGACGGTGGAATCCCCCAGGTGCTCGCCGGAAAACGCGCCGGGTTCCAGATGCTCGCCGCGAATGCTCCCCGGCTTCAGATGGCGACCCTCCACCGACAAGGGCGCGAGGTGGCGGCTTTCCACGCCGCCGTCGGCCACATGCTCCGCGCGCACGGCGTTCGGCTCCAGGTGCGCGGAGCCCACCGTCCCCTCCGCCAGATGCTTCGACTGGATCGCATTTACCTGGATGTGGCGCGGCCCGATCGAATCCGCATCCAGATGCGCTCCCTGAATCGCCCGGGATTGAACGTGCCGCGAGTCGACGGAGCCTTCGGCCAAATGCGTCGAGCCCACCGCATTGGAACCAAGCTTGTCGCCGGTCACCGCGGCATCCTGCAGATGCTCCCCGGCCACGGCGGCGGGGAGGATGTGCCGGCCGGCGATCGCTCCGTCCGCCACGTGCTCGCTTTGAATCAAGCCGGTCGCCAGATGGCCGCTTTCAATCGCCCCCGGTTGAATATGCTCGCCCAAAATCGCCGAATTCC
>CAYYCV010000023.1:0-12014 GCA_964470405.1 uncultured Caryophanales bacterium
TTCCTGCATGGAATCATAGATCTTCTCGTCGATGGTCGTATATACTTTATATCCGTTTCTTCTCATGTGCTCGCTGGCGTCGCTGAGCGACTGGGCGTATTCTTTCTGGCTTAAGTCCTGGTCGGCCAAGTCCGGATTTTCCAGGCGAAGCATAATTTTGGCCGCTTGCTGTTCCACTTCGATCATCAGATAAGGATAAGTGGTGTAAGCTTTGGGCGTATACTGCGACAGCGAAGCCTTAATATCGAAATTGAGCGCCTCTTCGTACTGGCGATGGTCTATTCTTTTTTCTTCGAGCATTCGTTTCAGCACGAGCTGCTGCCTTTCATGGGCCAATTTGAACCCTTCCGGATCGAATTCCCCTTTGCCGCTAAAGGCGGAATAATCGCTCGGAGCTTGGGGCAGGCCGGCCAGATAAGCGCATTGGGCGATATTGAGCTGGTTCAGGTCGGTGATGCCGAAAATCCCTTTGGCCGCCGCCTTGATCCCGTACAGGTTATATCCGCTGGAGCCGTTGCCGAAAGGAATTTTATTCAGGTAAGCCTCGAAGATCTGATCCTTGGTCATGATCCTTTCCAAACGCATGGATAACAGGATCTCCTTGGCTTTTCGGCTGTCGGTCCGATCCAGGCTGAGAAAGACCCTCCGCGCCACCTGCTGCGTGATGGTGCTGCCGCCGGTCTGCACCGGCTCGTGAAGCAGCTTTTGCTTGACCGCGCGCAGCAGTCCTTTGAAGTCAAAGCCGTAATGGTCGTAGAAATCGTTGTCTTCCGTGGACAGGAAGGCGTCTTTCAATTGGGCCGGGACGTCGTCGATATTGACGAGTATGCGGTCTTCGTCCGTGCGAAGCTGCCCGATGACGCTGTCGTCGTTGAAGTAGACGTAGCCTGTCAATTCGTTTTGATTGATTTTGTCGAATATTTCACTTTGCGGACGAATGGGGTCGTCCTTGACCAGCGCGCTGACATAGCCGAACGAAATGCCGGCGGCCAGAAAACCGAAAATAATCATCAGAATAAATACCCACTTTAAAAGCCGCAGTCCGGCAATCAAGCTTTTCTTCGTCAATGCCGCAGATCGTTTTGAAGCGGATGGTTTATTTGATGTTTCTTTTTTTGCCATGTATTCGATCCTCCTTGAATGAACAGATACATTATAGCACAACGGGCGCGGTGAAGAACAGAAAGTCCGACGCCGTTTGACTTTTTGGCTTCGAATGTGATATGAAATTACGAGGAGGTGTGCGGATGTTGAAATGGGAAAAGATGACCGTGGCGCAGCGGGATGAAGTGGAGCGCCAGTTGGGCGCGCTTCGCAGAGGGGTGGTTGAGATCGTCCCCGAGGAAGAATTGAAATGGAAGCTGATGGACGCGGTTGTCGATCAACGGCCGTTGAAAGTCAAGTTCGGAATGGATCCGTCTTCGCCCGATATTCATCTGGGTCACAGCGTGGCGCTACATAAGCTTCGACAATTTCAGGAACTGGGACATACCGTACAGTTGATTATCGGCGATTTTACAGGCATGATCGGAGATCCCACCGGAAAATCGGAAACGCGCAAGCAGTTGACGCGGGAGCAAGTCAAACAAAACTCCCTTACTTACCAGAACCAGATTTTTAAAATTTTAGATCCGGCGAAAACCCAGGTGGTTTACAATTCGGAATGGTTGGAGCCGCTGCGCTTTGCCGATGTCGTCGAATTGGCGGCCAAGATGACCGTGGCCCGGATGATGGAACGCGATGATTTCAGCAAGCGTTATGCCGCGGGACAGGCGATTCATATTCATGAGTTTTTTTATCCGTTGATGCAGGGATACGATTCCGTCGCTCTGAAAAGCGATGTGGAATTGGGGGGGACGGACCAGAAGTTCAACCTGCTGATGGGCCGGACGCTGCAAAAGGAATTCGATCTGCCGGCGCAGGTGGCGATGATGGTTCCTATATTGGAAGGGCTGGACGGCGTTCATAAAATGAGCAAGAGCCTGGGGAATTACATCGGAATCGACGAGGAACCGAATGAAATTTACGGCAAGGCGATGTCCGTTCCGGATGAATTGATGGCCCGATATTGGGAACTGGCCACCGATATTTCGGACGAGCGGTTGGCGGACTTGAAAGAGGGGCTGGCATCCGGCCGCATTCATCCGCGCGATGCCAAAATGGATTTGGCCCGGACGTTCGTCAGAATGTTTCAGGGAGAAGCGGCGGCGGAAGAAGCCGAGCAACGGTTCAAAACCGTATTTCAACAGCGGGCGCTCCCCGAAGATATAAATGAAGTCATTATTTCCCCGGGGGAATTTTTTGACGGGCGAATTCGGTTGATCCGTCTGCTCGTTCTGCTCGGTTTGCAGGAAACGAACAGCGAGGCCAAACGAAGCATCCAGCAGGGAGCGGTGAGAATCAACGGGGAACGGCGGGACGATCCCAATGCGGAAGTCGAATTGCGGGAAGGGGACATCGTTCAGGTCGGAAAGCGCAAATTTGCCAGAATCAAGCTGGGATAAAGCCGTAATATAAAGCAAGCCCCCCGCATGCGGGGGGCTTGCTTGAATGCGATTGTTATCTGCTGTAAAACTCTACGATCAGCTTCTCGTCGATTTCCGCGGGAAGCTCTGCGCGCTCAGGCAGACGAACGTATTTCCCTTCCACCGCCTGATCGTTAAATTCAAGATAATCGGCGATGAAGTTGCGGTTCGCGATCGCTTCTTTCACGGTGGCCAGGTTCCGGCTTCTTTCGCGAAGTCCGATTACGTCGCCCGGTTGGCACAGATAGGAAGGGATATCGACCTTCTTGCCGTTGACCGTGACGTGGCCGTGCGCTACCAATTGGCGGGCGCCGGCGCGAGAGTTGGACAAGCTCAGGCGATAAACCAGATTGTCCAAACGGTTTTCCAGCATGATCAGAAAGTTCTCGCCGGCAATCCCTTTCATCCGCGAAGCTTTGACGAAGAGGTTGTGAAATTGCTTTTCGTTCACTCCATACATATGGCGCAGCTTTTGCTTTTCTTGAAGCTGCAGCCCGTATTCGCTAATTTTTCTCCGCTGGCCTGCTCCGTGCTGTCCGGGAGGGAAAGGGCGCTTCAGCTCTTTTCCGGACCCGCTCAAGGAAATGCCGAGCCTGCGGCTAAGTTTAAATTTGGGGCCTGTATAACGAGACATGGTTCATTTGCTCCTTTGGTTTGATTAAGGAAACACTGCTGCCTGAATAAGCTCGAATGGCCGGATCATACGGTTTTACCGATGGAAGTTTTCAGCCGCTGTCCCATCGGGAGCTTCATCAGTGAGGGTGACACAGGAGCTTTCCTCAAAATGGTTTTTCAATATCCACTCAAATATTTATTTTATAAGATTTGAAACCCTTGTGTCAAGCGCCTTCCGCAACCTTTATGCGGGCCCGCATGTTGACAAGGACGCTCTTAAGTCCTATAATAGGAACAATTTACTATATTTTGATTTTCCAGTGATGGAAGAGCGTTGCTTTGCTTTGCTTTTATCGATCATCGGCGGTATGATAAAGTTGAATGAAAGTCAGTTGATTCGCAATCGCTGAGGATGCATGACATGCACGGATTCCAATTACGTATGCTGCCGCCAGTTTTCTGGCTAATCCTTCCCGTATTCATACCCTCGATTGACCGTTTTTTGAAAATTTCGAAATTTGCCCATCATCCATTCCATCTTCAACCTTATGCAAAATAACGACCGAAGAGCTGCGAAATTTGGGGATACATATTATCGGGGAAATATAGTATGATAAGATTAGGCATTTGGAACCGGGTCTTTTTACCTATTTCAGCGATGCGAAATTCTAAAATATACACATATAAAGGGTGATGGGGACAATGGAAAAACCGCCCCGCGACAATCGAAAAGATGAAAAAGATGCGACACGGGATGCAGAGGCTGAAAAAAATTCAGGCGAGAACCGCACCGGTTCGGACATGCTGCTCCAGGAAGCGTTTTCCAAATGGATGGAGCACGCCGGGCGATGGTTGCCGACGATGCAAGCGTCGGTCTTTGTCTGCGATTCGAACGGCGCGGTCATGGCCGCATATCCGGCTCCGCATGATGCCCGGATTCATGATTTGCTGCAAAAAGGCGTTCGCTGGAGCGTGACCGAGATGGGCGGCAACGCGCTTGGCAGCGCGCTCCAATCCGGACAGCCGGAGCATGTGAAGCCGGACGGCCACTCCAGGTCGGCGCTGCGGGAGTGCCACACGTATGCCGTGCCCGTCGCCGTCGATTCGGAGCCGATTTCCGCCTGTATCGGGCTGATTCGTTCCACGAAGGCGGAGGCCCCCGAGCCGTTCTTGCTGCTGAGCAGCATCGGCCATGCGCTCGTGTCCCACATTTGCTGCGTTGAATCGGCCAAAGAGAACCAGGCTTTTTTGAAACGCCAGAAGCTTCAGACCGAGGAGACGAACAGGCGGGATTCGCTGTTCGAAGCGACCAAGAGGCTGCAATCGATGATCGACGTCGATTCGGTGCTGATCGAAATCATGGATTCGATCAAACAGATGTACCCTTTTTCCCAGGTCGAATTGTTTCTTTCCCAGGACAACCACAGCTCGAAATTGCAGGTGAAGCCGTTGAGCTTTCAACGGGCCGACAATAATATTTGCACGAGGGCTTTTGTCGAAGGGCGGGTTGTCACGGAGAGAAGGGCGGAATCCAGCGCGGAAATATGCAGAATCGCGGCGCCCCTGGGCGGAAAGCAGGGAGTTTACGGAGTGTTGCAGTTGGTGTCGGATCAGGAATATTTCGCCGATGTGGATATCAAGTATATTTCGATTTTGGCCGACACGGCGGGCACCGCTTTCGAGAATGCGCAGCTTTACAAGCAGTCCAACACGCTGATCAGCGAGCTCCGTCTGATTAACGAAATAACCAAGCGCCTGAATCAAAGCTTGAAGCTGAATGATATTTTCAGCTATGCTTCGAGCGAATTGATCGAAATTTTCGAGGCGGATTTTTGCTGTGTGCTCCAATATGACCTGGAAAAACGCCAGCTTGTAGTTCAAGCCTGCAACTTTCCGATGATCGCAAATGAATATTTCGAAATCGATTACGGCTTTTCCGGCGTGATTTTCTCCTCCAAAGAACCGATTTTTGTGGCCGACTATACGCAGAATACGAAGATTCCCTCAAAGCTGATGGAGGATACCAAATCGAGGTCGCTGATCGCCTCCCCGATTATCGTCAATTCCGAAGTGATCGGCGTGATCCTCGTCACCCACAGGGAAGCAAACTTTTTCTCGTACGAGAATTTCAAGCTGTTGCAAGTGCTTTCCGGGCATATCGGTTTGGCGATGACGAACGCCGCGCTTCACGCCGAGGTGCGCCGGATGGTGATCACCGACAACCTGACCGGCCTCCATGCCAGGCATTATCTGGACGAGCAGATCAGCATCAAGCAGAAAAAGGATTTCGCCGGATCGCTGATATTGGTGGATATCGACAATTTCAAATACGTGAATGATACGTTCGGGCATCAAATCGGCGATAAAATTCTCATTCAGGTCAGCCAGATTATTCTTTCCTGCGTTCGGGAAAGCGATGTGGCCGCGAGATGGGGCGGCGAGGAGCTGGCCATTTATTTGCCCCAGGCATCGAAGGAGCAGACGTTTCGGGTGGCCGAGCGCATTCGCAGCCGCGTGTTGGCGGAAACCGAACCGACCATCACCGTCTCGATCGGCATCTCCGACTGGCACTGGGAGGACGAGAAAATCAGCGTGGAGCATTTGTTCTACAAGGCGGACATGGCCCTGTACGATGCCAAAAACTCCGGAAAAAATCAAATTAAAATGAACTCCTGAGCGCAAACGTGCTACAATAAGGGGAAAATCTCATTATTGAAAATCGGGAGGATACGATGAGAGATCCACGTCTGGAGAAATTGGCGCACAATCTGGTGAATTATTCCGTCCGTTTGCAAGCGGGGGAAAAAGCGCTGGTCGAAATGATCGGCTCGGAGAGGGAACTGGTGCATTGCATCGTGGAGCAAATTCATGCGGCGGGAGGCATGCCTTACGTTTTGCTCAGCGACCCCGCGGTCCAGCGTTCCGTCCTGATGGGAGCGACCAGGGAGACGATGCAATTCCAGGCTGAGCTGGACTTGGAACGGATGCGTCGAATGGATGCGTATATCGGGGTGCGCGCGTATCGGAACGTCAATGATTTGTCCGACGTTCCCGCGGAAAACATGAAGCGGTACCAGACGCATTACTACAAACCCGTCCATTTGGATCAACGGGTGAAGCATACCAAGTGGGTCGTTCTCCGCTATCCCAACGCGTCGATGGCGCAAATGGCCAACGTGAGCACGCCGGCGTTCGAAGATTTTTATTTCAATGTCTGCAATTTGGATTACCGCAAAATGTCGGATGCGATGAATCCGCTGGCCGATTTGATGAATCGGACCGATAAGGTGCGCATTACCGCCCCGGGCACGGATTTGACCTTCTCCATACGGGGCGTCCCGTCCGTCAAATGCGACGGACAGCGCAACATTCCGGATGGGGAATGCTATACCGCCCCTGTCAGAAATTCCGTGAACGGCACGATCTCGTACAATACGCCGACCGTTTATTCGGGCATTTCGTTTGAGAACGTCTGCTTTCGCTTTGAGAACGGAAAGATCGTCGAGGCGCGCGGAAGCGACACAAAACGGCTGAACGACATTCTCGACTCCGATGAAGGCGCCCGCTATATCGGGGAATTTAGTCTGGGATTTAACCCTTACATCAAAACGCCGATGAAAGACATTTTGTTTGACGAGAAGATCGACGGCAGCCTTCATTTCACGCCGGGCCAGGCGTACGACGAAGCGGACAACGGCAACCGCTCGATGATTCATTGGGACCTCGTTCTGATTCAACGGCCGGAATTCGGCGGCGGGGAAATATATTTCGACGATCGTCTGATTCGCAAGGACGGAAGATTTGTGGTCGACGAATTGCAGGGCCTGAACCCCGAGCATCTGGTTTGACGGAAGGGGAACGTCCCCCATTGTGAGATCGTACAAATAATTTCAGTGCGCAAAAAATGAAATGGACCTTGCGTTCACGCGGGGTTCCAATGTATCATATTAGAAAAACAGGTTCAATTTTGAGCCGACAATCCGGGAGGAAATGTGATGTCAAACAAGAACGCGGCGATTACGGAGCTTTCGCAAACGGCCAACAAATTCAAGTCATCCATTGTGCTGCAATATGAGAATAAGTATATCGATGTGAAAAGTATTCTGGGTTTGTTTACCACCCTGGTGAATACAAGCAAGTACGAGCTTCATGTGCACGGGCCGGACGCGGAGGAAGCCAAGAAAGCGATGAAGGAAGCTTTTGCAAAACACGATATGAATGTGACGGTCATCGATTAGTTTGTGCCGGCGAAAGGATATACTCAAATCGTTTTGAGCATATCTTTTTCTTTTGTTCGGCGAAATTCCTGCCCGATTACTTGAGTATTGTGCCGTTTTCAGCTAATATAAGCATATGAGGGGAGTTGTCGGACGCTCGTTTTTATCGCAAGTTGGGCGCGGGTGCCGGCATCCCGTAGAGTGGTTTGATAGCTGGGGGGAAATTTCATGTCAACGTCTGAGATTTTATTGAACTTAAACCAAAAAGCTTTGATTCTTCTTCAGGAAGATGCCAATAAAATCGAAAAGCTGATCGAAGTGCAGATGACGACGCTGACCAATCGGAGGTGCCCGCTGTATGAAGAAGTGCTGGATACGCAAATGTACGGGTGTTCGAGAGAGATTGATTTTGCGGTCAGGGCGGGGCTGATCAACGAAGCGGCGGGGAAAGAAATTATGTCCAAGCTTGAGCGCAATCTGGCGAAATTGTATGAAGCTTTAAACAGCCAGGATTGAGATAGATAAAGGAGTGAGGCGATTGACCGAGGAACTGGAATCGGGACTGATTCGTATTTCCGATGATGTGGTGGCAACGATAGCGGGTTTGGCCGCTTTGGAAACGCCGGGAATCGCCGCCATGTCCGGCGGGATTTCGGAAGGGCTGGCCAAAAGATTAAGCGGAAAAAATGTTCAGAAGGGCGTTTCGGTGGAAGTGGGGCAAGTGGAAGCGGCCATTGATCTGAGAGTGATCGTCAACTATGGCTGCAAAATTCAAGAGGTATGCAGAGATCTTCAGGAAAATGTTCGCGAAGCCGTTACGAACATGACCGGGTTGACGGTCGTGGAAGTCAATGTGAAGGTGGAAGGCGTCGCCTTTAAAGAAGAAGAGGCGGCAGAGGAGCATCTGCGATTGAAATAAAAACGTATCAGTTTGCCCTGAGACTTTGTTTCTCAGGGCTTTTTGCTCTTTCCAGACGGCTGTTTTCCCGGGAAATGCTGAGCAGGATGCCGACGGACATCATGGTGGCCAGCAAGGAAGATCCGCCGAAGCTGATGAAAGGGAGGGTGATTCCCGTAATCGGAAGCGCCCCCGTCACTCCCCCGATGTTGATGATCGCTTGCAGCGCGATCATGCCCACGATCCCCGATCCGACCAAAGTGCCGAATACGTCCGTACTGCGCAGCGCGATGATCAGCCCCCGCCATAGAAACACCAAATAGGCCAGCAAAAAAATGGAGCATCCGATAAATCCGAGCTCCTCCCCGATGATGGCGAATATAAAATCGTTATGGGCTTCCGGCAGATAGGACAGCTTTTGAATGCTTTGTCCGAACCCGGCCCCGCCGATTCCGCCGTGGCTTAAGGCAAACCAGGATTGAATCAATTGAAGCCCCGAATTGATCGGATCGTCCCATGGATGGAGATAGGAAGTGAAGCGCTCAATGCGATAGTCCGTGTTGCCCGAAATGATAGAATAGACGACATACAGGCAAAGAGCGAGCAGGAAGCATCCGCAGATGGCTAAAATCTGCTTTAAATTGGCCCCGCCCACCACAATCACAATGCCGGCCGTCAAAACCAAAATCATGCAGGACCCGAAATCGGGCTGGAGCATGATCAAAAAACAAACGAAGCCGACAATCAGCATGATCGGCAGCAGTCCGGTTTTAAAGTCGCGCACCTTGTCGCCTTTTTTATGGATCAAGGAAGACAGATAAAGAACGACCGCCAGCTTGGCAAATTCGGAAGGCTGTCCTCCGAACGAGCCGATGCCGAACCAGCTTTTGGCCCCATGCGATACCTGACCAAAAATCAACACTAAAATAAGCAAAATCACGATCGCAACAAAAAAAGGGGCCACCCATTTCTTTATCAAACGATAGTTCGTATTCATAAAGAAAAAAATCGCCCCGGTTCACAGCACGGCAAACATGATCTGCTTTTTGGTAAAATACATGGGATCGTTGTAGTCATGGAGCGATGTATTGTAACTGGCGCTGAAGACCATCACCAGTCCAAAGCCAATCAGCCCGAAAGTAAGAAATAGCAAAAAAAAGTCAGGCGTCCCTCTGCGCATCATCGTCAGGCAAGCTTTTCCTTCAACTGGCTCAGCTTTTGCTGTGAAGCTTTCAGGATTTCATCGGGAATCGGGGATTCATATTCCAAACCGTGCGGAAAAGTAGCCCGGCCGATATAGACCTGCTCCAGATTGAGAATAGCGTACGGCGATTCCAGTTTGCCTTCCACGGCTCTGGTATTGATTCTCAGAAAATACTCCGTTTGGTTTGCCGTATCTTCGAATTTGCAATCGTAAGTGGCCCGGTAGTATTCCCATTGCCATCTGACAAATCCAAGCTGGCTCGACACTTGATCCAAATGCGCCAAATCTGTTTTGACTCCGACCAATCCGCTGTTTTCGATAATCACATTCGATTCCTCCATTCTCTATCACTATTCATGATATTATGTTTCCCGAACTTGTGCAAGCCTGAGCCGTTGTTCATTTTTACAATTTAATGAATCCTCATCGCTCATCTGTTAAAATAAAAGCAGTCGATTGAAAAGCGGGAGGCGAGTCGAATGAAACCGGATATAGAGGGGCTGGAACAGCTTTGGCCGGCGATGGTGTCTTGGCGTAGGCATCTGCATCAGCATCCGGAGCTGTCATTTCAGGAGGAGCGGACCGCCGGATTTGTCGCGGAGCGCCTTGCCGGTTGGGGAATAGAAGTGCGCCGAAATGTGGGTGGAGGCCATGGGCTGACAGGCACCGTTCACGGGAGCGGTCCCGGCCCTTTGGTTGCATTGCGGGCGGATATGGATGCGCTGCCAATACAAGATGAGAAGGAATGCGAATATGCCTCGAAGACGAAGGGCGTGATGCACGCTTGCGGGCATGATGCGCACACTTCGACGCTGCTCGGGCTGGCGCAATGGTTGAGCGAACACCGCGGCGAATGGAACGGAAGCGTCCGGCTTATTTTTCAGCCCGCGGAGGAGGTGCGTCCGGGCGGCGCGGTGGGGATGATCGAAGACGGGGTTTTGGACGGAGTGGATGTGATTTACGGCGTGCATTTATGGGCTCCCTTGCCGGTTGGCGCGGTGTATTGCAGAGAAGGGCCGATGATGGCGGGAACCGATGAATTTCAATTGGAGGTCATCGGCCAGGGAGGGCATGCCGGGCTGCCGCAGGAAACGGTGGACAGCGTTGTGGTGGGGGCTCACCTCATCGTCAATCTCCAGTCGATTGTCAGCCGTCAGGTCGGTCCGACCGATTCCTGCGTCGTGACGGTGGGAGCCTTCCAGGGAGGCAGCGGTTTTAATGTGATTGCCGGCCGCTCCGTCATGCAGGGAACGATCCGGATATTCGATGAAAGCCTCCGGCCGAAAGTTCTGCGGCGCTTCGAAGAGATTGCCGCGGGAACCTGCTCGATGTTCGGCGCTTCGCATCGGCTGGATTGCACGCCGGGCTATCCGCCGGTGGTGAATCACGCGCGGGAGGCGGAGCGCTTCTTTAAAGTGGCCGGGGAGCAATTTGGCGAAGAGCGGGCTCGGGTCGCTCCGCAGATTATGGCGGCCGAAGATTTTGCCTATTACCTTAAAAAGGTCCCGGGCTGCTTCATGTTCGTAGGCGCGGGGAATGCGGACAAAGGGATGATCCACCCGCATCATCATCCGAAATTCGATATCGACGAGCGGGCGATGGGGCAATCGGCGCGTTTGTTGCTGTCGATGGCTCTGGATTATCTGGACGAACATGGCGCGAGCAAGTGAATGAATGAAAACCCCTCCTTCTGGGAAATTTAATGCCAAGGAGGGTTTTTTATGAAAACTTTGCAGGATATTATGACGAAAGATTGCGTTACCGTCGCTCCGCAGGACAGCATTTACGAAGCCGCGGTAAAGATGAAAAACCATGATATCGGGTTTATTCCGGTCGTGGAGGGGGGGCAAATGATCGGCGTCGTGACGGACCGCGACTTGGTGATCCGGGGTTACGCCGAGCATCGCCCCGACTCTTCGTCCATCAAAGTGCTGGTCAGTCAGGAAGTGGTGACCGCGTCGCCGAAAACCACGGTGGACGAAGCCGCCAAAATGATGGCAAGTCACCAGGTCAGGCGCCTTCCGGTGGTGGAGAATGGGCGGCTGCTCGGCGTGGTCGCGATCGGCGATCTGGCGGTCCGGCAAATTTTTGAGAACGAGGCCGGGGAAGCGTTAAGCGAAATTTCCGAGCCCGGAAAGCAGCCGACGAGAGCGAATTGATATCCATACCACAGGTCCGTTTTCCGAAAGGAAACGGACTTTTTGAGCGGGTGGGAAAGTATGGGTTTTTCGAATGCGCGCCCCAAGCGGGGCGACAAACCGTTTATTTTTGGAGTGGATGGGAATGAACCAGTCGATCGATCGGCCGCTGATGATTCAGAATGATGGAACTCTGCTTGTGGACATGCGTGTAGCCGCGGCGGAGACGACGGAAAGGCTCTCCGGATTCGCCGATTTGCAGAAAAGCCCCGGGGTGCTGCACACGTATAAAATAACGCCCTTGTCGCTATGGAACGGCGCGGCCTCGGGCTGGACGGCGGAACAGATCGTCGATTTCCTGCGGCGGTCCGGCAAATATGCGCCTCCCGAAGCGCTGCTCCTGCATATCGGCGAGGT
>CAYYCV010000023.1:12024-22754 GCA_964470405.1 uncultured Caryophanales bacterium
AAGTCGACCGTCTCCATGTCGGGCAGGCTGGCATCGGCGACGATGATGTCGGGCATGTCGGCGCTGCACATGGCAAGCGCCTCGCCGCCGGTCGCAGCCTCCACGACGAGCATGTCCGGTCCGGCAAATATGCGCCTCCCGAAGCGCTGCTCCGGCATATCGGCGAGGTGATGCGGCGCTACGGGCTTCTCGTTTAGCGCCAAGGACCGGTCAATTTGCTGCTGGCCGCGGAGGAGGAGGATACGTTGCAGCAGATCCTTGCGTTTCCCGAAGTTCGGCGCTTTGTGGCGGGACGGCCGGATCGGCTTCATCTGGAAATAGAGCCCAAGCATCGCGGAATCATTAAACAGGAATTGATGCGCCATGGATTTCCCGTCGAGGATCAGGTCGGGTATCACGCCGGCGAGACATTGGCCGTTCGGTTTAAACCGGATGCGGCGGCTTCCGGGGGCGAAGGGCCGCTGCGGGATTATCAGTCCAGGGCGGTGGACAGCTTTTTTCAGCAGGGCCATGCGTATGGCGGCAGCGGTATTCTCGTGCTCCCGTGCGGCACGGGCAAAACGATGATCGGCATTGCCGCAATGGTGCGGTTGAGATGCGCCGCGCTGATTTTGACGAGCAACGGCACGTCGGTGCGGCAGTGGAAGCGTGAGATATTGCGCCATACCGATCTGGACGAACAGTGGATCGGCGAGTACTGCGGTGACCGCAAACAAGTTCGGCCGGTGACGGTGGCCACGTATCAGATTTTAACCCATCGCAAAACGAAAACGGGCGAATTCGCTCACATGCACTTGTTGAAGCAGCGGGATTGGGGTTTGATCATTTACGATGAGGTCCATCTGCTCCCCGCGCCGGTATTTCGGGCCACCGCCGATATTCAGGCGACCCGGCGGCTGGGGCTGACGGCTACTCTGGTGCGCGAGGATGGCAGGGAGAAGGATGTGTTTTCCCTGATCGGCCCCAAACGCTACGAAGTTTCCTGGAAGAAGATGGAGCAGTCCGGCTGGATCGCGGAAGCGGAATGTGTGGAAATTCGCATTCCTTTGACGCCCGCCGACAGCGAAAGGTATGGAAACGCGCAGGCGCAGCAGAGGCATCGAATCGCCGGAGAGAATCATCGGAAAGCCGATAAAGTCAAGGAATTGGTGCGGGCCCACAAAGGGGAATCGATTTTGGTTATCGGTCAATATCTGACCCAGGTGAAACGATTGGCGCGGCTGCTCGAAGCGCCCCTGATCTGCGGCGAGACGCCCCAGGCGGAACGCGAGAAGGTCTACGATGATTTCAGAAAAGGGAAAGTGGCCTGCATCGTCGTTTCCAAAGTAGCCAATTTCGCCGTCGATCTTCCGGATGCCTCGGTGGCGGTGCAAATCTCGGGGAGCTTTGGCTCGCGCCAGGAGGAGGCGCAGCGACTGGGGCGAATCGTGCGGCCCAAATCGCGGGGCAATCGGGCGTGGTTTTATTCCCTCGTTTCGGAGCATACCTGCGAGCAGGAGATGGCTTTGAACCGTCAATTGTTTTTGACCGAGCAGGGCTACCGGTATACCGTGCAATCGGCCGGGTCCGCCGCGTCCGCGGAGACGGCGGGAGGGGGAAGGGCTTGACGCATTCTTCCCTGATTCAAGAGGCGGTGCAATCGCTGGAACCGCTGGAAGCCGAAGTATTGGAGACGGCGATGCTGCATTTCGGGCGGCGTCCGTTCCAATGGCACGAGCTGGAGAATGCCGGGAATCCGCTCCGGACGCCGGCCGAATACAAATTCGGGCTGTTTTGCCTGATGCGCAAAGGCCTGATCCTCGCGGTTCGCTCCTCCCGGCAGCCGGTGTGCTATCGAATTTCATTCGATGCTTTTCCGCCGCTGCAGGAACGGATCATGCCGGGACTGGACGACGGCGCGCTTCCAGACGGCGCGGAGAAAACGGAAACGGTATATCCCGCCCGGGCCCGGATGGCGGACAATTTGTTCAAGCTGCTTGTTTACGCCGCAAAGAATGGAATAGCATTGACCCGAGATCATCGGATCCACAAGCGGGACATGCAAAAGCTCTCGGCGAGCTTTCAATGGCTCGATCCGGCTTTTGCGCCCGGCGATCCCGGGACCGCGGAGGGGGATCCGGCCGCCGCCGAGAAAGAGGCCGCCCCGTTTGACTTCGCGGCGGTGTATGATCTGGCGCTCCAATGGCATTTGATCTCGGAGGCGAACGGCAAGGCGGCGTTGAATGGGCCGCAGGCGGCCTCCTGGCTATCCCTGCCGACAGATCGGTTGCTTTGGTCGTTGTACGCGTTTTGGCGCGAAAAAATGGAGCCGGCGGAGGTTTGGATGCTTCATGCCGTTTACGGCTGCGAGAGAATTTCCCCGCGCCGATGGTTTCCCGTCAAGGAGGTGGAGAAATGGCTGAGGGGCCACTGCGGCCCTGTTCTTTCCGCTTCCTCCGCCGACGATATCGCGGAACACCTGCTATCCCGCTGGCTGATTCCCTTGACCTTGTTGGGGGTCGCCGGCGTCGGCAAAGGCGCGGACGGCGAATGGCGCTTCCGCTGGGAGCTGGATATCCGGCAAAGGGATGGCGAGCCGGTCGGCGGAACGGACGCCGGGATGCTCACTGTTTTGCCCGATATGGAGATCATCGCGCTGCCGGAAACGCCCTTTTCCCTGCGCTGGGAGCTGGAATGCGTCGCCGAGCACATCTGTACGGATGTGATCAGCCATTACCGGCTGACTCCCGCGAGCTTGTCCTTTGCCGGGAAACAAGGGCGCCGGGCGGAGGGAATCGTCTCCTTTCTAAGCCGGCACTCCGCCGGCGGCCTCCCCGCGAATGTGGAGCAGGCCGTTCGCGATTGGGCCGGGGCGCGCCCGGATTCCGACGCGAATCCGACCTACCCCGATTTGGCGGCATTCGGCTTCTCCGCGTCTCCGCCTTTTCAGACGCCGCGACAGGAGCCCGAAACGGTGCGCATCGAGGGGATGCGTCCCATGGACGAGTGGCTTTACCCGAACAAGCGCGACCTTCCCTTCAACTGGCTGAAGGAAATGAGAAGCTACCACGCCTCTACCGCAAGGCAACTGCTGGAGCGGGCCATTCAGCTCAAAACGCATATTGAATGGCTTCGGTCGGGCAGCAAAGCCCGCTTTATCCCGAAGCGGCTCGTAGACGAGGGCGAATGCTGGTATGTTGCGGGTTGGGACGAACGGGGGGAAATTCGCTTGAATTCGGATCAGATTCGCGAAATCAGGTTAATTTTACCGGGGGTCAACGAGAAATAAATGTAGTGGAGGACTTTCGGAGATATGATATAATATAAGCTAGCGGCCTTGACAAGCAGGGCCCGGGACAAACGGTTGCGCCGTCCCGAACGGAGGGCCATCGGAGAGAGGAGACGAGCGAATGAGCTTGCTTGAAAAACACGCGTTGGACATGTCCGAAGCGTTAATCAAAGCTTCCGATCTGGGCGACCTGATCAACAGGTCATCCGAGATTTCAACATATTTGCATTGGAAATCGGTCATCGACAACGATCCGGAGGTTCAAAAACTGGTCCGAAAGATGAACCGGAAAAAGGAATTGTACGAAGAATGCCAACGTTTCGGGCATTTTCATCCGAGCTATCACGCCGCGCTGAATGAAGTCAAGCAGGTGCAGGAAGAACTGGATCGGTTGGAAGCGGTCCGCAACTTTAAACAAGCCGAGGATGAATTGGACGACCTCTTGCACACCGTGTCGGAAACGATCGCTTTTGCAGTTTCGGAGACGATCAAGGTTCCAAGCAACAACCCGCTGCCAACGGGGGGATGCGGTTCCGGGGGAAGCTGCAGCGGCAAGTGCGTTTAATCCGTTCAAGCGACCCGGCTTGAAGGTCCAGGCCGATCTCGTCGGCTTCGCCTTCCCGCCGGGCGATCGTTATAAAATCGGGAAATGAGGGATGTATGATGATGACGGAACGGAGCGGTTTAATCGTTTGGCTGAGCGATGTGAAGCCCGCCAAAAATCTGGAGAAGTACGGCTTGATGCACTATGTCTCCAAAAAAATGAAATACGCGGTGATTTACGTGAATGCCGATTCGATGGAACACACCACGAAAAATTTGCTGCGGCTGCCTTATGTAAAAAAAATCGAGCGATCGTTGAGAAATGAAATCAAAACGGAATATACTAGAAATGTACCGGATAAAACACGGTTTTACTCCTTGTGATTCCGCATTGATTTTTGTTATTTCTGCATAACAATTTTGTGGTTTTATCCTACGGATTTGGATTGGAAAAATTATATAGATGAAGTACAATGTAGGTATACATAGGATAAAAGACCCATCTACAGAAAGGGGTTGTGTATAATGAAGGATAAGATGATGGACCGCTGGAGCACCTACGAACCATTTTACGTTGTTTTGGGAGATAAGAAAATCGCCGATATTGTCATCACGAACCATGCCATGAATCGCTGGAGCGATCGGATCGAAGCCGAAAAAACCGGGTATGAAGACATCTGCGCTTATCTTTGGGAACAATTGAAACAGAATCAAGTCCATTCCTATTACCGGAACGAGCAGGATGTTTACCTCGTGGAAGACGATTTGGTGATGGTTGCCGAATTCGCCAAAATCGAGAACGAAGTGGACATTGCCGGGAATCCCCTTCATAAAATGATTGTCGTAACCTTTCTGGGACGCATGTCGGAAACGATTGAGCTAAGGGACTTGAAATCCTATTATTCCTGGCTGCGGCATTCGCGCCGAATGACGTTGATCAAGAACAGCCGCAAAAGGAAATAGTGGACGAATAAATGGAAAACACCGAAGCGTGCGGGTGGACAGCCTCACGCTTTTTCAATGGCAAGGGACGGCAATCCGGATGGAAAGGGTGGGACAATAGTGGGAGAGGTGGACCTGCATACCCATACGACCGCTTCCGACGGCATGCAGGGAGCGGAGGTCAATATAAGGCTGGCTGAACAGGCCGGGCTTTCCGCTGTGGCGATTACCGATCACGATACGGTGGCGGGGTTGCCCGCCGCTTTTCGGGAAGGAGAGCGGCGCGGCATCGAGGTGGTTCCCGGCGTGGAGATCAGCACCGTGTCGGGCGGGCAGGATATTCATGTGCTCGGTTATTATTTCGACGAGCGTCAGCCTGTATTTTTGCGGCGGTTGGAGCAGTTAAGAAACACGCGCGAGGTAAGAAACGAAATGCTGCTGGAGCGGTTGCGGCAATTGGGATGCGACGTGACGCTGGAGGAAGTGAAGGCGCAGGCCGGCAAAAAGGGGATCGAGGGCTCGGTGGTGGGCCGGCCCCATATTGCCGAGGCGCTCGTGCGCAAAGGTTACGCCGCTTCGATCGGCGAGGCTTTTGAAAAGTTTCTCGGGCGCGAGGGGGCCGCATACGTCAATCCCCCGCGAATCGATCCCTTTCAGGCGGTGGATTGGATACATGAAGCGGGGGGCGCCGCGGTGCTGGCCCATCCCGGGCTGTACCGCGACGCGCCCCTGGCGGTCCGTTTGATCGAATACGGGCTCGATGGCATCGAGGTGTATCATTCCGATCATTCTGCGGATGAGGAAAAACAATATTTGGATTTGGCGCGGAAACATGATTTAATGGTAACGGCGGGCTCCGATTTTCACGGAGAACGTCAGGGTGTGGTGTTTCACGCGCCGATCGGGTTCAAAAGAACGAGCGTTGACGTGCTGCGGCAACTGAAACAAAGAGCAGACGACTGGAAAAGGAGATGGGAATAAGGATGCCGATTCGTAAAGCGATTATCCCCGCGGCTGGTTTGGGTACGAGGTTTTTGCCCGCCACGAAAGCCCAGCCCAAGGAGATGCTGCCGATTGTCGATAAACCGGCGATTCAATATATCGTGGAGGAAGCGGTCGCTTCGGGAATCGAGGATATTTTGATCGTCACCGGCCGGAATAAACGGGCGATCGAGGATCACTTCGACAAATCGTTTGAGTTGGAAGTCACTTTGCAGAAAAAAGAAAACTTGGAATTGCTCCATATTGTTCAGGATATCTCTACGCTGACCGACATTCATTACATCCGGCAGAAGGAGCCGCTCGGGCTGGGACACGCGATTTTGTGCGCCCGCAAATTTATCGGCAACGAGCCTTTTGCCGTTCTGTTGGGGGACGACATTATCCAGGCCGAGCCTCCTTATTTGGCGGGGATGATGGAACTGTACGAGCAGAAGCAAACCTCCGTGATATCCGTGCAGGAAGTGCCCTGGGAAGAAGTGGACAAATACGGCATTGTGTCCCCGACTTCCGGACAGGAACCATCCCGCCTGCTCGGCAGCGATTTTTATATTGACGATTTGATCGAGAAGCCGGATCGGGAGTCGGCCCCTTCCAACCTTGCGGTCATCGGAAGGTATATCATTGAGCCTGAAATTTTCCCCATACTGGAAAGCTGTCAGCCGGGAAGAGGGGGAGAGATTCAACTGACCGACGCCCTGCGCATTCTTAATCGGCAAAAGCCCATGATGGCCTGCCGGCTTAGAGGGCAGCGGTATGATGTGGGGGATAAGCTGAAATACATTGAAGCGACCATCGAGCTGGCGCTGCGTCGGGCCGACCTGCAGGACAGCCTGAAATCGTATTTGATGGCGCTGGCGGAAAAAATGAAATGAGGCCCCGCGAAATCGGGATATTCGCGGGCCGCTGCGATCGGAAACCGATGCCCAAACACGGAGCCGTCCGTTTTTTCGCCGCACTTTCAGACGGTTTTGGCGTTTAGCTGTTTGATCATTTGTTCATCCGGGGTCACATACAGCGTTTTCTGGTGGTCGTAAATGACGTAACCCGGTTTGGCTCCGTTCGGTTTGCGGACATGCCGGATCAGCGTGTAATCGACCGGGACCCGGCTGGATTCCCGCGCCTGGCTGTAATAAGCGGCCAGTTGGGCCGCCGTGTTCAGCGTGTCCTCATTGAAATCGCGGCTCTTAATGACCACGTGGGAGCCGGGAATGTCCTTCGTATGCAGCCAGGTATCGGAAGCCGCGGCCAGCCGGTTGGTCAAATACTCGTTTTGCAAATTGTTTTTGCCTACGTAGATCGGAACGCCTTCGCTGGAGGAAATGCATGTCAGCAAAGGCCGCGCGGTCTTTTTCTTTTTGGTGCGGGACACGTTCCGCCTTCGGATGTAGCCCTGCTCCGCCAATTCCTCGCGAATTTCCTCGACGTCGCTCAAATCGGCGTACTCCAATTGATGCAGGATGGAATCGAGGTATTTCATCTCGATTTCCGCCGCGGCGATCTGCTCCCCCACGACGGACAAGCTGTTTTTGGCTTTGTTGTACTTTTTGAAATATTTTTGCGCGTTTTCGGAAGGGGAGAGCCGGGGGTCAAGCCCGATCCTGATTCGCTTCTGGGCTTCGTCGTAGTAATTGACCGCCTCGACCTCCGCGTCGCCGCGCCGGCATAGATGCAGAGAAGCGGTCAGCAATTCGCCGCAGATCCGAAATTTGTCCGCTTCTTTCGCCTGTTCGATCGTCTGCCGAAGCTTTTCCAGCTTCTTGGCATTTTTGTTTTTTTCGTTTTGCATCAGGCGCAAAAGATCGGATACCCTCTGTTTGACCAAATCCCTTCCCGCTTTGTCGCGGTAGTAGTCGTCCAGACATGGGCCGATCGAATCATAAGCGGTTTCGTCTCCGCTGATATGGAGAATGGGAAAGACGGCGAAGAAGCTTTTCCCCTCGCCGGATTCCTTGATTGTCGGGCGGTAGCGATGCCCGCGCACGTCGTCCATCCATGCCCGGAACGATGTCCAGACAGCCGATATGTCGGCAGCGCGGCCGGCAGGGTGGCTGCGATAAACGATCTCTCGCGCGGCCAGCGGGCTGATCCCGCTGAAGCTCCGCAGCAGGCCCGCCGCCAGCTCTTCCTGCTCCGCCGCCGCTTGTGAGTTTTCACGCAGCAGTTCGATAAATCGGGATTCGGACACGTGCAGCGGGTTTTCCTTGCCCTGGTCGGGCGGAGCGACGTAAGGCTGCCCGGGCAGCACGAGCCGAAATTGGCTGATCGCCGGCGTGACATGATGAATTCCATCGAGAATGATGCCGGTGTCCTCATCCATTAAAATAATATTGCTGTGCCTTCCCATGATTTCGATCACGATGGTTTTCAGCCTGATATCTCCCAATTCGTCCCGTTGTTTCAGCCGGATTCGAATGATTCTTTCCATTCCGACCTGCGAGATCGCTTCGACAAGCGCGCCTTCGCAATGCTTGCGCAGCAGCATGCAAAACGTCGGGGGCTCGGGGGGATTGGCGGGCTGCGAATCCGTGAAATGAACGCGGGGATAGGTCGGATGAGCCGACAGCAACAGCTTGCGGTTCTCCCCCTGCACGCGGAACGGGATGAAAATATCGTGCTTCGAGGGCTGATGGATCTTGCCGGCCCGGCAGCCGATCAGGCATTGCAGTTCGTGTACGACAGCGTGTATGACGAGTCCGTCCAAAGCCATAAATTGACGCTCCGTTTCCGTTTAAAAATCGATATCTTCGAGAATGATACTTCCCAGTATGCCATATTTTGCTGAAAAACTTAAGCGGTTATGGGATATTTCACAGCTTGTCAGAATAAATTTCTAGCAAAGGCAATTCTGAAATTCATGGGAGGGAATCGGAGGATGAGTCAGAAGCAGACGTATCAAATGAAGTCTGAAGAGGTTATTCAGATGCAGCAATCCAATCCGTTGCAGGGTCTTTCGCGGAAGGAAGCCGAACATCGACTTGAGAAACAGGGCCCGAACGAAATCTCCGAAGGGACAAGGATATCCCCTGTGACTTTATTTTTAAATCAGTTCAAAGATTTCATGATTCTCGTTCTGGTCGGGGCGACCTTGATTTCAGGCTTGCTTGGGGAGTATCTGGATGCGATTACGATCGTGGCCATCATCGTGATGAACGGCATTTTGGGATTTGCGCAGGAATTCAGGGCGGAGCGTTCGCTGCGGGCATTGAAGGAATTGTCCGCCCCGTCGGCCACCGTCATTCGCGGGGGAACCGTGCTGCGCATCGCCGCCAGCAGCCTGGTGCCGGGCGACGTGGTTTTGTTGGAAAGCGGCGACCGGGTGCCGGCGGACATTCGGTTTATCGAGTCGAACAGCGTTTATGTGGAGGAATCCGCTTTGACCGGGGAATCGGTCCCAACCGGCAAACACAGCGAGACGATTGCCGCCGACGAGCTGCCGATCGGCGACCGGAAAAATATGGGGTTTATGGGCACGATGTTGACTCGGGGCACGGCCAAAGGGGTCGTCGTGCAAACCGGGATGAATACGGAAATGGGAAAAATCGCCGACTTGATTCAAAGCACGGAATCGATGCAAACGCCGCTTCAATTGCGGCTGGAGCAATTGGGGAAAATATTGATCGGCGTCTCCCTTTTGCTGACCGTCATGGTGGTCGCGGCCGGCATTCTGCATGGCCAGCCGGCGTACGGCATGTTTCTGGCCGGCGTCAGCCTGGCGGTTGCGGCGATCCCGGAAGGGCTTCCGGCGATTGTGACCATCGCCTTGGCGCTTGGCGTTCAGCGCATGATCAAGCGAAACGCGATCGTGCGCAAATTGCCTTCGGTCGAAACGCTCGGCTGCGCTTCCGTGATCTGTTCGGACAAAACGGGGACGCTGACGCAGAATAAAATGAGCGTGACCCAGTTGTGGATCGGGGGCAGGACGCTTGATGTCAGCGGTTCGGGGTACGATCCGTACGGCAAAATCACGCACCGGGGCGAGCCCGTCGATCTGCGCGAGGATTTGTCCCTCCGGAGAATGATGCAAATTTCGGTGTTGTGCAACAACGCCTCTTTGCACGAGGAGGAGGCGGACGTCAAAAAGAAGAGGGCGAAAGTCAAGGCGGAGAAAAGCTGGAAAGTGCAGGGCGATCCGACGGAGGGCGCGTTAATTGTGCTCGGGGCCAAAACCGGATTGACCGCCAAGTCGCTGCAGGCATCGTACGAACGGGTGCGGGAATATCCGTTTGATTCGGAACGGAAGCGCATGTCGGTGCTTGTCCGCCATCAAGGCGGCAGCCTGGTGATGGCCAAAGGAGCGCCCGACGTGCTGGTGCAGTATTGCCGCTATATGCTGTGGGACGGGAAAGTGGTTCCTTTCACCGGAACGTTCAAGCAGAAGGTGCTTGCGGCGAACGAAGCCATGGCCGGCTCGGCCCTGCGGGTGCTCGGCTGCGCCTATCGCGAATTGAAGCCCACGGATCGGGCGGAGAGCGCGCAAGACCTCGAAGATCAGTTGATTTTTGTCGGGCTGGCCGGGATGATGGATCCGCCGCGCCGCGAGGTCCGCGATGCGATCC
Source organism: uncultured Caryophanales bacterium (assembly GCA_964470405.1). Classification (GTDB taxonomy): domain Bacteria; phylum Bacillota; class Bacilli; order Paenibacillales; family CAYYCV01; genus CAYYCV01. Next base: position 22,336 of record CAYYCV010000023.1, read on the forward strand.
TCAAGTGCCGCAAGGCGGGAATTCGGACGGTGATGATCACCGGAGACCACCAGACCACCGCGGAAGCGATCGCCAGGCAGCTTGGAATCATGACGGAAAACGCCGTTTCGGTCAACGGAAGCCAGATTTCCGGTTTCAGCGACGAGCAACTGGACGCCCAGATCGAGTCTACATACGTATATGCCCGGGTGTCGCCGGAGCATAAGCTGAGGATCGTCAAATCGCTGCAGCGCAAAGGGCACGTGGTGGCGATGACCGGCGACGGGGTGAACGACGCGCCCGCGATCAAAGCGGCGGACATCGGGATCGCGATGGGCGTGACGGGCACCGACGTTTCCAAGGAGGCGTGGGCGCGGGGGGTGTTGGGGGGGGCGCGCGACCTTTTCTACCATCGTGGCATCCGCGCCGTCGGCGTTGAC
>CAYYCV010000023.1:22764-42045 GCA_964470405.1 uncultured Caryophanales bacterium
ACGCGCCCGCTATAAAAGGGGCGGAAAGGGGGATCGCCAGGGGCGTGCCGGCCACCGACGTTTGCATGGAGGCGTCGTCGCTCGTGTTGAGCGACGACAACTTTACCTCGATTGTGGCGGCGATCGAGGAAGGGCGGGGGATATACGAGAATATCCGCAAATTTATCCGCTATTTGCTGGCGTCGAACGTGGGCGAAATATTGACGATGTTTATCGCGATGATGATGGGGATGCCGCTTCCGATGGTGCCGATTCAGATTCTTTGGGTCAACCTGGTGACGGACGGTTTGCCGGCGATGGCGCTCGGCGTGGATCAGGCGGAAAAGGATCTGATGCTGCAAGCACCGCGGTCGGCCAAGGAAAATATTTTCTCGCGTCGATTGGGCTGGAAAATCGTCAGCCGCGGCGTGCTGATCGGGCTTTGCACGCTGGGCGCGTTCTGGCTGATGCTGGAATGGAAAGGCGCCGGGCCCGACGGACTGGTCCAAGCGCAAACGGTCGCATTCGCCACCCTGGTCATGGCCCAATTGATCCATGTATTCGATTGCCGCAGCTCGCGATCGGTCTTTCACCGCAACCCGCTGCAAAATCGCTACCTGGTGCTGTCCGTGGTTTCTTCCGTGCTGTTGCTCCTGGGCGTGGTCTATATCGACGCGCTGCAGCCGATTTTCAAAACCGCTTCGCTTGGCGTGGGCGAGTGGATCATCGTGCTGGCGGCGGCGGGAATCCCTACTTTTCTGGTCGGATTGTTCAGCTCCATGCGCCCCGCGCCGGGAAAGAAGAAGATCAAGTACAGCCGCAGGCCGTTGACGTTCTGAAATTTTGAAATCAAAACTATGCTTTCATGCCTGATTGCGTTATGATAGTTCAATATGAATGGTTTAGGCAAGAGGAGTGAAATGGGATGAATTTTACAAAGATGCACGGGCTGGGGAACGATTTTATCATCGTGGCGGGGGAGCGGCAATTGCCGGATGACGCCGCGCAATTGGCCGTTCGCCATTGCAACCGTTTCTTCGGCATCGGCGCGGACGGGCTGGTCTATATTTTGCCGTCGAAGAAGGCCGATTTCATGATGCGGATTATGAATTCCGACGGCTCGGAGGCGGAACAGTGCGGGAATGCCATCCGCTGCGTGGCCAAGTATGTGTTTGAACGCGGCTTGACCGACAAACGGGAAATCAAGATCGAAACCATAGGCGCAGGTGCGCAAACCGTACAGTTGAATGTCGAAGGCTCCGCCGTAAAAACCGTCAGGGTGGATATGGGCGAGCCGGTGCTCAAGGGAACGAAGGTGCCGACAACGATAGACCGGGACGTTGTTTTGGGCCATCCGATTGAAGTGGACGGAACCTCGTTTGAATTCACCGCCGTTTCCATGGGCAATCCGCACTGCGTCATCTACGTGCAGGACGCCGTCGATTTCGATCTTCACCGCTGGGGGCCGAAGCTGGAAGTCCATTCTTTATTTCCGAACAAGATCAATGTCGAATTCGCCTCGGTGCATTCGCGTACCCGGATTGACATGCGGGTTTGGGAGCGCGGCGCGGGGCCGACGTTGGCCTGTGGAACGGGCGCTTGCGCGACTCTGGTCTCCTCCGTTCTGAACGGATTGACAGACCGGATCGCCGTCGTGTCTTTGAAAGGCGGGGATTTGTTGATAGAATGGAATGAAGCGGACAATCACGTCTACATGACGGGCCCCGCGGAGGAAGTGTTTCAGGGGGTGGGAACGAAATGAAGGGAAATTTGCTTGAAGAAATCAAGCGCCATATTCTGATTGGCGACGGAGCCATGGGCACGTACTTGTATCAGATTGGCTTTCCCGTAGGCATTTCTTATGAGGAGTTGAACCTGACCAAACCCGAAGTGATCGAGGATGTGCATCGGCGATATTATCAGGCCGGCGCAAGGTTTATAGAAACCAATACGTTTTCCGCCAACCGCGAGAAGCTGTCGAAGTACGGCCTGGAGCGGGAAGTGGCGGCGATCAACCGCAGAGGGGTGGAGATCGCCCGCAAAGCGGTGGGCGGCGACGCTTACGTGGCGGGCGCGATCGGATCGATCCGGGCGGGCAAGCGCAAAAATGTTCGGACCTCCCAGATCAAGCACGATTTTCAGGAGCAAATTGAAGCCTTGCTGGACGCGGGAATAGACGGTTTCGTGTTGGAAACCTTTTACGATTTGGAAGAAATGCTGATTGCGGTCAGGCTGATCCGGAAAATGAGCGAGATTCCACTGATTTGCCAATTCGCCGTGGAGGATATCGGGCGAACGCAGGACGGCTTCGCTTTGTCCGAGGCATATGATCGCCTGCGGCACGAAGGCGCCGACGTGCTCGGATTGAACTGCCGCACCGGGCCGAACGGGATCATGCGGGCGATGGAAACATTGCCGCCGTCCCGGCCGTTCCCTTTGTCCGTGTTCCCCAATGCGGGCATCCCGGACTACGTGGACGGGCGCTACACCTATGTCGCCACCCCGGCATATTTTGCGGAAAGCTCCGTTCAATTCGCCCGGTTGGGCGCGCGGATTGTCGGCGGATGCTGCGGCACGACGCCGGAGCACATTCAGGCGATGGCGGCCGCCTTGAGCGGCGTGGCTCCCGACGGCCCGGAGGAGCCTGACGGCGCGGCCGGCCGCGCTCGGTCTTCCGCGCGCGCGGCCGTTTCGAATTCGCCCCAGGCCAAGCCGGGGCTGGAGCCCGTGCCGGATCTGGAGGGCGCGTCGGGCGCTGCCGAAAGAAAGAAGTCCCTGGTCGATTTGGTCAAACAAAGGCATACCGTGATCGTGGAGTTGGACCCGCCGCGGGATCTGGATGTCCGCAGGTTCATGAAAGGCTGCGAGGCGCTGAAGGAGGCGGGCGTGGACGCGATCACCATGGCGGATAATTCGCTTGCCGTGACGCGAATGAGCAATATGGCGCTCGGCTCCCTGATTCGGGAGAAGCTGGATGTTCGCCCGCTGGTTCATATCGCCTGCCGCGATCGAAACCTGATCGGAACGCAATCCCATTTGATGGGGCTGGATGCGCTCGGGATCGATCATTTGCTTGCGGTGACCGGCGATCCGGCGCGCTTCGGGGACTTGCCCGGCTCCAGTTCGGTCTACGATTTGACATCGTTTGAAATCATTCGTATGATCAAACAGTTAAACGAGGGCATTTCGTTTTCCGGCAAGCCCTTGAAGCAAAAAGCGGATTTTGTGGTCGGCGGCGCCTTTAACCCCAATGTCAGAAATTTCAACAAGGCGGTGGAAAGGCTGGAGCGCAAAGTGAAATCCGGCGCCGATTACATCATGACCCAGCCGATTTACGACCATCGTTTGGTCGAGCAGCTTTACGAATCGACCAAGCATCTGGGCATTCCGATTTTTATCGGCGTGATGCCGTTGGCCAGCGGGCGCAATGCGGAGTATTTGCACAATGAGGTGCCGGGGATCCAGCTTTCCGACGAGGTGAGGGCGCGCATGTCCGGTCTGGAGGGCGAGGAGGGCCGCAGGATGGGAGTGCGGATCGCCGAGGAACTGCTGGATACGGTCATGAAATATTTTCACGGCATTTATCTGATTACGCCGTTTCTGCTCTTTGAAATGTCGGTTGCTCTGACAAAATATGTATGGGGGAAAAGCAATCCGCACTTGTACCCTCTAACGAAATGAATTAGAATAGGTAAATGGATGTGATCGGAATGGTTCGAAGCATGACCGGTTTCGGCCACACGGACCGCTTGGCGGAAGGCTGCCGGCTGCAAGTCGACATCAAGTCGGTGAATCACCGCTATAGCGAAGTGATGATTCGCATGCCGCGCGAGTGGATGATATGGGAAAGCTCGCTGAAGAAAATCATACAGCAATCGGTCAGACGCGGGCGGGTTGATGTGTTCATATCGTGCGAGGGAGACGACGCCGCAAGGAAAGACGCGGTGATCGACTGGCCCCTTGCCGAAGCGTACCATCAGGCGGCGGAACAATTGAAGCAAAGGTTCGGGCTGTCCGGATCCATCGATTTGAGCGATATGCTGGGGCTTCCGGAGTTGGTTGCGTTTCGCGATCATTCGGAAGAAGCCGAGGCGCGGATCGGACAAGTATTGAACGAGATGGTGCAGGAAGCGATGGAGCAACTGTTGAGTATGAGGAAGGCGGAGGGACGGCATCTTTTTGCGGATTTGTCCGACAGATTCGACAAACTGCAAGGGTGGGCCGCACAGATGATTTCATTGGCGCCGCAGGTCGCCGAGGAGTATCGGGCCAAATTGCGGCAGCGAATGGACGCTGTGCTGGGGGAGGCCGTTCTGGATGAAAACAGGCTGGTTGCGGAAGTTGCGCTGTTCGCGGACCGCTCCAATATCGACGAAGAGTTGACGAGATTGCGGAGCCATTTCCAGCAAGGCAGGACGCTGCTGTCTTCCGACGAATCGGTGGGCAGGAAGCTTGATTTTATCGTTCAGGAAATGAACAGGGAGGTCAACACGATTGGCTCCAAAGCCAATCATCTGGAGCTTGTCCGGCTCGTTGTCGAAATGAAGGCGGAGCTGGAGAAGATTCGCGAGCAGGTGCAGAACATCGAGTAGGCTGGAAAAGGCGGGTTCGCCAAGTTGAAAAAGTATCGGTTTGGGAGGGATAGGACGTGGCCATTAAATTGATTAATATTGGATTTGGTAACATTGTTTCAGCGAATCGAATTATATCGATCGTCAGCCCGGAATCCGCTCCAATCAAAAGAATCATTCAGGAAGCCAGAGACCGCCACATGCTGATTGACGCCACTTATGGCAGACGCACCCGCGCGGTGATCATCACGGACAGCGATCATGTGATCCTCTCCGCCGTTCAGCCTGAAACGGTAGCGCATCGTCTGTCGAGCAAGGAAGAGGAAAGTGAAGAATAAGATGGGGTTGCACAATGGATAAGGGACGATTGATCGTTTTGTCCGGTCCTTCCGGGGTCGGCAAAGGCACGGTATGCGCGGCGCTGCGCCAATCGACGCCGGACTTGATCTACTCGGTTTCGGCGACGACCCGCCCTGCGCGCCACGGAGAGAAGGAAGGCGAGAATTATTTCTTCAAGACCAGGGACCAATTCCTCTCGATGATTCGCCGCGATCAATTGCTGGAGTGGGCGGAATACGTAGGGAATTACTACGGAACCCCGCGCAAGTTCGTGGAAGATTCGATAGACCGGGGCAACGATATTATCCTGGAAATTGACGTCCAGGGGGCATTGAAGGTGAAGGACAAGTTCCCTGGGGGCGTGTTCATCTTTTTGATGCCGCCTTCTTTGGATGAATTGAGATGCCGGATCATCAATCGCGGGACCGAAACGGAGGAGGCCATCAGCAATCGAATGTCGGTAGCCATGGAGGAAATCAAGCTGCTGGAGCATTATGATTACGCCGTGGTAAACGACCAAATCGACAAAGCGGTCGGCCGGATTCAGTCGATCATTACCGCGGAGCATTGCAGGAAAGAAAGAGTGTTGCCATCCATCAAGCATTCCCTGAAAAATCTTTATCTTTGATTCCATATCAAGTGAAAAACGAGGTGCATGACATGTTATATCCATCGATTGATGAAATGACGGCCAAGATCGACAGCAAATATTCGCTGGTGGTCGCCGCCGCCAAGCGGGCCAGATTATTGCGGGACGGGACCAGAACCAATATACAGCATGAAAAATCGCACAAATACGTCGGTATCGCTTTGGAAGAAATATATGAAGGATTGATTAAATACGAACGAATCAAGTAAAATGGAAATAGGGAGATATACAGGACAACCTTCGCGGGTTGTTGTTTTTTTCATTGAACATTAACCTATGGAAGCGTGGTCGATGCAATGCTTGCGGGGAAAACCGTCGTCATGGGAATTTGCGGGGGAATCGCCGCCTACAAGGCGGCTTCGCTGTGCAGCAAGCTGGTTCAGGCCGGAGCGGACGTGCATGTGATCATGACCGAATCGGCCTGTAAGTTTATAGCGCCGCTGACATTTCAGACGTTATCGCGGCATCGCGTGGTGACGGATACGTTTGCGGAGGACGATCCCGCGGTGGTATCGCATATTCATTTGGCCGATGCGGCCGATCTGTTCGTCGTCGTTCCGGCTACGGCCAATATAATCGCGAAGATGGCGGTCGGCGTCTGCGACGACATGCTCAGCACCACTTTGCTTGCCACAACGGCTCCGGTGTTGGTTGCGCCGGCGATGAACGTGCATATGTACGCGCACCCGGCGGTGCGGCAAAATATCGAAACCTTGAGGCGGCGCGGCGTGGAGTTTGCCGAACCGGGGGAGGGCCAACTGGCCTGCGGCTATGTGGGCAAAGGGCGGTTGGAGGAGCCGGAGCGGCTGTTTCTTCAGATCGTCCGGAGGTTGTCCGGGGCGAGGCCGCTGCAAGGGCGCAAGCTGCTGGTCACCGCCGGAGGCACGATCGAGCGCATCGATCCGGTGCGCTATATCACCAACGATTCTTCGGGGAAAATGGGTTACGCCATCGCCGAATCGGCTCGACTTATGGGGGCCGAGGTGACGTTGGTTTCGGCGCCATGCCCGCTTCCCGCGCCCGAGGGAGTTCGTCTGATTCCGGTGGTTTCCGCGCAGGATATGTTCGACGCGGTGATGGGATGTTTTCCCGATTCGGATATTGTCGTCAAGGCCGCGGCGGTGGCCGATTATCGCCCGGTTGCGGCGGCGGATCGCAAAATCAAGAAGAAGGATCGCCAAATGGTGTTGAACCTGGAAAAAACGACGGATATTTTGCAGGCGCTGGGCGAGCGGAAAACCCGCCAGTTCATTGTCGGGTTCGCCGCTGAAACCGATCATCTGGAGCGGCATGCGATGGAGAAATTGAAGCGCAAGCGGTGCGACCTGATCGCGGCCAACGATGTGACGGAAGAGCATGCCGGGTTTGGCAAAGACACGAATGTTTTGCATATTTACGATGCGGCCGGACTCGTTCGCTCGCTGCCGGCCATGTCCAAACGCGAAGCGGCCGACGAACTGTTGGGCATCGTGGCCGAACGCCTGGGAAAAAGTCGGGGCGAGGATTGATGTACGCGCAGGTGATCGTTGATGTTGCGGCGAAGCAGACGGATCGCGCTTTCGATTACATTGTGCCGGAGCGTTTGCGGGATTGGATCGAGGTGGGCAGCCGGGTCGGCGTTCCGTTCGGCGCTCGGGTGATCCAGGGGTTCGTCGTGGGGCTGTGCCCCGAAAGCGAGATTCCGGATGGAAAGCTGAGGGAAATCAAGGAAGCGCTCGACCTGATTCCTCCCTTGACGGAGGAGCTTATCGCGCTGGCGAAATGGATGAGCCGGACGTATTTGTGCCGGGAAATTTCCGCCTTGCAGTCGATGATTCCGGGTGCGCTGAAAGCCAGATACGAACGGATGATCGAGGCGGGCGAGCGATCGTCCGCCGAAGTTTGGAACGGGCTGATTCCGGAAATGCTGGACATTGTACGCTTTGTGAGCGAAAAGAAGAGGATTTCGCTGGAGCAACTGCTGGCGAGGTTCCCGGATCGGGGGCAGACGGTCAAGCGATTGCTGGAGCAGGGCGTTTTAACGGAAATTCATCTGATTAAAGACAGGCTGGCGAAGAAGACGCGGCTGACCGTCTTTCCGCCGGCCGATTCGGCTATCGCCCGCGAAGCGATGGAACGGCTGCCGTCGAAGGCGGGGCGCCAAAGGGACATTTTACAGTATTTGCTGGATCATCCGCAGCCTGTGGGGCTGGCGGAATTAACCGCGAAGCTGCACGCGTACGCAGGCTCGGTGAAGGCCTTGGCGGACAAAGGCTGGATAGAGCTGAGGGAGGTTGAAGTGTACCGCGATCCCTATGCGGATCGGGACTTCCCGTCCACGTCGCCGCTGCCGCTCACCGCGGACCAGCAAGCGGCGTTCGCCCCGATTTGTTCCGCGTTGCGCGCGCGGCGAAATGACGTTTTCCTGCTGCACGGAGTGACGGGCAGCGGCAAAACGGAGGTTTATTTGCAGGCGATTCAGGAATGTCTAAACCTGGAGCGGGAAGCGATTGTGCTCGTTCCGGAAATATCGCTGACCCCCCAGATCGTGGAACGGTTCAAAAGCCGTTTCGGCAACCGGGTTGCGGTGCTTCACAGCCGGCTGTCCCAAGGCGAGCGCTACGACGAATGGCGCAAAATTCAATCGGGCGGCGTTCAAATTGCCATCGGCGCCCGTTCGGCCGTGTTCGCTCCGTTTCGCCGGCTCGGCCTGATGATCATCGATGAGGAGCATGAAAGCTCGTACAAGCAGGAGGAAAGCCCGAAGTATCACGCCAGGGAAGTGGCGGTGGAGCGGGCCCGGCATCATCGGGCCGTCGTGCTGCTCGGCTCGGCTACGCCTTCGTTGGAAAGCTTTTACGGCGCCGGAGGCGACGGGAGCCGACTGCAAGCGGAGGGCCGTTCGGGAGAAGAATCGGGCCGGGGCCCGGCGATCCGCCTGTTGGCCATGCCGCGCAGGGTGGCGGGACGGCCGCTTCCCGAGGTAGAGATCGTCGATATGCGGGAGCAGTTGAAATCGGGCAACCGCTCGATGTTCAGCCGCCCGCTGTATGAAGCGATACAAGACAGGTTGGCGAAGCGGGAGCAGATGATTCTTCTGTTGAACCGCAGGGGGCATTCCACGTTCGTCATGTGCAGGTCGTGCGGGTATGTCGCCCAGTGTCCGCACTGCGAAATTGCCCTGACATACCATCGGCATTCGCGAACTTTGCGGTGCCATTACTGCGGGCATGCCGAACGGGAAGCCGCGGTGTGCCCGGAATGCGGCAGCGAGCATATCCGCTACTTCGGAACGGGAACGCAGCGCGTGGAGGAAGAATTGCTCAAAGGATTCCCCGGGCTTCGCGTCATTCGCATGGACGTGGACACCACCAATGAGAAGGGGGCTCACGAGAAGCTGCTGAACCGCTTCGGCAGCGGTCAGGCCGATGTTCTGCTCGGCACCCAGATGGTGGCCAAGGGGCTGGATTTTCCCCGCGTCACCCTGGTTGGCGTCATTGCCGCGGATACGGTGCTGAATCTTCCGGACTTTCGCGCGGCGGAGAAAACGTTCCAGTTGCTGACCCAGGTCGCGGGACGCGCCGGAAGGGATTCGCTGCAAGGACAGGTGTTCATCCAGACGTACAATCCCGATCATTACAGCATCCTTTGCGCCGAAAAGCACGACTATCCGCGTTTTGCCGCCAGGGAGCTTGAGATGCGCCGAAAGTTGGGGTATCCTCCGTATCGGCAATTGATCCTGATTACGTTGTCCCATCCGCAGTTGACGCTGCTTGTGAAAGTGGCGGAGCAATTGGCCGAGTCGATCCGGCGGAGGTTTCGCGCGGAATTCGCCTTTCCGGACAGCATGGAGGATCGGCCGATGGAAGTATACGGCCCCGTGGCTTCGCCGATTCCCAGGATCAAAGATAGATATCGATTCCAATGCATGGTAAAATATCGGAAAGATGTGCAGGCGGAACGGGTGGTCCGGCTTGCGATCGCCGGGCTGGACGATTTGGCGTCGAAGGAAAACCTGCTGATCAGCGTGGACGTGAACCCGCAGATGATGATGTAGCGGCAAGACATAAGGGCAAAGCATATTAAAAAGAAGGTGAGTCGGCGAATGGCTATTCGGATTATTGTGAAGGAACCGGACCCGATCCTGCGGGAAATCTCCAAACCGGTATCGAAGGTGACGAGGAATGTCCAGAAGCTTCTGGATGATATGGCGGAGACGATGTACGATGCGGAAGGGATCGGGCTGGCGGCTCCCCAGATCGGCATATTGAAGCGGGTCATCGTGGTGGACCCGCACGATGAAAGCGGCTTGATCCAAATGGTGAACCCGGAACTCGTTTTCAAGGAAGGGGAGCAATTGGGGCCGGAGGGTTGCCTGTCGATACCGGGGATCAGCGGGGATGTCAAGAGGGCGCAGAAAATCAAGGTCGTGGGCTTGGACCGCGACGGAAAGCCGCTCGTCATCGAGGCCGAGGACTTTCTGGCGCGCATTTTTCAGCATGAGATCGATCATTTGAACGGCATCCTGTTCACCGATCTGGCGGAAACCATCTACGAGCGCGAGCAAGCGCCGATCGCCGGAACAGCCGATGTCGACGTAACGGAAAACTAGAATCGGTCAGGAGGATATGGAGTGAACATCGTATTTATGGGCACCCCCGAATTTGCCGTTCCTTCCTTGCAGCGGCTGCTGTCGGCGGGATACTCCGTGGCGGCGGTGGCGACCCAGCCGGATCGGCCGAAGGGAAGAAAGCGGATTCCGGCTCCGCCGGCGGTGAAAATCGAAGCGTTGAAGCACGGCATTCCGGTGCTCCAGCCCGTTCGATTGCGCGATCCTTTGGCGGTGTCGGAAGTGCTCCGATACGAGCCGGATCTGATTGTCACGGCGGCCTACGGGCAAATCGTGCCCCCGCCCATCCTGGATTATCCGCGTCACGGCTGCATCAATGTTCATGCTTCCCTGCTGCCCCGGTATCGCGGAGGGGCCCCGATTCAGCATGCGGTCATCAACGGCGAGCCGGAAACCGGCGTGACGATCATGTATATGGCGCGAGGGCTGGACACCGGCGATATCATCAGCCAGGTGCGGCTGCCGATAGAACCGTCCGATACGGCCGGCAGCCTGTTTGACAAATTAAGCGTGGCCGGGGCCGGGCTGTTGATAGAGACGCTTCCCGAACTGTTGGCGGGGACGATCCAACCCGTTCCGCAAAATTGGCGGGAAGCGACTGTCGCGCCTAATTTGACGCGGGAAGACGAGCGCATCCGGTGGGAAAAAACCAATGTCGAGATTTTCAATCAGGTGCGGGGCTTGTGCCCGTGGCCGGGCGCTTTTACGCTCTGGGAAGGCGAAGTGTTCAAGGTGTGGTCCTGTCGGCCGCTGCCGGAGGAGGGGCGGATCGGGGAACGGTTCCACACCGCTTCGGGAGCGCCGGTCCGGCCCGGAACGGTGATCGGCATGGACGAACAAGGCATGAAGGTCATGACGGGCGGCGGCCTTCTGCTTTTGACCCGGGTTCAGCCCGCGGGAAAAAAGGCGATGGACGCGGGGGAATTCTCCAGGGGCAGGAGCGTTCCTGCCGATCTTGTGCTGGGGGAGTGAGCGCGTGAAGTCGAAATCGGGTTTTTCGCAAGCTTCGGCCAAGCGGGTTCGCTCCGCTCGCGAAGCCGCTCTGGACACGCTGGTCCGGGTCGAGGAAGGGCAGGCCTACAGCTATCTGGCGCTGAACCAAACGCTGGAGAAGCTGAAGCTGGAGCGGCCGGATGCCGCGCTGGCGACGGAATTGGTGTATGGAACGCTTCAGCGCGCCAATACGATCGATTATTTCCTCGCGCCGTTTGTGTCCAGGGGACTCGACCGGCTGGACGGGTGGATTCGCTGTTTGCTGCGGCTCAGCTTCTACCAACTGTATTATCTGGATCGCATCCCCGACCACGCCGTGGTCAACGAGGCGGTGACGATCGCCAAGCGAAGGGGCCATCAGGGAATTTCGGGCATGGTCAACGGCGTGTTGCGCAGCGTCATCCGCCGGAAGGAGGAGCTTAAGCTGCCCGCGGATCTCGATCCGGCCCGGCGGATTGCCTTGCGGCACTCCCACCCGCAGTGGCTGGTGGAACGCCTGATCGCACAGTTTGGGGAGCAAGCGGCCGAGCGGATGTGCGCGTCGAACAATCAGCCGCCGCATGCGAGCATTCGCGTGAACCGGATGAAATACAGCCCGGACGAATACATGGAGAAGCTGGCGCGGGACGGTTTGACGGCTAGGCGATCCCCGCTGGCCGAACCGGGCCTGATCGTTGAAGGATGGGGCAACATGGCCCATTATCCCGGCTACGCCAACGGGGACTATTCGATCCAGGATGAAAGCTCGATGCTGGTGGCGGCCGTCCTGGCGGCCGAGCCGGGCATGCGCGTGCTGGATTGCTGCGCGGCGCCGGGGGGCAAGACCACGCACATCGCGGAAACGATGAACGATCGGGGCGACATCCGGGCGGCGGACATTCACGCGCACAAACGAAATCTGGTGGACGCGCAGGCGAAGCGGCTCGGCCTGGGCAGCATCCGCACGTTGACGGCAGACGCGAGATGTTTGCATGAGCGATTCGATCCCGCAAGCTTTGACCGGATTTTGCTGGACGCTCCCTGCTCGGGTTTCGGCATTGTCCGCCGCAAGCCCGACCTGAAATGGGCCCGGAAGGAAGAGGATGTGGCCGGCATCGCGGAGCTTCAATGCGAAATTTTGCAGGCCGTCGCGCCGCTTCTAAAGCCCGGAGGCGTGTTGGTGTACAGCACATGCACGATATTGGACGAGGAGAACCGGCATATGATCTCCCGCTTTCTGGAGCGCTGTCCCCATTTCGTTCTGGAACCGCCGAATGAGGAGGAGAAACGGGCCTGGCCGAACGGCGCGAATGCCGGCTTGCCCGCCGGAATGATTCAAATTTTGCCGCATCAATTTCATTCCGACGGTTTTTTTATCGCCCGGATGAGGAAACAAAAGGGAATAAGTGACAGCCTTTAACCTGTCGGGGCTTTTATGATAAAATAGACGAAGGTGTCGGACGAAATGGGAAGCTTGTAAACTTTGAACCGGGTTGTGATGAGATGAAACCGTTTATTTATGACTTGTCTTTTGAACAGATGCAGGATTGGGTTCGGGGAACAGGGGAACCGGCCTTTCGCGCCGAGCAAATTTTTGATTGGCTCTACGTCAAGCGCGTCGATCGCTTCGAATCGATGAGCAACCTGTCCAAACGCCTTCGACAGCAACTGGAGGGAAGCTTTCAGTTTGTCGCGCTGAATGAAATCACCCGTTTCCAATCGAAGGACGGCACGGTCAAGTTTCTGTTTGATCTGCACGACAACAATGCGATTGAAACGGTCATTATGAGGCACCGTTACGGAAACAGCGTCTGTGTCACCACCCAGGTCGGATGCCGGATGGGATGCACGTTTTGCGCTTCCACGCTGGGCGGGCTCAAGCGGGATTTGAGTCCCGGAGAGATCGCGGCTCAGGTGGTGCATGCGCAGAGGATGCTGGATGCGGATGGCGGCCGGGTAAGCAGCATCGTGGTGATGGGCATTGGCGAGCCGTTTGAGAACTATGACGCGCTGATGCGGTTTTTACGGTTGATGATCCACCCGAAAGGCCTGAATATCGGGCAGCGCCACATTACGGTATCCACCAGCGGCATCGTACCGAATATTTATAAATTTGCCGACGAGGACACCCAGATCAGCCTGGCCATTTCGCTTCATGCGCCCAACGACGCGCTGCGCTCCAGACTGATGCCGGTCAATCGCCGGTACCCTCTGGACGATTTGTTAACGGCGTGCAAGTACTACGCGGATAAGACCGGAAGGCGGCTGACCTTCGAATACGCTTTGATCGGAAACATGAACGACCGCCCCGAGCATGCCGACGAGCTGGGGAAAGTGCTCAACGGAATGGGAATACCGTGCCACATTAATCTGATCCCTGTAAATTACGTGCCCGAACGCAAGTATACGCGGACGCCGCGCGATGACATATTTGAATTTCAGCGTATTTTGGCGGGTCACAAATTGAATGTGACCATCCGAAGGGAACAGGGCGGAGACATCGCCGCCGCATGCGGCCAATTGCGCGCAAAGCATATGGAATCCACTGCGAGGTGAAGATTGGAATGAGGACGGCCTATCAAACCGATATCGGACGAATTCGGGCAATCAATGAAGACCGGGTTGCGGTGCAAGAGAATCTTAACGGCGTGACTTTGGCCGTATTGGCCGACGGCATGGGAGGCCATCAGGCCGGCGATATCGCCAGTCAGACGGCGATCGAGACGATTCAATCCGAACTGCAATCGATACATAGCGCCATGTCCGTCAAGGAGCGCAGGGCGCGAATCGGCGAGGCGATTCGCGGCGCCAACAGGAAGGTGGCCGAACTGGCCGCAACGAACGAACAATACGCCGGTATGGGGACGACGATCGTGCTGGCATTGGCCGACTCCGGCTCGGTGATCGTCGCCCATATTGGCGACAGCCGCGCGTACAGGGTCAACGCCGACTCCATGATCCAGTTGACCGAGGATCATTCGCTCGTCAACGAACTGGTCCGAAACGGGCAGATTACCCAGGAGGAAGCGGCTGTTCATCCGAGAAGAAATGTGTTGACCCGGGCGTTGGGAACCGAGCCCGAGGTGGAAGTGGAAATCAACGAGCACACCTGGAGCGAGGGGGATTTCATTCTGCTGTGCAGCGATGGATTAAGCAGTTTGACCGATTCCCGGGCGATCCAGGATATTTTGCTTGCCGACTGCGCAATGGAACAGAAAACCGGAATGCTGATAGAACTCGCCTTACAAGCGGGCGGGGACGATAACATTACCGTAGTCCTGCTTGCCAACGAGCAAGCGGATCGAGAAGAAGGGTGAGCGCATGATTGGACAGGAGTTGGGCGGCAGATACGAGATCATCACCCGCGTCGGCGGCGGCGGTATGGCTTTGGTGTACAAAGCTCACGATATTTTGTTGAACCGGAATGTGGCAATCAAGGTGCTGCGCCAGCAGTTTGTGCACGATGAGGATTTCATTCGCCGTTTTCAGCGCGAGGCGCAGTCTGCGGCTTCATTGTCCCACCCTAATGTGGTAAGCATTTACGACGTCGGCCGCGAGGGCGACATTCACTACATTGTGATGGAATATATCGAGGGAACCAATCTGAATGAGAAAATTAAGGAGCACGCGCCCCTGCAAGTAGAGGAAGCCGTTCATATCGCTTCGCAGATTTGCGACGCGCTGGATCACGCACATCATAACCAAATTATTCATCGGGATATCAAACCGCACAATATTTTAATCGGCAAAAACGGGCGGGTGAAGGTGACGGATTTCGGTATTGCCCGGGCCGCCACTTCTTCGGACATTACCCAGACCGGCTCCGTGATCGGGTCCGTTCATTATTTTTCCCCTGAGCATGCCAAAGGCGTCTCGCAGGGGGAGCAATCGGATATTTATTCGCTCGGCATTGTGCTCTATCAGATGTTGACGGGCCGCCTTCCCTTTCTTGGGGAAAGCCCGATCAGCATCGCCTTGAAGCACCTTCAGGAGGAAGTGGAGGAACCGCGCAAGGTGAATCCCCTGATTCCGCAAAGCGTGGAAAATATCATTTTAAAAGCGATGCGCAAAAGCAAGGATGAACGTTACGCATCGGCCAGACAGATGCTGGACGATTTGGAGAGCTGCTTGCTTCCGGACAAAAGGAATGAGCCGAAAATCGTTTTTGAGCGGGAGGAGGACGACAGCGACGAGGAGAGGACGCGGGTGATTCCGGCCATTCGTCCGACCCGATTGTCGGGGGAAACCGATCAGGATCGGGAAACGCTCGTCCATTGGAACGGGATGGAGAAGAAGAAAAGAAAATGGGTGGCCCCGGCGGTCTGGTCGATTGTGATTGCCGTCCTGTTGTTTGCAACCGGGTATGGCATCGGCTATGTCAAGGATAAGCTGCGCGTTCCCGAGGTGGCTGTTCCCAATGTGGTTTCCATGGATGTTGCGGATGCGCAGCACTTGCTTGAAGAAGCGGAGTTGATGGCGCAACCGGACTATGTGTTCAACCGGGATGTGGAGAAGGATTTCGTTGTCAGCCAGGAGAAGGCGGGGGAAACGGTGAAGACCGGCACGCCGATCCGCTTTACGGTAAGCAAAGGCCCGGAATTGAAAGTCATGAAAAGCTATATGGGGGAAAAAATTAACGACGCCAAAATGGAATTGCAGTCGGTCGTGACGGAAGACCAAATTCAAATTGTCCAGATGACGAGCGATCAGCCGGAAGGAACCGTAATTCATCAATCGCCGGTGGCCAACGAGGAGTTTGACCCCTACAAAGCGGTGGTGACGCTGACCGTCAGCCAAGGGTTGGGCACGGTGAAGGTGCCCGATTTGAAAGGCTTGAAGCAAAGCGAAGCGGAAGCCACGTTGAGAAAAGCGAATTTGATCCCCCGGGTGGAAAAAGGCAAAAGCTTTGTCGATGAAGGACTGGTTTACAAGCAATTTCCGTATGAGCCGAACACGCAGGCCGAAGTGGGATCGGAAGTGACCATTTACGTCAGCGCGGGGTTTCCGGAAGATGCCATTGAAGGCGTCAGCAATGTGTCCGTCAAACCGACGCAGGAAGGCGTCAAAACGGTCATCAAGATTCTGATCAGCGATTCCCGCGGGGAGCATGTTGACTGGGGCACGAGGGAGATTACGACGGCCACTTCCTTCCCGGTGATGGTGGTATTGTCCGATTCCACGCATAATGCCGTCATTTCGATTTACCAGAACGACATACCGATCGACAGCGTGACGATGACCTACAAAGATGTGCAGCAGCAGCGGGAGCAGTATGTTCAGCCGGATGATCGGACGCAGGCGGAGGAGAGCCCGACGCCGACGCCGCCGACAAGCGCCGATGGCGCCGACGGCGCGAATTCGGAGGCCAATCCATAAAATGGAGGCGGATCGATGCCGCAAGGATTGATTGTGAAAGCTTTGAGCGGGTATTATTATGTTTTGGATGACGATGCTTCCGCCTTCGTCGTTCGATGCAGGGCGAGGGGGGTATTTAAAAAAAAGGGCCTCGTTCCCCTGGTCGGGGACCGGGTCGTTTACAGCTTGACGGAAAACGATGAGGGCACGGTCGAGGAGTTGCTTCCCCGGACTTCGGAATTGGTGCGCCCGCCGATCGCCAATGTCGATTTGGCCATGTTGGTCTTTTCGATCGACGAGCCGGCCATGAATTTGCAGTTGTTGGACAAATTTTTGGTTCATACGGAGAATGCCGGGTTGGAGACGGTGATCTGTTTTTCCAAACACGACCTTGCGTCGGAGGACAAGGGCGCGATCAGCGAAGCGATGATCCGCCAACTCGTGGAGCAGTATGCGTTGATCGGTTACGAAGTGATGATCACCAGCGCGCGGAAAGAAGAAGGCATCGCCCGAATTTTAAAATACATGGAAGGCCGGATTGCCGTGTTTGCCGGTCAGTCCGGCGTCGGCAAGTCGTCCCTGTTGAATGCGATGATGCCGCATCTGAACCTGGAAACGAACCGGATCAGCGCCAAACTGGGGCGCGGCAAGCATACGACGCGGCATGTCGAGCTGATTCCTTTGCCTGACGGCGGATTTGTCGCGGATACGCCCGGATTCAGCCAGCTTGACTTCCAGCCTTTCGAGCCGGAGGATTTGGCTTATGGCTTCCGCGAGTTCCGCGCTTTGATGCCCGAATGCAAATTTCGCGGCTGCCTGCATCGTCAGGAACCGGGGTGCCGCGTGATCGAAGCGCGAAACGCGGGGGAGATTACATCGTCGCGATACGAGCACTACTTGCTGTTTCTGGAGGAAATCATGCAAAGAAAGAGGAGATACTGATGGCGTTGTACATCGCACCGTCGATTTTGTCGGCGGATTTTGCCAAACTGGCGGATGAAATCAAAGAAGTGGAGTCCGGCGGGGCGGATTGGATTCACGTCGATGTGATGGATGGACATTTCGTTCCGAATATCACCTTCGGCCCGCTTGTCGTTCGCGCTATACGGCCGCACACCCGGCTGCCGCTCGATGTTCATCTGATGATAGAGCGTCCGGACATGTATATTCCCGAATTTGCCCAAGCGGGAGCGGATTGGATTTCGGTGCACGTCGAAGCCTGTCCCCATTTGCATCGCACGGTGCAGTTGATCAAGGAGCAAGGCAAGCGGGCCGGGGTGGTGCTGAACCCGGCTACGCCGCTGGCGGCGGTGGAGCCGATTTTAAGCGATGTCGATTATGTTCTGGTCATGACGGTGAATCCCGGTTTTGGCGGCCAGCACTTTATCGCCTCCACGCTGCAGAAAATCGCCTCCTTGCGAGCGATGCTGGACGACAAGGCGCTTCGGCATGTGCGGATCGAGGTCGACGGCGGAATCAACCGGGAGACGGCGCCACAGGTCATCCGGGCGGGGGCGAGCGTTCTGGTTGCGGGGCAGGCGGTGTTCGGCAGCAAAGACCGTGCTGCGGCAATCGCCGCTTTGAGAGAATAGCCTCTTTTTAAAAGTGTGGTGAAAAATCGGCGCAGGGGTGGAGGATTGGTTAGAGAAACGAAAGGGGTCGCCTTTGTCCGCGGATTTTTTCCCGGAGGGTTGTGAAACCGGGAAATCCGAGGACAATTGCGATCGGAAGACGATCCCCAACCCCTGCCTCGTCTGTTTTCCATCAGACTTTCAAACGGCATGCTGTCTTTTTTAGGTACTTTTTCCGAATTGGTGAATATACATATTAAAGAAAACACTTAGGAGGGCTGGAGATGAAATTTTACACCATCAAGCTTCCCCGCTTTTTAGGGGGCTTTGTCAAGGCTATCCTTAATACGTTTAATAAAAATTAATCTCCATGGATCTGAACTGGTAAAGCGCATTAAAAAAAGCACCCAGCTCACAGGTGCTTTTTGTCTATTCGGAATTACGCGCGCGTCACCTTGCCTGATTTCAGAGCGCGGGTGCTCACATAGACTTTCTTCGGCTTGCCGTCCACCAATATACGGACTTTCTGTACATTCACTCCCCACGTCCGTTTGGTTTTGTTATGGGCGTGAGAAACATGGTTTCCTTGTGACGGAGCCTTGCCTGTAACGTAACACTTGCGAGACATCTAAACACCTCCCCTGCACTTCTCCAACCGTGTCATTCCAAATGGTTCCCGACAGATGAAACATACTTAAATATAATATCACAACAAAAAATCACAAGTCAACCCGCCGCCATCTTAGGCGAGCTTCGGGGCGGATACATGGGCTATGATCTAGCAAATAAAAGAAACCTATGGTATATTATAACGGGTATTGGTGGAGATTAAATGCATGAAATAAGTAACCATTTATCGTAAATATAAACTCCGTTGTCAGTCCGTCGATCGTTACTTTATCCGTTGCCGGGCTTTTTTGTGTTGCTTTGAGTTCACGCGCATGGATGGATTAATGATATCATGGATCAAGCCACTCATAATGGATTTAGCAAAAAGGTGATGCTCGGAAAATATGATGATGGCGGTCCAACCAGCTATATAACAAAAGCGAAGGATTCGGGAAGGCATATTTTGACTTGGGAGAGGATTGGGATGTCGTTAAAAATCGATATAATCTAATAGATGATGAAATGTTTAAATTATTTAACGAGCCGTTCATGGATAACGGAATAAATCAAGGCAAGACTTTTATATTTTATAATGATCCACGTATTTACACTGGATTTTTGAGTATT